>NZ_JBIVAX010000009.1:0-206366 GCF_044745805.1 Kitasatospora sp. NPDC086801
CCGACCCGTCAGGAACCGACCCGATCTGGTGATCCGTCAGCGAGCTCATCAGTGTCTCCCTTGATCAGGGTGTCCACCTGATTCATGACACTCCCCGCGCCGCAGGGGCCGACGGCGGGGTGAGCAGCGGGGCCCGGAGCGGGCGGCGCGCCCGGCGGGGGTCAGGAGGGCGGAACGGGGCTGAGGGCCGGGGGTCGGGCCACGGGGAGGCCGGTCCAGCAGGCGCCGTGGCGGCGGGCGCGGATGCGGCGGAGCCAGAGTTCGGTGGAGACCAGGTCGGCGAGCCCCGCGAGGGCGGCCGGGGAGAGGGGGGTGGCGGGGTCCGCGAGGCCGGCGCGGACGGCGGGGAGGTCGATGAGGCCAGCTTCGGCGAGGAGGGGGGCGTCGAAGAGTTCGGCGAGGCCGTCGGCGGCGAGGCGCAGGCCGGCCCGGGCGGGGGCGGTGCGGTCGGGGCGCGGGCCGCGGCCCCAGTCGGGGGGCAGGTCGGTGCGGCCGGCGCCGGTGAGGACGG
Organism: Kitasatospora sp. NPDC086801; assembly: GCF_044745805.1. Lineage (NCBI taxonomy): Bacteria > Bacillati > Actinomycetota > Actinomycetes > Kitasatosporales > Streptomycetaceae > Kitasatospora > Kitasatospora sp. NPDC086801. The sequence goes on from NZ_JBIVAX010000009.1 coordinate 512, forward strand.
CGTGCAGGAGGGCGTGCCGGGCACCAGGTTGGAGGCGGACGTCGTCGGGCAGCAGGCGGGCGGCGCGGACCACCTGGTTGTCGAGGAACGGCGCGTGCAGCCGTTGGCCGGGCTGTTCGGCGGCGTGGACGAGGGTGCGGTAGGAGCGCGCGTGCCGGTAGAGGGCGTGCCGGGCACGGTGTGCGCCTGGGCGTTCGTCGGGCGCCGGTTTGCGCGCCGCCAGTCGTAGCCGGAGGGCGACGGAGGAGAGCGCCTCGTCGGAGAGCCAGCGGGCGGCCGGGCCGGGGACGCACCAGGCGAGGTCGCCGACCGAGCGGTCGCCCGCCGTGCCGCCGTCGTCCGGGACGTGGCGGGCCGCCAGTTTGGCGGCGGCGGCGTCCAGCGCCTCGGCGTACCGGACCCGGGAGAGCCGGTGGGCGGCCCGGACCACGGTGAGCGGGGTACGCAGCGCGCCGGCCAGGACACCGACGACGGCCCGGTCGGCGCCGGCCAGCGCGGCGACCGGGGGCAGCAGTTCGCGCGGTCGGCCGGCCCGGATGAGGTCGGCGAGCCGGGCCGGGTGGCCGTCGAGGACCTGGCGGGCGCCGTAGCCGGTGAGGTGGTCGGTGCCGCCGGCGTCGAAGCGGGCCTCGGCGCGGGCGGCGGCGACGAGTTCGGGGCCGGGCTCGTCGGTGAGCCGGCCGGGCGGTGCGTCGGCGTGCAGTCCGGCGTACGGGAGGGCGTCGGGGCCTGGGTGGAGCACGGTGTGCCGCAGCCGGGGGGTGTCGGGGGCGAGCGCGAGGGTGGTCGGGGGTTCGGTCTCGCCGAGCGTGACGGCGGCCAACTGCTCGGGGGTGGAGGGTTCCTGGACGGCGGCGCGGGCCCAGGAGCCCTTGACCGCGCCGTTCCTGACCCCGGCGCTGACGGCCGGCAGGCGCTCCGGGGCGGTGCTCGCGGGCACCGGCGGCAGCGGCACGGCGGCGGCGAGCAGCGCGACGGTGGCGGAGGCGGTGCCGTAGGAGAGGTCGACGCCGAGCCGGGCGCGTCCGGCCGGGCCCTGCGCGGTGGCGGCGGCGGGCGCGGTGGTGCGGACCCGGGAGCGGACGGACTCCAGCAGCGCGCGGGTGAGTTCGCGGACGGCGGGCGCCTCGTCGCGCGGCTGCTCGCGGACGGCGGGGTCGTCGTAGGCGGAGAGGTAGGGGTGGCCGCCGCGGATGGCGAGCACATGGCCGGGCGGCACCCGCTGGACGCCCAGGTACGGGGTGCCGGTGCCGAGCGCCTCGGGCGATTCGGGGCAGGCGAGCCGGGCCGCGAGGTGGCCGGTGTCCAGCGGGGCGCCGACCAGGTCGGCGAGCGGGAGGGCGGCGGTGGCGTACGCGGTGCCACCGGCCCACGGGGTGTGGAAGACCGGCTGGGCGCCGGCCAGGTCGGTGAGCAGCAGGGTGGAGCGGGTGCCGGTGCGCAGGACGACGGTGTAGCTGCCGGGCCAGGTGGTGAGGTGGCGGACGGCGCCGCCGCGGGCGGCGGCGAGGCCGGCGGCGAGTTCGGCGTCGGTGGCGCCGCAGTGGCCGAGGACGGCGAGGCGCAGGGTGGCGGGGGTGTCCTCGACCGGGTCGGGGGCGGTGGGGCCGGTGGTGACCGTGGCGGGGGCGCCGGGGCGCAGGGTGGCGCGGCGGATCTCCTCGGGGCGCCAGTCTCCGACGGCCCAGAGCGGGTTGGGTCCGGTCCACAGGGGGCGCGCGGCGATCGGCGCGACCGTACCGAGTGCCTCGTGCGCTGGCGCGCCCGCCCGGGGCACGCCCGTGCTCCAGCCCGTCAGCCACCGCATCGCGCCTCCACCGGACGAGGACCTGCACCCGTACGGCGCGTCCGCCGCCGGGCGGCTCCTCGCCGCTCCGCGGCGTGCCGTGGCGTGCCGTGGCGTGCCGTGGCGGCCGCCCCGGGTACCGGCGCGCCGTCAGGAGACATCGTGCCACCGGTTGGCGTTCCCGTGGCCGGTGTTGCCGGTTCCGGTTCCGACCGTGACCCCGGTACGGTCCCGGTGCGGTCCCGGTTCGGGTCCGGTTCGGGTTCGGTTCGGGTTCGGTTCGGGTTCGGGCGGTGATCCCGGTGCGGGCACCGGGGGTTGACGTGTTCGCGCGGTCCGCAGGGCGGGCCGGACCTTCCCCTCCGTGACCCGGACCGCCCCCCGCACCGCCTTTGACATGGGCATCGCGAGATGGCCGAAAGGCGTCGCCCCGCCCGGGAGGGCATCCGCATGCCCTCCCGGACTCAGCCGCCGCCCGCGGGGATTGAGGCGGCGGTATCCCCCGGCCCGCCGGGTCCTCGACGGCGGGCCGACCCACGACCACCAGCGAATCGCCGACCAGCCGGTCGAGCCAGGGGGCACGGCCGGGCGCACGTGAACACAGGACCGGAGCACGACGCTCCGGCGCGCGGCACCCCCGGCCCGATCCGAGTGGTCCGGACCAACCCCGGCGAGGAGTCGGCGCCGCACCGCCGGGTGCGCGATCCCGCCATCCGGAATGCGGCCTCTTAACCGTCGGAACGCGTCCGACTACTCTAGGTGCAGCAGCTACGGCCCGGTGCCGCCCGGGCCCCGCGCACAAGGCCGCAGGAGGTGCCGCCGCCACCATGACCGTCAGCCCACGAGGACCGAACGAACGGCTCGGCACGCTCCTGACCCTCGCCCAGATCAGCAACGCCGGACTGGCCCGCCGGGTCAACGACCTCGGCGCCCAGCGCGGGCTGACCCTGCGGTACGACAAGACCTCGGTGGCCCGCTGGGTCAGCAAGGGCATGGTCCCGCAGGGGCCCGTCCCGCACCTGATCGCCACCGCGATCGGCGGCAAGCTCGGCCGACCGGTGCCGCTGGAGGAGATCGGCCTCGGCGACACCGACCCGGCCCCCGAACTCGGCCTGGCCTTCCCGCGCGACGTCGCCGAGGCGGTCCGCTCCGCCACCGACCTGTGGCGGGTCGACCTCGACCTGCGCCGCGGCCCCGGCGGCGGCCGCTGGAGCGACAGCCTGGCCGGCACCTTCTCGGTCGCCGCCTACGCGACACCGGTGTCCCGCTGGCTGATCACCCCGGCGGACGGTTCGGTCGCCCGGGAGGCGCCGCGCGCGCCCAGCGAGGCGTCCTCCTACCGGGTCGGCCACTCGGACGCCGCCAAGCTCCGCGAGGCCGCCCAGGAGGCCCGCCGCTGGGACTCCAAGTACGGCGGCGGGGACTGGCGTTCGTCGATGGTGCCGGAGTGCCTGCGGGTGGAGGCGGCCCCGCTGCTGCTGGCCTCGTACAGCGACACCGTCGGCCGGGCGCTGTTCGGCGCGACCGCCGAACTGACCAGGCTGGCCGGGTGGATGGCCTTCGACACCGGGCAGCACGAGGCCGCCCAGCGCTACTACATCCAGGCCCTGCGGCTCGCCCGGGCCGCCGCCGACGTGCCGCTCGGCGGCTACGTGCTCGCCTCGATGAGCCTGCAGGCCGGCTACCGGGGCTTCGCCGAGGAGGCGGTGGACCTCGCCCAGGCCGCCCTGGAGCGCAACCGGGGCCTGGCCACCGCCCGGACGATGAGCTTCTTCCACCTGGTGGAGGCACGGGCCCAGGCCAAGGCCCGCAACGCGGCGGCGTGCGCGACGGCGCTCGGCGCGGCGGAGAGCGCACTTGAACGGGCCCGCGCCGGGGATCCCGATCCGGCGTGGATCGACTTCTACGCCTACGACCGGCTCGCCGCCGACGCCGCCGAGTGCTTCCGCGACCTCGGAGTGCCCTCCAAGGTCCGCCAGTTCACCCGCGAGGCACTGGCCAAGCCCACCGAGGGCTTCGTCCGCTCGCACGGCCTGCGGCTGGTGGTCTCGGCGATGGCCGAGGCCGAGGCCGGCAACCTGGACGCCGCGGTCGCCGCCGGCGAGCGCGCCGTCGAGGTGGCCGGCCGGATCTCCTCGCAGCGCAGCCGGGAGTACGTGGTGGAGATGCTGCGCCGCCTGGAGCCGTTCCAGGGCGAGCGCCGCGTCCGCGAGTTGACCGAACGGGCCCGCGCGGTGCTGGTCGCCCCGGCGTGACCGGGGGGCGGGCCTGACGGTAATTGAGGTGCACCGGCGAGCGGGGCCTGGCTATGGTTCCTCTCGTCCAGGTGCGCAGGCAGAGGTTACTTCCACTCTTAATGGGCGTGTCGCGGGTTCGAATCCCGCCGCCGGTACTCGCCGGTGTAGCTCAGTCTGGTAGAGCAGCTACGTCACCTCAGCCGCCTTCGATCTCTGGACACCTACACGTGAATAGAATTCCGCACCTCCCGGTGCGACGGCGGCGGTTACTTCTTGGTGAGGCGCCCGTAGTGGCGCTGCGGTTCGAGCCCGCGAAACACCGCAGCCACCTTTGATCTCGGGAGGCAGTGCGCTTCGGAGTGCCCGGTGCGCAGGCGGGGGTTACTTCGGATCTTGCGGTTCCGGGTTCAAGTCCCGGGCGTGCCGTGCGCGAGTGCGGCCGCTAGCTCAATTCGGAAGAGCACAAGGCATACACCTCCGCCGACGTCGGCCGCCTGGCCGGCACGATCTCGGGCACCCCTTCGCTGCCATGCCTCCCTCCCGTTCCACCACCGGCAGTCCGAGGGAGGCTTCCGCATGTCCCGATTCAACATCCGCAAGGCCAAGGCGAGTCCGACCTCGCCCGTGACCACCACCGGTCGGCGGACCACCAACCACAACGGCGGCCCCGGCTTCGCCCGGGACCGCAAGTCCGAACTCTTCCTGTTGGCGATCACCAACATGGTCGGACAGGACACCTTCTACGAGCGTGGCGGCGACCGCGACGACCGCTACACCGCGCTGGTGCGCGAACTCGCCGTCGCCGAGCCGGAGTGGACGCTCGGGCTGCTGCGCTGGCTGCGCTACGGCGCCCAGCTGCGGACCGCCGCCCTGGTCGGCGCCGCCGAGTTCACCCGGGCCCGGCTGGACGCCGGCGCCCACGGCTACTCCCGGCAGGTCGTCGACGCGGTGCTGCAGCGCCCCGACGAGCCCGGCGAACTGCTCGCCTACTGGACCTCGCGCTACGGCCGGGCGCTGCCCAAGCCGGTCAAGCGCGGCGTCGCGGACGCCGTCCGCCGCCTCTACCACGCCCGTTCGCTGCTCAAGTACGACACCGTCGGCAAGGGCTACCGCTTCGGTGACGTCCTGGAGTTGACGCACCCCGCGCCGGATCCGCAGAAGCCCTGGCAGGGCGCGCTGTTCGAGTACGCGCTGGACCGCCGGCACCGGCCCGAGGAGGCCGTCCCGCCCGCGTCCGACCGGATGCTGACCGCCAACCGCGAGCTGCTCGCGCTGCCGGTCGGCGAGCGCCGGGCGGCCGTGACCGCGCCGGACGGCGCCGAGCGGCTGGCCGCGGCCGGGCTGACCTGGGAGGCGCTGGCCGGCTGGCTGCAGGGCCCGCTGGACGCGGCCGTCTGGGAGGCGGTCATCCCGTCGATGGGCCCGATGGCGCTGGTGCGCAACCTGCGCAACTTCGACCGGGCCGGGGTGTCGGACGAGGTCGCGGCCGAGGTGGCCCGGCGGATCTCCGACAAGGGCGAGGTACGGCGCTCGCGCCAGTTCCCGTTCCGCTACCTGGCCGCGTACCGGCACGCGCCGTCGCTGCGCTGGGGGCACGCGTTGGAGACCGCGCTCGGCCACTCGCTCGCCAACGTGCCCGCGCTGCCCGGCCGGACGCTGATCCTGGTGGACCGCTCGGGCTCGATGTTCGACCGGCCCAGCGCGCAGACCCAGCTCAACCGGGCCGACTCGGCGGCGATCTTCGGCACCGCGCTGAAGGTCCGGGCCGCCGACGCCGACCTGGTCGAGTTCGGCACCACCAGCCGGGTCCTGAAGGTCGAGCGGGGCGAGGCGGTGCTGCGGGTGCTGGAGCGCTTCTCCAGCCTCGGCGGCACCGACACCGCCGACGCCGTCCGCGCGCACTACCGCGGCCACGACCGGGTGGTGATCGTCACCGACGAGCAGACCGGCCCGGGCCGCTGGGGCCGCGACCCGCTCGCGGCCGTACCGGCGCAGGTGCCCGTCTACACCTGGAACCTGGCCGGCTACGCGCCCGGCCACGGCCCGAGCGGCAGCGCCCACCGGCACACCTTCGGCGGGCTGAGCGACACCGCCTTCCGGCTGATCCCGCTGCTGGAGGCGGGGCGCGACGCCGCCTGGCCCTGGCAGGCGTAGCCCCGGGGCCCCGGGGCCGCCCCTCCACCCGGCCGGCGCGCCCTCCACCCGGCCGGCGCGCCCTCGACCGGCCCCGCCCGGCGTGGCAGCATCGGCGGGGGGAGCCGGGCGGACTGCGAGGAGCGGGCGGTGGCGTACGACGTCGACGTGCTGGTGGTGGGCGGCGGGATCGTCGGCCTCGCCACCGCGTACGCGCTGACCCGGGCCCGACCGGGGCTGCGGCTCGCGGTGCTGGAGAAGGAGCCCGGTTTCGCCGCCCACCAGACCGGGCGCAACAGCGGCGTGATCCACAGCGGCGTCTACTACCGGCCGGGCTCGTACAAGGCCCGGTACGCGGTGGCGGGCGCCGCCGAGCTGGTGGCGTTCTGCCGCGAGCAGGGCGTCCCGTACGAGGTCACCGGCAAGCTGATCGTGGCCACCGGCGCGGAGGAGCTGCCCCGGCTGGCCGCGCTGGCCGAGCGCGGGCGGGCGAACGGCATCCCGGTCACCGAGGTGGACCGGGCCGGGATCGCCCGGTACGAGCCGCAGGTCACCGGGGTGGCGGGGCTGCACGTCGGCACGACCGGCGTCTGCGACTTCCCGGCCGTCGCCACCGCGTACGCCCGGCTGGCCCGGGAGGCCGGTGCGGAGCTCCGGCTCGGCTGCGAGCTGCGGGCGGTGGCCCGGCGGGCGGACGGCGTGACGGTGCAGACCTCCACCGGGGAGCTGCGCTGCCGGGTGCTGGTGAACTGCGCCGGGCTGCACAGCGACCGGATCGCCCGGCTGGCCGGGGACGAGCCCGGGGTGCGGATCGTGCCGTTCCGCGGCGAGTACTACGAACTGACCGAGGGGCGACGGGACTTGGTGCGCGGCCTGGTCTACCCGGTGCCCGACCCGGCCTTCCCGTTCCTCGGCGTGCACCTCACCCGGGGCGTCCACGGGGACGTGCACGTCGGCCCGAACGCGGTGCCCGCGCTGGCCCGCGAGGGCTACGACTGGCGCACCGTGCGCCCGCGCGACCTGGCCGGGACGCTGGCCTTCCCCGGCGCCTGGCGGATCGCCCGGCGGCACTGGCGGTACGAGGTGGGCGAGTTGCACCGCTCGCTGTCGAAGCGGGCGTTCACCGCCGCCGTGCGGCGGCTGCTGCCCGCGGTCGCCGCCGAGGACCTGGTGCCGGCCGGCGCCGGGGTCCGGGCCCAGGCCGTGGCCCGGGACGGCTCGCTGCTGGACGACTTCGCCTTCGCCGGTTTCGACCCGGCCGACCCGCGCTCCCCCCGCCGCGCGGTGCACGTGCTGAACGCCCCCTCGCCCGCCGCGACGGCCTCGCTGCCGATCGGCCGCGAGGTGGCCCGCCGGGCGCTGGCCGCGCTGGAGGCCGGCGGATGAGCCCGGTCACAGCACCTGCGGGAGGGGCCGGGCGGCCCCGTAGACTCGGGGAATTGTGACTGCCACCGCCCCGATCCCCCAGCCCTCGCCGTCCGCCCGGCTGTCCGCCGCGCCGGCCGGTTACCCCGCGCCGATGTACCCGCACAAGGCCACCGAGGACCAGCACCGCGAGCGGCGCATCCGCAGCTTCCAGCCGCGCCGGGGCCGGATGACCAACGCCCAGGCGGGCGCCCTGGACCGGGGCTGGGAGGCCTACGGCATACCGATCGACGGCAGCCCGCTCGATCTGCGGGAGCTGTTCGGCGAGCTGCCGGTCACCCTGGAGATCGGCTTCGGCATGGGCGAGACCACGGCCGCGATGGCCGCCGCCGACCCGGCCATGGGCATCCTCGCCGCCGACGTGCACACCCCCGGCCACGGCAACCTGCTCGGCCTGCTGGAGCGCGACGGCTCGCGGAACGTGCGGCCCGCCGCCGGCGACGCCGTGATCCTGCTGCGCGACATGCTGCCGGACGCCTCGCTGGCCGGCCTGCGGGTCTACTTCGCCGACCCGTGGCCCAAGCCCAAGCACCACAAGCGGCGGCTGGTCCAGCCGTCCTTCCTGGAGCTCGTGCTGCCCCGGCTCGCCCCCGGCGCCCTGGTGCACTGCGCGACCGACTGGGAGCCGTACGCGGAGCAGATGCTGGCCGTGCTGTCCGCCTCGCCGGAGCTGGAGAACCTGCACCCCGAGGGTGACGGCAGCGGCTGGCTGGAGCCCGCGGACCACCCGGACGGCAGCATCCCCGGCTACGCGCCGCGGCCGGACTGGCGCCCGGTCACCAAGTTCGAACGGGCCGGGCTGGCCAAGGGCCACGTCGTCCACGACCTGCTGTTCCGCCGCCGCTGAGCCGCCGGCGGCGATTCGAACAGGCCGCCGCGCGATGACCGAAGGGCCGTGCCCCGGGCGGACGGTTCGTCCCGAGTCCTCCCGACGGGCGGGTGCGGTGGCCTACCCTGTGCCGCATGGGCAGCCCGGCCGGCGGCGGGTCCCGGGCCACCGTCCAGGCCGCCGCTGACGCACCGGAGACGGTCCCGCGCACCGGCGACACCCGGACCATCCCGGGGCCCCGGAGGCGCCGGGCCCACCGCCTCGTGCCCTGGTCCGGCGCCGCGTCACCGCCGTCGGCCGGACCCCCCGCACCGCCCCGGCGCGGCCGCTCAGTGGCGGTCTCCTCGGTCACCGCCACCGCCGTGCTGACCCTGTCCGGCTGCGGGGTGCTGATCCTGCACCTGGTCCAGCGGCAGACCGGCACCGTCGGGCTGCTGGTCGGCGTCGGCCTGGCGATGGTGCCGCTGCCGTTCGTGCTCGGCGCCCTGGCCTGGCTCAACCTGACCGCCCGGGTGCCGCTGCGGCACACCGTGTTCTGCCTCGGCTGGGGCGCCTGCGCGGCCACCACCGTCGCCATCGTGGCCAACAACTGGACCGCCGACTACCTGACCTCGCACCAGGGCCCGCTCGGCGAACTGCTGGGCGCCGGCATCGCCACCCCGCTGATCGAGGAGACCGCCAAGGCCACCGCCCTGCTGGTGCTGCTGCTGCCGCTCGGCCAGCGGCTGCGCTGCCACGGCCGCCGCACCGGCCGCCCCTGCGCGCCGCTGCTGCACCGGCTGCCGGCCCCCCGGCTCCCCCGGACGTACGCCCGCCGCCCGGCCGGTCCGCACGCCCGGGGCCGGCTGCGGCTGCGGCTGCGCCCGTACCTGCGCCCGCTGCCGTACCTGCGCCCGGCCCCGCCGTCCGGCGGCGGCCCGCACCGCCGCTCCCGGCCGCGCACCCTGGCGGCCGGGGTGGTGCTCGGCGGGATGACCGCCTGCGGCTTCGCCTTCACCGAGAACGCCCTCTACCTGGGCCGGGCGTTCACCAGCGACCAGCGGCAGCGGCTGGACAGCATCGGCCTCGGCGATCCGCCCAGCCTGCGCGACTTCGACGGCACCGTGCAGACCTTCGTGCTGCGCGCCCTGCTCTCCCCCTTCGCGCACCCGCTCTTCACCGCGCTCACCGGGATCGGCCTGGCCGTCGCCCTGACCACCGGGCGGCGCTGGCTGGCCCGGCTGGCCGCGCCGACCGGCCTGCTGCTGGCGATGGCGCTGCACGGCACCTGGAACGCCGCCGCCGACCTCGGCACCGACGGCTTCCTGGTGGTGTACGGGGCGCTGATGGTGCCCTGCTTCGCCGCGCTGGTCTGCTTCGCGGCCTGGGCCAGATCCCGGTCGGCCCGGCACGCCGGCCGGCGCGGGAGGCACTCCGCCGAGGCGGCCTGAAGAACCGATTTCCCATCTCGGTGACTTCCCCGTATTGTTGTGTTTACCGACGCGGGGTGGAGCAGCTCGGTAGCTCGCTGGGCTCATAACCCAGAGGTCGCAGGTTCAAATCCTGTCCCCGCTACTCAGTAGCAACGAAGGGCCCGGAGGATTCGTCCTCCGGGCCCTTTCGCGTTCAGGTCGGCAAGGGCGGCCCGCGACGGACTGCCCGGCGCCCCGACCGACGCCACGAATAATCCGTTGCCCTCCATCCGACCGGCTGCCTATCGTGGACGCACACGGAAAGGAGGTGATCCTGAGTTGAGTACGAAGGCAACTGCGCACGCGTGCGCGTCTGACTCGCTCGGGCGCGCCTCCGTGGAGCTCACGGCCTAGTCGTAGCCCTGCGGACGGGAACGCGCAGAAGTTGTCGTGCCCCCGGGACACCCTCAACGCGAGGCCCCGGGGGTTCGGCATGTCTCCCCCGGCTGCGCCCGTCCGGCGCGAGCCCCGGGGCGACGGCGACAGCGCGACGCAGCCTGCCGTGTGACTCCCCGGTCAGGATTCGGGGGACGCCCAGGTGCCCAGGGACATCTCGGCGGTGATCCCCGGGCCGAACCCGGCCAGCAGTCCGTGGTGGCCGTCGAGAGCCGACTGCTCGTCGAACATCCGGGCCAGGGCGTCGAGCACGACCGCACTGGCGATGTTGCCGTACTCGGTGAGGGTGGCCCGGCTGAAGCGGAACGCCATGGGCGGCACCTCCAGGAAGTGGCTCAGGTCGTCCAGGATTCGCGGACCGCCGGCGTGGACGATGTAGAAGTCCAGTTTGCCCACGTTCCACTGGTGTTGCTCCGCCAGCGCGCGCAGGGCCGGGCTGAGGGGCTCCATCGTCCCCGGCACCCGTTTGTCCAGTTGGAAGTGGAACCCGGTGGAACGGACCGCGTAGGAGATCCACCCCTCGGTGTTCGGGATGAGGTACGAGGCGTTGCGCTCCAACCGGATCCCGATGCCGCCCTCGCCCCGGACCACCGCGGCGGCGATCCCGTCGCCGAACAGGCCGTTGGACAGCAACGACCCCACGCCCAGGTCGGTGGGCTGGTAGCAGAGGGAGCAGAACTCACAGGCCACGATCAGCACGTTGGCGCCGGGGTAGGCCAGGCAGAAGTCATGGGACCGGTTCACCGCCGCGCCACCGGCCGCACACCCCAGTTGGGCGATCGGCAGCTGCCGGGTGTCCGACCGGAAGCCCAGCTTGTTGATCAGCCACGCCGTGAGCGACGGCATCATGAAGCCGGTGCACGACACGTACACGATCAAGTCGATCTGCGACGGCTCCACTTGGGCCTGTTCGAGGGCCTTGGAGACCACGGCCGGAACGCGGGCCTTGGACTCCGCCTCGAAGACGGCACTGCGGTGGTCCAGCCCGGGATGTTCCAGCACCGCCTCGATGGGTTGGATCAGATGTCGCTTCTGCACCCCGGTGTTCTTGATCAGACGCAGCGCCAGGTCGATCTGCGGATGGTCGTGGTGGAGCCTGCGAGCCAGTTCGAGGGTCTCCTCGTTGGTGATGACGTATTCGGGTACGGCTATCGCCGGTTTGCACAGAACTGCCATGGGGGGTTCCTCCTGACGAGCGGTATTCCCCATGCGACCCTGAACGGGCGGGGAATTCACCACTCGGCGGCAGCCACTGCCGGCCGGACACGCGGAGGCGGTACGGCAGAGGACTCGCCGGATGGTCTCGCCAGAGGATCAGACGGGCCGGCAGTCGGGGATCGGACGCTCGTCGTGCGAGCGGTGGCGCCGACCACGAGCCGGTTCGGGCCACTCCAACTCAATCTATGGGAGGCCGATCAATCGCGCACCTCGGCCCGCGCACCTCGAGGTGCGCGGGCCGTCGGCCCTTCTGCCCGGCCCCGGACCCGGTCATCGGCTCCCGGGGAACACCGTCACCAGGTGACCGGCAGCGCGAGCGGGTAGCGCCAGATCGACGTGGTGTTCCACTCCACGTCCGCAGCGGGCTTCGCCAGGGCGATCCCGGGGAAGCGCTCCAGCAGTGTCCCGAGGGCGACTTCGAGTTCGGTGATGGCGAGCGGCGCGCCGAGGCAGTGGTGCGCTCCCCAGCCGAAGGTCATGTGGGAGGGACTGGTCCGCGCCGGGTCCAGCTCGTCGGGCCGCTCGAACTTGCTCCCGTCCCGATTGGCGGTCAGGTAGGAGACGTGCACGATGTCCCCGGCCGGGATCGTCACCCCGCTCAACTCGACGTCCTCAAGGGCCACCCGGGGGATGCCGACGCCCTTGCGGAAGGGGATGAAGCGGAGCATCTCCTGGATCGTCTGGGGGAGCCGCTCGGGCCGCTCGCGCAGTACGGCCATCACGTCGGGCCGGGTGAGGACGGTGTACGAGAGGTTGCCGAGCTGGTACGTCGTGGTGTCCTGACCGGTGATCAGCAGGACCATGGCCATCACGGTCAGTTCCTTCTCGTCGAGGACCTCGTCGCCGTCACGGGCCGTGGCCAGTGCGCTGATCAGGTCCTCGCCGGGGTTCCGGCGCCGCTCGGCCGTCAGCTCGGCGAAGTACGCCCGCAGGTCGGCCTTGGCCCGTACCGCGTTCGGCTTGTTGTCCAGGCTCACGTCCATCATCGTCCGGGCGTGGGCGCGCAGCTGTGCGCGATCGGCCTCGGGGATCTCAAGGACCTCACAGATCGTGATCAGCGGGAGCGGGTGGGCCAGGTGCTCCATGAGGTCGGCCACGGGGCCCTGGTCCCGCATGCGGTCCAGCAGCTCGTCCACCACGTGCCGGGTCCGGGCCCTCATCCGCTCGATGCGGTCCGGCGTGAAACCTTTGGACACCAGGCTGCGCAGGCGACTGCTGGCAGGCGGGTCCATGACGTTGATCGCCTCGGCCTGGACGATCGGCTCGGGAGTCATGCGCGGGAAGTCCCGGCCGACGATGGCGTGGCGGCTGAAACGCCGGTCGGTGGTCACTGTGCGTACGTCGTCGTACGCCGTGACGAGCCAGGCCTCCCCCTCGCCGTAGGGGAGGCGGATGCGGCTGACCGGTGCGTCGCTCATGAGCTGCCGGAGCGTCGGGTCGAACTCAAGGGCCTCGGCGAAGTCGAACGGGCAGTTCCGTGCGCTGGAGCCGGTGGACATGCGGACCTCCGGGTCTGGGCCGTGCGGGCCGGATTGGCAGGCGGACGAGGCAGCGGTACCCGATCGGTCGGCCGCACATACCGGAGGGAGTCCGGGATCGCCGGTAATTCATCCGTGCTGATCAGTGCCGGCGACGGGCGTGCACCCATCGGCGCGGGGCCGGTGCACGGGCCGGCGCGGAGGAGCAGCCCGCGGGCCGTCCGTGTGCTCCGCCGGTTTCGTCGTCGCCCGCGTCGTACCCGGAGCGCCCCCCGGGGCGTTCCCGTGGTGGGGCCGCGGCGCTAGAGTCGGCGCGGGTTCCGGAGCGCAGCGGCGCGGGCACAGGGGGTAGGCGATGGCGAAGGCGCGACGGCGGAGCGGCACGACGGCCCTGTGGACGGCGCGGTGGGCCGCGGCCTGGGCGCTGGCCGGGACGGGGCTGCTCGGGCTGCTGCTCTTCTCGCTCGGCCGGGAGCAGGCCTGGCAGGCGCTCGGCGGCGGGCTGGTGGTGGCCGGGGCCTCGACGGTGCTCGGCGGCGCGCTGGGCTTCCTGTTCGGGGTGCCCAGGGTGCGCAGCGGCAGCAGCGAGCCGCAGGGCTCCTACGCGCCGAACACCAACCTGGAGCAGGTGTCGGACTGGCTGACCAAGGTGCTGCTGGGGGTCGGGCTGACCCAGCTCGGCTCGCTCGGCGAGCGGCTGCACCAGCTCGGTACCGCGCTGGCCCCCGCGCTCGGCGGGGAGTCCGCCGCGGTGCCGTTCGCGGCGGCGCTGGTGCTGTACTTCGTGGTCTTCGGCTTCCTGGCCGGCTGGCTGGTGACCAGGCTCGCGCTGCCCCAGGTGCTGACCGACGCGGACCAGGCGCTGGACCTCTTCCTCGCCGGACAGGACCGCGACCGGCACGGTGACAAGGTGGGCGCCGACGACCTGCGGGTCCGGGCGATGCAGCAGCTCGGGCTGCTGGGGGGCAGTGCGGAGCAGTCGGGCGCGCTGGCCGCGCAGCTGCCGCCCGCCTCCTCGCCCTCGTCCGGGCCGGAGGGCGTGGTGGCCGAGGTCCGCTCGACCGCGCGCCGCTCGGCGCTGACCGCCGACCAGGTGCGGGCGCTGTACGCGGACGGCTCCGAGGGCCGCCGGATCCAGGCGCTCGCGCTGATGCAGGGCGATCCGTCGCTGGCGGACCTGCCGAGCGTGCTGGACGCGATCGAGCGTCCGCGCTCCGGCTTCGAGCAGTACCACGCGCTGCTGGCCGCCCGGGGCCTGCTCTCCCGGCTGCCCTTCGCCGAGGCGCAGCGGTTGCGGGACGCGGTGGCCGGGCAGTTGGTGCTGCCGGAGGGGATCCCGTACGGGTCGGACCGCAGCTGGCTGGCGGAGAAGATACTGTCCCGGCTGGAGGCGACGGCCTTCGTCCCGGCGCAGCCGAACGAACCCGCCCGATCCGTCCGGCCCACCCAGCCTGTCGAGCCTGTCGGGTCTGTCGGGTCTGTCCAGCCGACCCAGTCGGCTCCATCGGTCGGCGACCACGGTTAGCCGCTGAACTCCTTGACGGTGAAGCGCAGTTCGGGCTGCTCCCAGGGCGTCTTGACCTGCGGCGGGCGGGTGCCCGTGCGCTCGGCGCCCATCTGGAGGTAGAAGCCCTCGGCGGGCGGGTGGGACACCACCTTGATCGAGTCGATCCCGGCCGCCCGGGCGCGCTCCAGCATGTCCGCGATCAACTTCCGCCCGATGCCGAGCCCCTGGGCCGCGTCGGCGACGAACATGAGGTCCAGTTCGGCCGGTTCGCGGATCAGGGCGTAGAAGCCGAGCAGTTGCCCGGTGGCCGGGTCCGAGGCCAGGAACACCTCGTGCCGGGCGACGTACTCGGGGGCGACCCGGTAGCCGTCGATCATCGCCGCGTAGTCGCCGCGGTAGGCGGTGGAGGCCTGGATCAGCTCGGTGAGCAGGTCGGCGTCGGCCGCCCGGGCGCGCCTGATGGTCGTGTCGGTCATGCGGGTGAGCATAGGGGTGCAGGCCGGGAGGGACCATTACCCACCGGCGGCGGACCGACGGCGGTGGTCGGCGGCCCGCAGGACCAGGACGCGGCGGGTGCGGCCGTCCCCGGCGCGGGGGAAACGGCGGATCTCGCTGGCGACGCACTGCTCGCCGAGCGCGTACCGCAGCGGGTCGAGGTGGCCGCAGCGGCGGCCGTGGCCGTCGTGCAGCGGCTGGACGCGGACCTCGCCGCCCGGGGAGGTGACCCGGACGAGTTCCACCAGGGCGGCCAACTGCCGCTTGGGGCCGAACAGTTCGGGGTAGGCGAAGAGCAGGTAGCCGCTCAGGGTCAGCGCGAAGGAGTCGTCCGCGAACGGCAGTCGGGGCAGCGCGGCGGCCACGTACTGCTGCGGGTGCGCGGCCGAGTCGACGACGAACAGGCGGCGGGCGCGGTCCCAGCTGCGCAGGTAGCGGTCCGGTCGGCAGGAGCCCGGCGCCGGGTACAGGTGCGGGCGGGCGGCCATCGCGGTGGCCATCGACGCCCGGGCCGCCAGCGCGTGGGCCGCGACCTCGGACGCGGGGAGCGCGTACGCCGGGTCGGCGGCGATCACCCGGCAGCCGAGCCCGCGCGCCTCGGCGGCCAGGCCGGCCGCGCCGCCCGGACAGTCCAGCACCGGGCCCGACAGTGCGGCGAGTTGGGCCCGGGTGAGGTCGAACAGGTCGCAGTACTCGTCCAGCGGGCGGGAGGTGACCAGGATGTCCCGGCCCATGGCGCCCGGGTCGGCGGGGGTGTGTGCGGCGGCCACCCGGCCATCCGAACACGGGCCGGCCCCGCCCGCATCCGGAGCACGTCCGGGCGCGGACGGGGCCGGGGAGGGAGGGGAGGCTGGGGAGGGAGGCGGGGTTCAGCGGCCGAGCAGGCCCTGGGCGGCGGCCCGGTTCACGTTGGTCAGGCCGCGGACCAGCTGGGCGGTGAGGATGATGAGCAGCACCCCGGCCAGCGAGAACCCGGCGATCTGCCAGGCGCCCTCGACGTAGTAGACGTGCCGGACGTTGTCGCCGTCGTAGAAGTCGAACAGCTGGTACCCGCGCCAGGAGGTGAAGGTCGGGAAGACCCAGTGGTAGAGCGGGTACAGCGCCATCGCCCAGCCGAGCAGCAGGAACACCAGCGACAGGACGAAGCTGAGGACCGCCCACGGGAACATCACCACCTGGTAGAACGCGGCCTTCCACCCGACCGGGTCCGCCAGCCGCGCGGTGATCGCCCCCCAGGTGCCCGGGCGGGTCTGGCGCACCGGCGCCGGGGCGGGCACGTCCAGGGCCAGCATGCCGCGCACCCGGGCCCGCTCCATCCGGCCCATGCCGCGGGCGACGGTGGTCAGGAGGGCGAGGACGGGCAGGCCGAGAACGGTGACGAAGGTGCCGATCCCCAGGCAGAACAGGACGATCGAGACGGAGAAGCCGATGACCGATACCGGCAGGCCGGTGAGCGTGTAGCCGATCTCGCGGTAGTAGTGCCCGGAGAACGGCGCCCGCCAGACGGCCGGCGGCTCCTCGGTCCGGTGGGCCCGAGCGGGACGCGGGTCGTCGCCGTAACCACCGAGGACGTCCCACTCGCGGTCCTGCGTGCTTCGGCTGATGCTCATGTCCCGGCCTCGGTCCCTCGTTCTCGGCTGCTGATGGCCTCAGTCTGGTCGAACGGCGGGGCGGGGAGGATCCGGAGGCCTGGCGGATCGGGGGTGGGGTTAACCCCCCCGAGCAGGCCTCGGACCCGCTTCGGGCGGCTGGCGGGCGGCTGGCGTCCACCCCGGACGTCCACCCCGGACGCCTGCGCCGGACGCCTGCGCCGGACGGTCAACCGGCCGCGCCGGGCCACTCGTCGGCGAGCAGCGAGTACAGGTACGAGTCGGACCAGGCGCCACCCTTGTACAGGTCGTGCCGGACCCGCCCCTCCAACTGGAACCCGAGCCGGACGAGCACCTTGGCGGAGGCCGCGTTGTCCACGTCGACCCGGGCGGCCAGCCGGTGCACGCCGAGGGCCTCGAAGGAGAGCTCGCAGAGCAGGCCGGCGATCTCGCCGGCGTAGCCGCGGCCCCAGACATCGCGGCCCAGCACGTAGCCGAGGTAGGCGGAGCGGTGCTTGCCGAGGGTGAGGGAGGCGTGGGCGATCGGCGCGGCGTCCGCCGGGTCCTCGGCGTCGTCGCGCCGGGTGACGGCGAGCCGGTAGGTGTCGCGCTCCGGCGCCATCGCCTCCTCCAGGTAGAGCTCGATCTGGTCGGCGCAGGTTTCACGGTCGCGCGGCTCGAAGGGGAGGTACCGGGTGACCTCCGGGTCGCTGAACAGCGCGTGCAGCGCGTCCACGTCTCCGGGGGTGTGGTGGTACTCGCGGATGGCCAGCCGGGGGCCGGTGAGTCGTACGGGGACCATGGCAGCCGACCCTACTCCCGGCCAGCGGTTACCGTTCGAGCTATGAACGACGAAGACCTGCGGCTCGCCCCGCGCACCAGGGCCGCCGACCTGCTCGCCTGGGCGGCGGAAGAGGACCGCACCCCGGTCGCCGGGGCGCCGCTGCGCGCGGTGCTGGCCCTGCTGGAGCTGGGCGAGGGCAGGATGCACGACGGCTGGCCCGAACTGACCTCGAACGCGGTGGAGCACCTGCTGTACGAGCGGCTCTACCTGTACGTCCAACCCGAGCCGGAGGCGGACCCGTTGGCGTACGGCGCCGCCGTCCGGCTGCTGACCGACCACCAGCGGGCCGCCAAGCGGCTCAACGCCAAGCGCCAGGAGCGGCTGCACGCCGAGGCCGAGTGGCAGGGCGAGGTCGCGGCCGGGCTGCTGCGCCGAGCCGACCTCGTCACCTGGCCCCGGCTGTACGCGCTGCTGCTGCACGCGTACGGGGTGGACGTCGCGGATCCGGCGGCGGTGCGGGAGTGGCTGACCGGCTTCCGGGAGCTGGCGCAGGAGGAGCGGCTGGCCGCGTTCGCCGCGCTGGCGCAGACCGGCTGGCTGGACGAGGTGGACGAGCAGGGCTGGGGCCCGACCCGGGTGCTCTCGGTCGGCATGGCCACGGACGGCGCGCGCCGGCTGCTGGAGCAGGGCCTGATGCGGCGCAGCTACCGCAACCTGGCCGAGCTGACCGCGCTGGGCCGGCCGATGCCGGACGAACTGGCCGGAGACTTCGGCGAGTTCGAGGAGGCGGCGGTGGAGGCCGCGCTCGACCTGTACGGGGAGTGGACGGTGCCCGGGCTGCCGCGGCTGCTGGTGGAGGAGTTCCCGGACCTCGCACCGGAGCCGGGTCAGGAGGAGATCGACGCGTACGTGGCGGGGCTGGCGGAGCCGGAGAACCTGACAGCACCGACGGGACCGAAGGGACCGACTCAGGAGTGACGCGGCGAAGCCCCGGCCGCGGTGGTTCTGGTTCCGGCGGCCGGGGCTTCGCGGGTGCGTCAGGGGTCTTCGCGGGTGCGTCAGGGGTTGAGGCCGCGCTGCTGGAACCAGGTCTCCGGGTCGACGGGGGCACCGCCGCCGGGGCGGACCTCCACGTGCAGGTGCGCGCCGGTGACGTTGCCGGTGGCGCCGACCTTGCCGATCTGCTGGCCGGAGCCGACCTTGCCGGAGCCCTTGATGATCGAGGAGAGGTGGCAGTACCAGATCTCGGTGCCGTCGGGCAGGGTCTCGACGATCCGGTAGCCGTACGAGCCGGACCAGCCGGCCGAGGTGATGGTGCCCTGGCCGACCGCGTAGACGGGGGTGCCGGTGTCGGCGGCGAAGTCCAGGCCGGTGTGCAGGTGTGCCCAGTAGCGGGCGCTCTGACCGTAGTGGGCGGTGAGGTGGTAGTCGCGCACCGGCAGGGTGAGGGCGGCGGCCTTGGCCCGCTCGGCCTCCTCGGCGGCCCGCTTGGCCTCGGCCTCCTTGGCGGCGGCCTTGGCCTCCGCCTCCTTCGCGGCCTGGACGCGGGCGTCCTCCTCGGCGGCGGTGCGCTGGCTGTCGGCCTGCTGCTGGATGCGGGCGGCGAGCGCGAGGCCGGGGTCGGCGGAGAGGGCGACCGGGGTCTCGTCCGGGGCCTCGATGGCGGGGGCGGCGGCCGGGGTGGCGGAGGCGAAACCGGTGGCACCCAGGGTGGCGGCGACGGCGGTGACGCCGAGCAGCGGGGAGGTCCCACGGGCCTGACGCGGCATCCGGTGCCGGTTGGTCTCGGCGTCCGGGCCGGCGTACTCGGGGCCGTCCGGGCCGGGGTGGTCGAGGAGTTGGGTACCCGCTGCGGGGCCGGCCGGGTGTGCCGGGGTGTGCGTCGACGCCACGGAGGCGCGCTCCTTTCCTTCCTTCGCGCCTACCGGGTTAGCTGACGGGTTCGGAGCAGGAAGGTCTCCTACGGCCGGGCCGGAGCCCCGCCGATTCACCCCAAGGAACGTGGTTCCCCGGCTCCCTGACCTGCCCGGAGGCCGGCCGGCGGGATTAGGCGACGGCGCACGGTGCCGTCTGGGTACGGCGTTGACGACCGCGCTGCGTTATCAAACGTTAATCCTAGGAGGCCCTGATTCCAAGCCGTTCGCCCGGGACGACCGGAGACGGACGGGGCACTCTGGGACACAATGGGCGGTTTGTTCCCCTTGAACACCATTGACGCTACCTAACGTGATCGGACGTCAACGAACGACCCCTCACCCGGGCACCCCTCATCAACCTCCCCGCCGACCTCCCCATCGGCCTCCCCATCGGCCTCCTCCGCACCGCAGGGCGCGAGGGCTTGACGGCTAAGGCTATTAGCCTTAGCTTTATGGCTATCGACAGCCCGCCAGCGCCCCGCACCGGCAGCCCCCGGAGGACCACCATGAACGCCACCAGCGCCACCAGCACCCAGTACCTCGACGTCACCGGCGGCCGCCTCGCCTACGACGACACCCGGCAGGGTGACGGCACCCCCGTCGTCCTGCTCCCCGGGATGCTCGACACCCGCGCCGCCTACCGGCACCTCCACCCCCTGCTGGCCGCCGCCGGCCGCCGGGTCATCACCATGGACCTGCGCGGCTTCGGCGAATCCTCGATCGTCTGGGACGACTACTCCCCCGCCGCCATCGCCACCGACGTCCTCGCCCTGCTCGACCACCTCGGCATCGACCGCGCCGTCCTGGTCGGCAACTCCTACACCGGCGCGACGGTCGTCAAGCTCGCCGGCGACGCCCCCGAGCGGGTCGCCGGCATCGCCCTGATCGACGCCTTCATCGAGAACCTCCCGCCCAACGCCCTCATGCGCGGCGCCCTCCGCGTCATGGGCGCCCTGACCGTCCACTCGCCCGCCTTCTGGGGCCTCTACCACCGCAAGCTGGCCTACCCGGGCACCAAGCCCGCCGACTTCGACACGTACGTGGCCGGACTCGTCGCCGCCATGCGCACCCCCGGCCGCAAGACCGCCGCCCGCGGATACGTCACCGGGGACTCCGCGCCCGTCGGCTGGACCGCGGCCGTCCGCTGCCCCTCGCTCGTCATCATGGGCAGCAAGGACCCCGACTTCCCCAAGCCGGAAGCCGTCGCCGACCGGCAGGCCGCCGCACTCAACGCGCGGAAGGCCATGATCGAAGGATCCGGGCACTACCCGATGGCCGACAACCCGCAGGCCACCGCCGACGCCCTGCTGCCCTTCCTCGCCGAACTCGCCTGAGCCCCATCCGCCCAGGTCCGCCCAGGTCCGCCCACGTCCCCCCCTTTCCAGCCCCTTCCACCGACGGAGAGCCCGCGCCATGCCCCGAGTAGGACTGACCCCCGAGCAGGTCGTCGGCCACGCCCTCGCCCTCATCGACGAGCAGGGCGCCGACGCCCTCACCCTGGCCGCCGTCGCCGCCCGGGCCGGGGTCGCCACCCCGTCGCTGTACAAGCACGTCAGCGGCGGCCTCGCCGAACTGCGGCGGCTCATCGCCGTCCGGGTCACCGAGGAACTCGCCGATCGGCTCGCCGAGGCCGCCGTCGGCCGCAGCGGGGACGACGCCGTCGCCACCGTCCTACGCGCCTACCACGCGTACGCCACCGAACACCCGCACCGCTACAACGCCCTCCCCCAGGCACCGCAGCCGGACGACGACCTCACCCGCGCAGCCGGTCGACTCGTCGGAGTGATCATCGCCGTCCTGCGGGAGTACGGCCTCGACGGTGCGGAGGCGATCCACGCCGCCCGCACCGTCCGCTCCGTCGCCCACGGCTTCGCCTCCCTCTCCATCGGCGGCGGCTTCCAACTCGCCGAAGACCTGACCACCACCCAGGACCGCCTCATCACCCTCCTCACCACCGGCCTCCGCACCTGGCCCACTCCCTGAAACGTCGGCCACCGCACCCGCCGCGACACGACGCGCCCGAGGCACTCGACCTCCCCCACCGGCGGAACCACCACCACACCGGATGAGGCGTGCACGAGAAGTCGGGCCCGCCGACTTCCTGTGCGGCAGCCCGACGCGGGGCACACCCGGAAGCAGCCGGCGGCAAGACGTGCGGCAGACAAGCCGAAGTGCGCGCGAGAAGTCGGGCCCGCCGACTTCCGGTGCGGCAGGCGGCGGGGGTGCGCGAGGAGTCGGGTCGGCTGACTGCCTGACGGGGCGGCCAGGCCCGGAGCGCGGGAAGTCGACGCAGCCGACTTCCGGTGTGGCGCGAGGTCGGGCGACAGGCAAGCCCGGCACGGGCGAGGCGTCGACGCGGCCGGCCTCCCGCAGCGAGCGGCGAGCGGCGAGGGCAGCGAGACCAACGAGGCGAAGCGCGCGAGAAGTCGGGCCCGCCGACTTCCGGTGGGGCGGGCGGGTAGCTGACCTGGGGGTGGCGGGGGTGGACGGGTTAGTGTGGCCGGGCTGACTGGTGGTCATGACAGGGGACCGCCGACCCCTTGGCGGAGGTCCACGTGCCCGCACCGATAGCGAGGGCGCGGCGGTGGTATCGGCGGCTGCTGGACGGGGACGCCCGGGCGGCGCGGTACGCGCTGGGGGTGCTGCTCGGGGTGACGGCGGTGCTGAGCGTGCTGCCGATCGTGCTGCCGTACAGCTGGCCGCCGTCGGCGCTGGTGCTGCCGCTGGTGGTCGGCGGGCTGCTGTTGCGGCGCGGGCAGTTGCTGGTGCTGGTGTGCGCGGCGCTGGCGGGCGGGGTGCTGGGGGCGGTGGTGCGGGATCCGCTCGGGGTGCGGATCGGGGTGACGCTGGTGCTGGCCGCGACCGCGGTGACGGTGCTGGCCACGAACCGGTTCCGGCACCGGCTGGGTCTGCGCGGGACGCAGGGCGATTCGATGCTGCTGGAGCTGGCCGAGCACACCCGGGCACTGGCCCGGCTGCCGGAGCGGCTTCTGGACTGGCATTTCGACAGTGCGCTGGCGCCGGCCGGCGACGCCTCGTTCTCGGGGGACTTCCTGCTGTGTGCGCACCGCCCCGAGGAGGATCTGCTGGAGCTGCTGCTGGTGGACGTGTCGGGCAAGGGCAGCCGGGCGGCGGCCCGCTCGACGCACCTGTCGGGCGCGTTCGCGATGCTGCTGGGCCGGGTGCCGCCGGAGGCGTTCCTGCCGGCGGCCAACGACCACCTGGTGCGGATGGGCTGGGAGGACGACTTCGCGACGGCGGTGCACCTCGCGCTGCGCCCGGCGACGGGCGACTACCTGCTGTTCAACGCCGGCCATCCGGCGCCCGCGCAGTTCCGCCGGGCGGACGGCGGTGGCTGGGTGCGGTCGGGGCACGGCGGTCCGGCGCTGGGGCTGGTGTCGGGCGCACCGTACCCGGCGGTGTCGGGGCGGCTGCGGCGGGGCGATTCGCTGCTGCTGTTCAGTGACGGCCTGGTGGAGGTGCCGGGTCGGGATCTGGACGAGGGGGTGGGTCGGCTGCTGGCGGCGGCCGAGCCGGTGGTGCGGCCGTGGCGGACGCAGCAGCAGCTCACCCGGGGTGCGGCGGAGCGGCTGGTCCGGACGGTGGCGCGGGACGCGGCGGACGACCGGACACTGGTGCTGGTGCGCCGTCTGGGTCACCATTCACCCGCTTCGGCACCCGCTTGAGAAATAAGGTATGAAGAATTAAGTGCCCGTTCGGGCACCCAGAGGGCACCCACCCCCGAGAGCGGAAAGGCCGGGTATCCGATGGACCTGACCTCTCCGTGGGTTCCCCCCTCCGAGGACGAGAGCCGGACGCCACGCAGCAGTCCCACCGCCCGCAGCCCCATGCGCTGCGTGCGCTTGTTGCTCGGCTGCACCAGCGCCGCCGAACTGCTCGGCACCGTCCTCGCCGAGGGGCCGGGGTGGATCACCGGCGAGGGTTCCGCGCTCTACCTGCTGGATTCCGCCGGGATGCTCCGGCTGACCGCCTCGCACGGGCTGCCGGACTGGGCCCACGAGCGCTACAGCACCGTCGATCCGGCCAGTGACCTCCCCGCCGCGATGGCCCTGCGGTTACGCCGCCCCTACCTGCTCAGTCCCGAGCACACCAGCGTCGACTACCCGAACAAGAACGCCGGCATGGGCACCGGAATGGTCGCCGTGATCACCCTGCCGATGATCGTCGACGAGCGGCCGGTCGGCGTCCTCGCCCTCGCGCTGGCCCACCGGGGCACCGTCCCCCGCCGCGACCTGGACGTCCTGGAGACCATCGGCGAGGCCTGCGCCCACCGGCTGTCCCACCTGCTCGACCACGCGGACTCCCGGATACCCCAGGACCCGGCCGGGGCGCCGCCGGACGGGGACGGGAGCCGCCCCGCCGGGCTGGCCCACCCGATGCTGTCGCTCGCCGTCCGGGCGGCCGGGCACGGCGCCTTCGAGCGCGACCTGGTCACCGGCGAGAGCTACTGGGACGCCGCGGCGTTCCGGGTCACCGGCCAGCCCGCCACCGCCGACGGCACCGCCCCGGACCTGGACCGGATCGTCCACCCGGAGGACCTGCCGGACGTGCAGGCCGCGCTCGCCGAGTCGCTCACCACCGGCGGGCGGTACCGGATCGGGTACCGGGTGCTGCGCCGGGGCGGCGGGGTGGCGAGGATCGAGGAGACCGGCGAGGTGATGCTGGACGTCCACGGCCGACCGGTCCGGGTCGCCGGGCTGCTCTCCGACCGGGACCAGGGCCGGGAACACCCCAGGGAACACCCCGGGGAGCGGACCGGGCGGCAGACCGGCGAGCAGGCCGCAGAACACCCCGGGAAGCAGAACGAGGAGCAGTCCACCCCGGCCGGGGCCCGGACGGCGCTGCTGCTCGCGCTCACCCGGTCGCTGTCGCGGGCGGTGACCGTCCGGGACGTCACCACCGCCGTCACCGACGTCGCCCGCCCGGCGTTCGGCGCCGCCAGCATCGTGCTGGACCTGGTGGACGAGGGCCGGCTGCTGCCCGTCTCGCACACCGTGTACGGCGGGCCGCGCCGCACCGAGCTGACCCGGCTGGCGGACCTCTCCGAGAGCGTGATGCAGCACGCGCTGACCCGCTCCGCCCCGCTGTTCAGCGAGCCCGGCGCGGGCCGGGGCCAGTACGGCCCGCTCACCCCGGCCTCCTGGGCGGTGCTGCCGCTGGTCGCCTCCGGGCGGCAGGTGGGCTCCTGCCTGATCACCTTCTCCGCCGAGCGGGCGTTCGGCCGGGAGGACCGCACCCTGTACTCGGCCTTCGCCGGGATCCTGGCGCAGTCCCTGGAACGGGCCCGGCTGTACGACACCCACCACCACCGCGCCACCGAGCTGCAGCGCGCGATGCTGCCGCGCACCCTGCCCCAGCTGCCCGGGATCGCCAGCGCCGCCCGCTACCTGCCGAGCACCGAGGGCATGCAGATCGGCGGCGACTGGTACGACCTGCTGAAGCTGCCGGACGGCCGGATCGGGCTGGTGATCGGCGACGTCCAGGGCCACAACGCGGAGGCGACGGCGGTGATGGGCCAGTTGCGCAGCGGCCTGCGGGCGTACGCGACGGACGGGCACGATCCGGGCGCCACGCTGGCCCGGACCAGCCGGCTGCTGACCGAGCTGGACACCGACCTGTTCGCGACCTGCCTCTTCCTGGCCCTGGACCCGGCCGACGGCGCGCTGACCGCGGCCCGGGCGGGGCATCCCGCGCCGGTGCGGATCGCGGACGCCAAGGCCGTCGAGCTGGACCTGCCGGGCGGGCCGCCGCTGGGCGTGGACCCGGGGCAGCCGTACCCGCTGACGGTCGGCCGGCTGGCGGTCGGCGAGACGCTGCTGGCGTACACCGACGGGCTGGTCGAGGACCGTGAGGAGGACTACGACGAGTCGGTGCAGCGGATGCTCGGCGGGCTGGAACTGTGGGCCCGGCAGACCGGCCCGACCCGGGCCGGCGCGGCGCCCGCGCTGGAGCGGCTGGCCGATCTGCTCACGCTGAACGTGACCGAGCGGCGGTCCCAGCCGGACGACGTGGCGCTGCTGCTCCTGCACCGGACGTCGCCCCTTCCGTAACACCGTGCGCACGTTCCCCACACATCACGGGACGCGACTCGGCCACCTCCCGCCCGACCCGGCCACCGCGCCGCAGGCGCCTCACCGGGAACGACCGCCCCCGGGCCGTCCGGATCGCGGTCGAACGGCGCCGGTTTGACGCCGTATTGACTGGATATTGACGAGATCCGGTCACTTGGCGAGATCCGTTCACACCTTCGTAGGATCATCACCCTAGAATTCGCGGCGTGACGATGACTCAGTGGTGCGCAACGGCAACCGGCGTGCTCGCCGCCCTCGCCCTCGTGGCCACCGCGCGGTACCGCGCCGTGTCCGTCACCCAGCGCCGCCGCGCCGACCGGTTGCAACGCGACCTCGCCCGGCTCCAGGAGCAGCTCGGCGCCGAACTCTCCCGCCGCGGCGCCGACCTGGCCGCCGTCCAGCAGGAGCAGGAGCTCACCGCGTCCACCCAGCGGGCCTTCCTCAGCGTCGCCCGCCGCATCCTCGTCATGGCCCACGACCAGCAGGCCCTGCTCGACGAGATGGAACGCACCCACGACGACCCGGAACTGCTGGAGGGCCTGCTCAAGGCCGACCACGCCGCCGCCCAACAGGCCCGGCTGGCCCAGACCCTGGCCGTCCTGTGCGGCGCGCGGGCCGGACGGCACTGGCCCGAGCCGGTCTCGCTGGAGGACGTCGTGCGCGGCGCCCAGTCCCGCATCCTGCCCTTCCAGCGGGTGGAGGTCCGCAGCCGGATCGAGACCGCGGTGGTCGGCGCCGCCGCCGAGGCGCTGATCCACGCCGTCGCCGAACTGCTGGACAACGCCACCCGCTACTCCCCGCCCAGCACCCAGGTGTTCGTCACCCTCATGCCGGTGCACAACGGAGCCGTCATCGAGATCGACGACGGTGGCGTCGGCATGCCGGAACAGGCCGTCGCCAAGGCCGCCGCCGCCCTCGCCGGCGGCACCAGCCTGGAGGTCTCCCGACTCGGCGAGGTGCCGCAGCTGGGCCTCGCCGCGGTCGGCCGGCTGGCCGAGCAGTACGGCTTCCGGGTCACCCTCAGCTCGGCGCCCTCGCCCTACGGCGGCGTCCGCGTCGTCGTGCTGCTGCCGAACGCCCTGCTCACCGAGCCGCTGCCGCCCACCGTCCCCGGCCTCGGGCCGGACGACCGGGCCTTCAACACCGACTTCAGGCCGACCGGACACCCTGCCGGACACCCCACCGGACACCCCCTGGTGGAGACCCCGCCGGCCGGCCGACCCCCCGCGGCCGCCGACACCCCGCCGCCGCTGCCCCGCCGGAGCCACCGACGCGACCGCGCCGCCCGCCCCGCCCAACACGCCTCTCCCCCACCGCCGCCCGCCCCGCCGTACCGCTCGGCCCGGGACGCGCAGGCGTTCATGGCGATGTTCCAGGCCGGTACCGCCAGCGGCCGATCGGCCGCCCGGGCCCAGGCCCAGCCCGACCCTTCCCTGCCCGCTTCCCCCCGACTTCCCCAGCGCTCCGGAGAGTTCCATGACCACCACCCCTGATCTCGGCTGGATGCTCGCCGACATCGTCAACGTCCCGCAGGTCCAGCACGCCGTCGTCGTCTCCAACGACGGCCTGGAGATCGGCCGCAGCGCGAACGTCGCGCGCGAGGACGCCGAACGGCTCGCCGCCGCCTGCTCCGGACTCCAGTCGCTGGCCCGCGGCGTCGCGACCGGGTTCGGCGGACCGGGCAGCGCCACCCGCCAGATCATCATCGAGTACGGCGGCGGCTACCTGTTCGTCGTCGCCGCCGGGGCCGGCGCGCACCTGGCCGTGGTGACCAGCGATGCCGTGGACGCCGGCCTGGTCGCGTACCAGATGCAGGTCCTGGTCGAGCGGATCGGCAGCCACCTCACCAGCCCGCCGCGGGTCGACCACGCGGCGGGGGGCCACCGGTGAGCGGGCCCGTCCGGCCCTACGTCATCACCGGCGGCCGCAGCCGGTCCACCCGGGCCGAGCTGGCCATCGAAAGCCTGGTCAGCGCGTTACCCGAGCCGCCGGAACTGCCCGACCACGCCCTGCTCAACCGCGAGCACCGGCGCATCCTCGCGCTCTGCCACAGCCTGTTGTCCATCGCCGAGGTGGCGGCCCACCTGGTGCTGCCGCTCGGCGTCGTCAAGGTGCTGGTCGGCGACCTCTGGGACCTCGGCGCCGTCCAGGTCCTCCCGCCCGTCCCGCAGGCCGAACGCCTGCCCGCAACCCTTCTGGAAGAGGTGCTCGTTGGCCTCCGCCAACTCCGCTGAAGCCCCCGGGGCCACCGCCGACCTGCCCGCCGAGCCGCGGTACCTGCCGTCCTCGGTCCAGGGCGCGGTGAAGATCCTGGTCACCGGCCCGTTCGGGGTCGGCAAG
Source organism: Kitasatospora sp. NPDC086801 (assembly GCF_044745805.1). Classification (NCBI taxonomy): domain Bacteria; kingdom Bacillati; phylum Actinomycetota; class Actinomycetes; order Kitasatosporales; family Streptomycetaceae; genus Kitasatospora; species Kitasatospora sp. NPDC086801. The sequence goes on from NZ_JBIVAX010000009.1 coordinate 28,188, forward strand.
ACCACGCTGGTCGGCTCGCTCAGCGAGATCACTCCGCTGCGCACCGAGGAGACGATGACCGCCGCCAGCAGCGGCATCGACGACCTCACCGGGCGCGGCGACAAGACCACCACCACGGTCGCGCTCGACTTCGGCCGGATCACGCTCAACCCGCGGCTCGCGCTGTACCTGTTCGGCACGCCCGGGCAGCAGCGGTTCTGGCCGCTCTGGGACGACCTGTCGCGCGGCGCGCTCGGCGCCATCGCCATGGTCGACCTGCGCCGCCCGGACGAGAGCTTCGACGTGCTCGGCCGCCTGGAGGAGCAGCGCATCCCGTTCGCCGTGGCGGTCAACACCTTCCCGGACACGCCGAGTTACCCCGAGGAGGAGCTGCGCTCCGCCCTCGACCTGCTGCCGGAGGTACCGATCCTGCACTGCGACGCCCGCGACCGGCGGCAGTCCTACGACCTGCTGATCGACTTCGTCGACCACCTGCACCGCAGCTCGCTCCTGGAGCTCCAGCGATGACCGCGCCCGAACCCGGCACCGCCTCCCCCGGCTGCCCGGTCCCGCACGGCGGCGGCCTGCCCGTCGGCGTCCCGCTGACCCCGTTGTACGGCCACGCCGTCGCCGAGGACCCGCACGGCCTGTACGCCCGGCTGCGCCGGCGATACGGCCCGGTCGCGCCGATCGAACTGGAGCCCGGGGTCGAGGCCTGGCTCGTCCTCGGCTACGCCGAGCTGCTCGAACTCACCCGCAACGAGGCGCTGTTCTCCAAGGACTCGCGCCGCTGGCGGGTGCCCGCCGAAGGCCGGCTGGCCCCCGACTCCCGGCTGCTGCCGATGACCTCCTGGCGGCCCACCCTGCTCAACCTGGACGGCGCCGAGCACCAGCGGCTGCGCTCCGCCGTCTCGGACACCCTCGCCCAGATCGACCACCGCCAGCTGCGCGAGACCACCGAGGTCTGCGCCAACGACCTCATCGACAGCTGGGGCCCGGACGGCACCGCGGACCTGATCGCCCAGTACGCCCGCCCGCTGCCGCTGCTGGTCTTCACCCAGCTGGTCGGCCTGCCCCGTGAGGCCGGACCCCACCTGGTCGAGCTGATCAGCCACTTCGTGGACAGCGGCCCCAAGTCGGTGCGCGCCAACGCCGAGTTCCAGGCGATCCTGGTCGACCTGGTCCGGCGCCGCCGGACGGCCCCCAGCGCCGACCTCACCTCCTGGCTGCTCGCCCACCCGGCCGGACTCACCGACGAGGAGGCCGTGCACCACCTGGTGGTGATGCTGGTCGCGGGCAACGAGACCTCCATCAACTGGACCGGCAACACGCTGCGACTGCTGCTCACCGACCGCCGGTTCCGGGCCACCCTCACCGGCGGGCGGCTCACCGTCTCCGACGCGCTGGAGGAGGTGCTCTGGCGCGACCCGCCGACGCAGAACTTCCCCGGCCGCTGGGCCACCGGCGACACCGTCCTCGGCGGCCAGTACATCAGCGCCGGCGACATGCTCGTCCTCGGCCTGGCCGCGGCCAACGCCGACCCGGCCGCCCAGGGCGTCGCCTCCGCCGCCCAGGGCTCGCTCGGCGGCAACCGGGCCCACCTCGCCTGGGGCGCCGGACGGCACGTCTGCCCGGCCCAGCACCCGGCCCGGATCATCGTCGAGACCGCCGTCGAGACCCTGCTGCACCGCCTGCCCGATCTTCAACTCGCCGTTCCGTCCGGCGAGTTGGGATGGCGCCCGTCCCCGTGGTCGCGGGCCCTGCTCGGCCTGCCGGTGCTGTACAGCGCCTTCACCCCGCCCCGCCCGCCCGCCCCCGAGAGGCCCGCATGGACACCACCACCGACCCCCGACCCGAGCCCGTCAGACTCGACCCCTTCGGGCGCGACCAGCACCACGAGAACGCCCGCCTCCGGGCGGCCGGCCCCGCGGTCCTGGTGGAGCTCCCTGGCGGGGTGGTGGTCTGGGCGATAACCCACCACGACACCCTGCAGGCGCTGCTCGCCGACTCCCGGGTGGGCAAGAACGCCCAGCTCTGGACGACCTTCCGGGAGGGCCGGCTGCCCCAGGGCTGGCCGCTGCTCAACTTCGTCACCGTGCCCGGCATGGTCACCGCCGACGGCGACGACCACCGGCGGCTGCGCGGCCTGGTCAGCCAGGCCTTCACCCCGCGCCGGATAGCCGACCTGGCGCCCGCGATCGAGGCCCGCACCATCGCGCTGCTCGACCGGGTCGCCGAGCTGGACGGCGAGTTCGACCTGCGCGAGCACTTCGCCTACCCGCTGCCGATGCAGGTGATCGGCGAACTGCTCGGACTGGCGCTGGACGAGCAGGACGAGCTGCACGAGCTCTCCGACACCCTGGTCTCCAGCTCGGCCACCCCGGCGGCGGCCGCCGCCGCGCAGCAGGCCCTGTACGCGCTGCTGGGCTCCGTGGTCGCGGCCAAGCGGGCCGCGCCCGGCGACGACCTCACCACCGACCTGATCGCCGCCCGCGAGGCCGGGGACCGGCTCAGCGAAGCCGAGCTGGTCGGCACCCTGCTGCTGATGCTGGTCGCCGGGCACGAGACCACGCTCAACCTGATCACCAACGCCGTCCGGGCCCTGCTCGCCCACCCCGACCAGCTGCGGCTGGTGCTCTCCGGTGAGCAGCCGTGGTCGGCGGTCATCGAGGAGACGCTGCGCTACGACTCGCCGGTCGGCCAGTTCCCGCTGCGCTACGCGACCGAGGACATCGCGGTCGGGGACGTGGTGATCCGGCGCGGCGAGGCGCTGCTCGCCTCCTACGCGGCGGCCGGCCGCGACACCGGGCACCACCCGGACGCCGACCGCTTCGACGTCACCCGCCGGCCCAACCGGCACCTGTCGCTCGGCCACGGCCCGCACTTCTGCCTCGGCTCCGGGCTGGCCCGACTGGAGGCCGAGACCGCGCTGCGGCACCTGTTCGGACGGTTCCCCGGGCTGGCCCTCGCCGAGGGCGACGCGCCGGAGCCGATCGGCTCCTTCATCAGCAACAGCGTGCGAACCCTGCGGGTGACGGTCCGAACCGTCCGGTGACCTGAAGGCGGCCCGGGTCGTTCGGCAGTGCATGAAGAAACTCGCCACCCTGGCCGCCCTCACCATGGCGGGCCTCGCGCTCGCCGCCCCGGCGGCGTCCGCCACCAGCCAGACCGCGAGCTCCCCGGACGCCACCGGGGGCCTCACCGACGGTCTCAACCTCTCCCCGGCCGACCTCGCCATCCACGCCGCCGGCCGGCTGCCGGTGGTCGGCCACGCCGCCCAGGAGGTGGAGGCCGTCGGCACCAACCAGATGAGCCACCCGGGGCTCAGCGGTCAGATCGGCTGACCACGCCCGCCGGGCACCGCCCCGGTTGTCGCCACCCCTGTCGGCGGCAACCGGGGCTTCGTCCGGCCCGGACCGCCCGGCCGCCCGGCCCGCGTCGCCGGCCCGTTCAGCCGATCTGACCGCTCAACGCCGGTCAGCCCGCGAAGAGACCGTTCAGCTCCTGGTAGGTCAGCCCGCCCTCCAGGGCGGTGTAGGTGCCGCTCGCGTACACCTCCGCCGCGGCCCGGCGCACCGCCGCGTACGCCACCTCGGCCAGACCGGGGCCGAGGCTGACCCGGGCCACGCCCAGCTCCGCCAGCTCCGGGACGGCCGGCGAGCCCGGCCCCGCCAGCACGTTCAACGGCACCGGGACGGCCGCGACCAGCGCGGCGATCGTCTCCGGGTCCGCGACACCGGGCACGAACACGCCGTCCGCGCCCGCCTCGACGTAGGCCCGCAGCCGGCGCACCGCGTCGTCCAGCCGGCCCTCCGGCTCGCCGATCCCGCGCAGGAACACGTCGGTGCGCGCGTTGACGTAGGCGGGCACGCCCGCCGCGTCCGCCGCCGCCCGGGCCGCCGCGATCCGCTCGGCGGCCTCGGCCGCCGGTCGGCCCTCGTCCTCCAGGTTGACGCCGACCGCGCCGGTGGCCAGCAGCGCGGCGACGGACTCGCCGACGCCGGCGGCGGTCCGCGCGTAGCCGCTCTCCAGGTCGGCGGTGACCGGCAGGTCCACCGCGCGGACCACCTGTGCCGTCCGTACGAGGACCTGTTCGAGGTCGGCACCGCCGCCGTCCCGGCTGCCGAGCGACCAGGCGACGCTCGCACTGGCCGTCGCCACCGCCCGCGCTCCGGCGGCGACGACCAGGCGGGCGCTCGCCGCGTCCCACACGTTGGCGAGCACCAGCGGCTCGCCCGGCCGGTGCAGCTCCCGGAGCAGCCGGGCCTTCTCCTGCTGGACTCCCGTCATGTCCGCGGGCCTCACTTGGCGGCCGGGCTGAGCCGGGAGGCCACCCCGATCCGGTTCCAGGCGTTGATGGTGGCGATCAGCGCGATCAGCTGCGCCAGCTCGGTCTCGTCGAACTGGGCGGCGGCCTCGGCGTAGACCGCGTCCGGCACGTGGCCCTGGGTCAGCAGGGTGACCGACTCGGTGAGGGCCAGCGCGGCCCGCTCCCGGGCGGTGAACCACGGGGTCTCGCGCCAGGCCGGGAGGGAGAGCAGGCGGTGGTCCTGCTCTCCGTTCTTCGCGGCGTCGGTGCTGTGCATGTCGATGCAGAAGGCGCAGCCGTTGATCATCGAGGCGTGCACCTTGACCAGCTCGGCGAGCTGGTGATCAATGCCCTGCCGGGAGGCGCGGTCCACCACGGTCATGGCCTGGTAGAAGTCGGGGGCCAGGCGGAACAGCGCGAGGCGCTGGGCGGGGGCCGGGACGGGGGCTTCGGTCGGCTCGTGCTCGTTCGTCGTCATGACCGCCAGCCTAGGGACCTGGTGGACCTGTTCCCTGGTGCATTTGAACCGCGGAATCCTGGGCCACTCGGACCTGCCCGGCCGTCCGCCGAGTGTGGCACGGCGGCGGCCGAAAAGGGAGGGCCCGGGGCGCACCCCGGGCGCGGACCCGCACTCCCGGCGCACGAACGGGAGTGCGAGGATCGACGGCAGGGGCGCCACCACGAGTGCCCCCGCCGGGCGAGGTCAGGGGGCCACGATCGTGTGTACGGCGTTCGTCAGCATCGAACCGGGGGCGGCCGTGCCGGTGCTGCTCCTCTCCGTCCGGGACGAGTACCTCGGGCGCAGCTGGCTGCCGCCGGACCACCACTGGCCGGACCGGCCCGCCCTGATCGGCGGACTGGACCTCGCCGCCGGCGGCACCTGGCTGGCCGTCGACCCCGGACGCCGGACCGCCGCCTGCCTGCTGAACGGCTTCGGGCCGCTCGCCCCCGTCGACGCCCGGCTCTCCCGCGGCGAACTGCCGCTCACCGCCGTCCGGGAGGGCGGGATCGGCCACCTCGACCTCACCCCGTACGACCCGTTCCACCTCGTCCTGGTCCGGCCCGACGGCGCCCGGGTCGCCAGTTGGGGCGGTGGCCGGCTGGAGGAGCGCGAGCTGCCGACCGGTCTCAGCGTGGTGCTCAACGACGGGCTGGAGGGCATGGCCGCCAGCCGGACCGCCTCCGAGCGGATCCGGGCGCTGATGGCCGCCCGCGCGGACCACTTCCGGGCCCGCCTCGCCGCCGCGCCCCGGCCGGAGCCGACCGGCGACGGGCCCGCCGAACAGGCCTGGGGCGACTGGCTGCCGATCGTCACGGGCGACGGCCTGCCGCTGGACGACGACGCGGCGCTCATCCAGCGGCGGGACTTCGGCGACGGGCGGATCTGGGGTTCCTCCTCGATCTCCCTGCTCGCGCTCGGGCCGGACGGGCCGCGCTACGACTTCGCCTCCGCACCGGTGCCCGCCGACGGCGGGGCGTGGCGGCGGGTGCCGCTCGGCGGAAGGGACTGACCAGGGACGGCCGACCGGCGGCTGACCGGCGAATGACCGACGACTGACCGGCGGCGGTGGCGTCCAGACGTCCGCTCGATGAACTTCTGGCGGCGGGGCTGCCGGGCGTCTACATGCCCGTAGTAGCTTCGCGGGGCTCCCCCGGATCCAGACCCCCGAGCGAAGGTGCGCGATGTCCACCCTGACCTACCCGGAAGCGATAGGCGTCGGCCTGCTGCAGGGTGTGACGGAACTCTTCCCGGTCTCCAGCCTGGGCCACAGCATCCTGCTCCCCGCCCTCATCGGCGGGAAGATCCAGCGGGACCTCGACATGACCGCCGAGGGCTCCTCCTACCTCGCCGTCCTGGTCGGCCTGCACCTGGCCACCGCGCTCGCGCTGGTGGTGTTCTTCCGCAAGGACTGGGTCCGGGTGATCGGTGGCTTCTTCAGCTCGATCCGCCACCGCCGGGTCCAGAGCCGGGACGAGAAGCTCGCCTGGCTGCTGATCATCTCCACCATCCCGGTCGGGGTGGCGGGCCTCGCCCTGGAGAAGGCGCTGCGGAACGCGCTCGGCAAGCCCGTCCCGGCCGCGATCTTCCTCGCCCTCAACGGGCTGGTACTGCTCGGCGCCGAACGGCTCAAGCGCGGCGGCACCGGCCGCCGGCGCGCCGGGCACGCCGCCCCGCCGGCCGAGGCACCGGGCCTCGACCCGGCGATCGCCTCCGACCACCGGCTGGCCCGGCTCAGCTTCGTCCAGGGCGCCTGGATCGGCGCCGCCCAGATCCTGGCGCTCTTCCCCGGCATCAGCCGCTCCGGGGTCACCATGAGCGCCGGCATCCTGCGCGGCCTGCACCACGAGGACGCCGCCCGCTTCTCCTTCCTGCTCGCCACCCCGGTCATCCTGGCCGCCTCCGTACTGAAGGTGCCGGAGCTGTTCAAGCCGGAGAACTCCGCCGTCCTCGGCCCGGTCGTCGCCGGCAGCCTCGCCGCCTTCGTCGCCGGCTACGTCTCGGTGCGCTTCCTCACCAAGTACTTCGAGACCCGCAGCCTGACGCCGTTCGCGGTCTACTGCTTCCTCGCCGGCGTCGGCAGCGCGGTCTACCTGTCGGTCTGACTCGCCCTCACGCCCTCACGCCCGCGCGTCTGCGGGCCGGGCCACCGGGCCCGGCCCGCGTCACCACGGCCGTCGAGGAGCCCTTCGGCACCGGCCGGAGCCGGCCGACGGCCCGGGCGGGACCGCGCGATAATCGGGCCCGTGAGCAGCTCCTGGACTTCCTTCGGCGGCGACCTGCACCTGGACCTCACCGAGCGGCGCGCCGCCGGGGCCGGGCTGCGGGCCGCCCTGGAGGACGCGCTGCGCGAGGCCGTCCAGGACGGGCGGCTCGTGCCCGGCACCCGGCTGCCGTCCTCGCGGGCCCTCGGCGAGGACCTCGGGATCGCCCGGAACACCGTGGTCGAGGCGTACGGGCAGCTCACCGCGGAGGGCTGGCTCGCCTCCCGACAGGGTTCCGGCACCACCGTCGCCCAGCGGGCCGCGCCCGGCCCGGGCCGGCGGTCCGCCCGGCCCGCGGCGGCCCTGCCCGCCGTCCGGCACGACCTGATGGCCGGGCGTCCCGACCTCGCGCTCTTCCCCCGCACCGCCTGGCTCGCCGCCGCCCGCCGGGCCCTCGCCACCGCGCCGCACGAGGCCTTCGGCTACGGCAGCCCGCTCGGCCGGATCGAGCTGCGGCAGGCGCTCACCGACTACCTGGCACGGGTCCGCGGCGTCCGCACCGACCCCGACCACCTGCTGATCTGCACCGGCGTCTCCCAGGGCCTGGGCCTGCTGTGCGCCGCCCTGCGGGAGCGCGGCGCCCGCGCCCTCGCGGTCGAGGAGTACGGGCTGCCGCCGCAGCACGCCGTCGCCCGGGCGGCCGGGCTGGCCACCGTCCCGGTGCCGCTGGACGGGGCCGGCGCCCGGGTCGAGCGGCTCGACGGCCGGTGCGGGGCCGTCCTGCTCACCCCGGCGCACCAGTTCCCCACCGGTGCGCCGCTGGCCGCCGACCGGCGGGCCGCCGCCGTGCGCTGGGCGCGCGAGCGAGACGGGTACGTCGTCGAGGACGACTACGACGGCGAGTTCCGCTACGACCGGCAGCCGGTCGGCGCGATGCAGGCGCTCGACCCGGAGCGGGTGGTGTACGCCGGGACGGCCGCCAAGAGCCTCGCGCCGGGCCTGCGGTTGGCCTGGCTGGCCCTGCCGGACGCGCTGGTCGAGCCGGTGGCCCGGTTGAAGGCGCTGGCCGACACGATGTCCCCGGTGCTCGACCAGCTGACCCTCGCCGAGCTGATCACCTCCGGGACGTACGACCGGCACGTCCGCCGCTGCCGGCTGCACTACCGGCGCCGGCGGGACCGGTTGGTCGCCGCGCTCGCCGAGCACGCCCCGCGCGTCCGGGTCACCGGTATCGCCGCCGGGCTGCACGCCGTCCTCCAACTGCCGCCCGGGTCCGCGTCCGAGGCGGAGCTGCTGGCCCGCGCCGAGGCCGCCGGGCTGGCCCTCAACGGGCTGTCCTGGCACCTCGCCGACCGGTCGGCCGCCACCCCGGACGCCGCCCCGGCCCTGGTGATCGGCTACGCGGCCCCGCCCGAGCACGCCTTCCCGGCGGCGCTGGACGCCCTCTGCGAGCTGCTGCGCGAACGGTGAGGGGGCGAGGAGGGGACGGGGCAGGGGCGGCTGTCGCGGTGAACTACTTGTTGCGGTTGCCCAGTTCGAACAGCAGCATGATGAAGCCCGCGAAGGCGTGGATGCCGGCGGTGTAGATCACCAGGCGGACCCCGACCCGGCGGTTGGCCGAGATGCCGGCGTCGACGGTCAGCGGGGTGGGGGCCGGGGCGGCCGGGGTGGTGGCCGCGGCGGCCTGGTCGGGGCTGGTGGGATCGGCCATGAGGGATCTCCTCCAAGGGTTCTGACGGTGGGTCAGTGGGTCACTGCGGGGCCGCCGAGACAGAGTTCGCCGCCGGGGCTCTGCAGCAGGGTGTGGACGAAGAGCAGTTCGACGCCGTCCGGCGCGTCGGCGGCGATGCAGTGCGGGGTGAGCGAGTCGAAGTGGGCGGAGTCGCCGACGTCGAGGCGGTGGACGCGGTCGCCGAGGGTCAGCTTGAGCCGGCCCTGCAGGACGTACAGCCACTCCTCGCCGGGGTGGACCCTGACCACCGCGTCCTGCACGCCCGGGGGCACGTGGACGCGCAGCGCCTGCATGGCCCGGCCGGGGGCGCCGGCCCGGCGGTAGCCCCAGCCGCCGGCGCGGCCGGGTTCGATGGCTCCGCCGCGGACGATCGGGTCGGGTTCGGCCATGGTCTCGCCGAGCAGGCCGGACACGGAGGTGCCGTAGGCGCGGGCGAGGCCGAGCAGGACGGGGAGGGAGGGCTGGCGGCGGCCGGTCTCCAGCCGGGACAGATAGGCTGGGGAGAGCCCGACCCGGCCGGAGGCCACTTCGAGGGTCAGGCGGCTGCTGAGCCGGTGTTCCCGGAGGCGGGCGGCGAGGCCGGCCACCTCCTGGTCGTCGAGCCGGTCTCCCGGGGCGGCGTCCCCGGTCGGGCTGGTGGTCATGTGACCAGTGGACACCCGCCGTGCCGCTCGGGCAAGAATTTTGCCTCTGAGGCAACAAGGCCCGAGGCTTCCAGGACCGCCCCGCTAGGGCCGCGGGATGTTGCGCAGGTTGCTGCGGGCCAGGTCGATCATGCGCCCGACCCCGCCGGAGAGCACCGTCCGCCCGGCCGCCAGTGCGAAGCCCTTCAGCTGGGCGGCCGTGATGTACGGCGGGATGGACAGCGCGTTGGGGTCGGTGACCACGTCCACCAGGGCGGGCCCGGGCCGCTCCAGCGCCTCCGCCAGCACCTCCCGGACCCTCGCCGGATCGGTGACCCGCTTGGCCGGGATGCCCATCGCCCGCGCGATCCCCGCGTAGTCGACGTCCCCGTTGTCGATCTCGTACTCCGGGTAGCCGGAGACCAGCATCTCCAGCTTGATCATGCCGAGCGCCCCGTTGTTGAAGACGACGGTCTTCACCGGCAGCCGGTGCTTGGCCACCGTCAGCAGTTCACCGAGCAGCATGCCGATCCCGCCGTCGCCGGCCATCGCGATCACCTGCCGCCCGGGGCAGGCCAGTTGGGCGCCGATGGCGTGCGGCAGGGCGTTGGCCATCGAGCCGTGCAGGAAGGAGCCGATCACCCGGCGGCGGCCGTTGGGCTGGAGGTAGCGGGCGGCCCAGACGTTGTTCATACCGGTGTCCACGGTGAACACCGCGTCGTCGGCGGCCACCTCGTCGAGCACCGAGGCGACGTACTCGGGGTGGATCGGCAGGTGCTTCTCGATGTCCCGGGTGTAGGCGCCGACCACGTCCTCCAGCGAACGGCAGTGCTTGCGCAGCATCTCGTCGAGGAAGGCGCGGTCGCGCTTGGCGTCCAGCAGCGGCAGGACGGCCCGCAGGGTGGCGGCGACATCGCCGTGGACGGCCAGTTCGAGCGCGGTGCGGCGGCCCAGCCGGGTGGCGTCGTGGTCGACCTGGACGGTGTGCGCCTGCGGCAGGAAGGAGTCGTACGGGAAGTCGGTGCCGAGCAGCAGCACCAGGTCCGCGGAGTGCAGCGCCTCGTGGCAGGCGCCGTAGCCGAGCAGGCCGCTCATGCCGACGTCGTACGGGTTGTCGAACTGGATCCACTCCTTGCCGCGCAGGGAGTGCCCGACCGGCGCGTTCAGGGCCCGGGCGGCCTCCATCACCTCGCCGTGCGCCCCGCGCACCCCCGCGCCGCAGAACAGCGCGACCTTGCGGGCCGCGTTGAGCAGCCGGGCCAGTTCCTGCACCTGGGACCAGGGCGGCGCGGCGACGGCCTGCTCGGTGAGGAAGTGGCTGGTCCCGGTGGGCCCGGCGGCGGGGAGCGCGGCGACGTCCCCGGGGAAGGCCAGCACCGAGACGCCGTGCGAGCCGAGCGCGTGCTGGATGGCGATCCGCATCAGCCGGGGCAGTTGGGCGGGCGTGGAGAGCAGCTCGCACCAGGTGCTGCAGTCGGTGAACACCCGCTCGGGGTGGGTCTCCTGGAAGAAGCCGGTGCCGATCTGCCCGGACGGGATGTGCGAGGCGAGCGCCAGCACCGGCAGGCCGCTGCGCTGGGCGTCGTACAGGCCCTGGACGAGGTGGGTGTTGCCGGGCCCGCAGGAGCCGGCGCAGACCGCGAGCCGTCCGCTGAGCTCGGCCTCCGCGGCGGCCGCGAAGGCGCCGGCCTCCTCGTTGCGCACGTGCACCCAGCTGATGCCCTCGGCCCGCCGGATCGCGTCCACGACCGGGTTGAGGCTGTCCCCGACCACGCCGTAGACCCGCTCGACCCCGGCCTGCCGGAGCACCTCCACCATCTGTTCGGCCACGCTCGCCACGGGTGCTCTCCAATCACCGGCCGCCGGCTGCCACAGGACACCTGCACCCTCCGGCGGCCGGGCCCGCCCCGCACCCGGAGCGGGCCCGAACAGGTGAACGACCGGTCGTCGCGGCTACTCCGCCGCCAGGTGGTCCTGCTGCCCGAGCTTGCCGCTGACCAGGCCCGCCTGCGCCTGCCGCCGGGCGGGCTCGCGGCCGGGCGGCTGGCCGCACCGCTCCTGGGCCGACGGCACGGTGGTCGGCAGGGTGACCGGTGCCCCGGCCTTCACCTGCACCGCCACGCCGTCGTGCAGCAGGTGGAGCACCTCGCCGCGGCGCAGCGTGTACGTCGTCCCCTCGTGGGTGATCTGGACGCCCAGCAACTGCCCCCGGACCATCAACGAGAACCCGAGCTTCATCAGCCCGCCCGGCAGCCGGGGCCGGAAGGACAGCGACTCGCTGTGGTCGCGCAGCCCGCCGAAGCCGGCCACCAGGGCGATGCAGGCGCCCGCCAGCGAGGCCATGTGCAGACCGTCGCGGGTGTTCCCGCCGAGGTCGTGCAGGTCCATCAACGCCGCCTCGGCCGTGTAGTCGTACGCGAGGTCGAGCTGGCCGACCTCGGCGGCGATCACCGCCTGGGTGCACGCGGACAGCGAGGAGTCGCGGACGGTGAGGCGCTCGTAGTAGGCGAAGTTGCGGGCCTTCTGCTCGTCGGTGAAGGCGTCGCCGCGGACCTGCATGGCGAGCACCAGGTCGGCCTGCTTGACCACCTGCTTGCGGTACAGGTCGAAGTACGGGTAGTGCAGCAGCAGCGGGTACTTCTCGGGCGGGGTGTGCTCGAAGTCCCAGACCTGGTGGTGGGTGAAGCCGTCGGCCTGCGGGTGCACGCCGAGGTCCTCGTCGTACGGGATGTACATCGCGGCCGCGGCGTCCCGCCAGGCGGCGGTCTCCTCGGTGTCGACGCCGAGTTCGGCGGCCTCGTGCGGGTTGCGGGCGACGGCCTCCGCGGCGGCGCGCAGGTTCGTCTGCGCCATCAGGTTGGTGAACACGTTGTTGTCGGCGACGGCGCTGTACTCGTCCGGGCCGGTGACGCCCTCGATGCGGAACTTCCCCGCGACGTCGTGGTGGCCGAGCGAGCGCCACATCCGGGCGGTCTCCACGAGCAGTTCGAGCCCGTACGCGCGCTCGAACTCGGCGTCCCCGGTGGCCCGGACGTAGCGGGCGACGGCGGCGGCGATGTCGGCGCCGATGTGGAAGGCGGCGGTACCGGCCGGCCAGTACCCGGAGCACTCCTCACCGCGGATGGTCCGCCACGGGAACACGGCGCCGGCCAGGCCGAGTTGGGAGGCCCGCTCGCGGGCCAGCGGGAGCGTGGTGTGCCGCCAGCGCAGGGCCTGGTTGACGGCGCCGGGCAGGCAGTAGGTGAGCACCGGCAGGACGAAGGTCTCGGTGTCCCAGAAGCTGTGCCCGTCGTAGCCGGGGCCGGTCAACCCCTTGGCGGGGATGGCCCGTTCCTCGCTGCGGGCACCGGCCTGGAGGACGTGGAAGACGGCGAACCGGACGGCCTGCTGGAGTTCGACGTCGCCTTCGATCTCGATGTCGCTGGTCGCCCAGAACTCCTTGAGGTAGGCGGCCTGTTCGGCGACCAGGCCGTCCCAGCCGGTGTACCGGGCGGCGGTCAGCGCCGCCTCCACCTGGTCCCGGACGGCGGGCTGCGAACGGGTCCCCGACCAGCCGTAGGCCATCAACTTGACCAGCCGCATCCGCTGTCCGGGCCGGAGCACGGTGGTGACGCTGATCCGGCAGTGGTCGGCCTCGGCCTCGGCGACGGTGTCGAGCTCCTCCGGGCCCTCGATGACGTGGTCCATCCCGGCCGCGACCCGGATCGCGCTGTACCGGGTGCGGTGCACCAGGACGGCCTTGGTGCCGCTCGCGTGGTGCACCTCGGGCTGCAGCGGCGCCTCCAGCACGGCCGACGCCCGCGGATCGCCCTCGGGGCCGCCGGGCAGCTGCTCGTTGGCGACCAGCTCGGACTGGAGCACGATCCGCACCGGCCCGTCCACCGCCTCGACGGTGTACTCGACGGCGGCGATCGCGCGCTGGGTGAGCGAGACCATCCGGGCGGAGCGCACCCGGATGGTCCGGCCGGCCGGGGAGGTCCACTCGGCCTCGCGGTGCAGCATCCCCTCGCGGAAGTCCAACCAGCGCTTGTGGTGGACGAGTTCGCCGTAGCGCAGGTCGAAGGGCTCGTCGTCGACCAGCAGCCGGATGATCTTGCCGTTGGTCACGTTGATGACGCTCTGGCTGGACTCCGGGTAGCCGTAGCCGCCCTCGCCGTACGGCAGCGGGCGGAGCTCGAAGACACCGTTCAGGTAGGTGCCGGGCAGGCCGTGCGGCTCGCCCTCGTCCAGGTTGGCGCGCAGGCCGATGTGTCCGTTGGAGAGCGCGAACACCGACTCGGCGCGGGCCATCGCGGTCAGGTCCAGGCCCTGCTCGGCGATCAGCCAGGGGTCGACGGCGAAGTTGTCCAAGCCACTCATGCGACTGCCTCGCTCCGCTCACTCATGCCCGCTCCTCCAGCAGTTCGGCGAGGTCGTCGACGACCACGGTCGCGCCGTCCCGGCGCAGTTCGGCGGCCTGCCCGGTGCGGTTGACCCCGACCACGGCCCCGAAACCGCCGGCCCGGCCGGAGGCCACTCCGGCGAGCGCGTCCTCGAAGACGGCGGCGTGCGCGGGCTCGACGCCGAGCGTGCGGGCGGCGTACAGGTAGGTGTCGGGGGCGGGCTTGCCGGGCAGGCCCTCGCGCTGGGCGACGACGCCGTCCACGACCACGTCGAACAGCCCCTCGATGCCCGCCGCCCGCAGCACGTCCCGGCAGTTGGCACTGGAGGACACCACGGCACTGGGCAGCCCGAGCGCACGCAGCCGGTGCACGTACGCCACCGAGCCGTCGTACGGCTGGACGCCCTGCTCGCGGATCAGTCGCAGGACGGTGTCGTTCTTGGCACGGCTGATCCCGTGCACGGTACGGGTGTTGGGCGGATCGGCGTCGGTGCCCTCGGGCAGGTCGACGCCCCGGCTGTGCAGGAAGGCCCGGGTGCCGTCCAGTCTCGGGCGGCCGTCCACGTAGGTGTCGTAGTCGGTGACGGCGTCGAAGGGGACGAACTGACCGCCGGTGCGGGCGGCTTCGGCGCGCAGGAAGGAGTCGAAGGTGTCCTTCCAGGCCGCGGCGTGCACCTTGGCGGTCTGGGTGAGGACCCCGTCGAGGTCGAAGAGGAAAGCGCGGATGTCGTCCGGTAGCCCCAGCATGGGTGCAGTCTTACCCGGGAACGCGGGGAAGCCGCCCATTTCCCGGCGGCGCGTCGCGGGAAGGGCGGCTTCCGGTTGCCCGGTTGCCCGGTTGCCCGGTTGCCCGGTTGCCCGGGGCCTCGCGGGTTGCCCGGGGTGGTCTTGGCCGCCCGGGGGCCTCGTGGGTGCCCGGCGCTGTTACGGCGAGTCGGGCATCTGCGCCTCGGCGGCCTCCGCCACCGCGAACACCGCGCCCTGCGGGTCCTGGACGACCGCCATCCGGCCGGACTGCATGTCGAACGGCGGCTGGATCACCGAGCCGCCCGCCTTGACCAGGGCGTCCACGGTGGAGTCGGTGTCGTCCACCGAGAAGTAGGCCATCCAGTGCGAGGGCGTGCCCGCCCCCAGGTACCCGGGGATCGGCTGCATCCCGCCCACCGTGCGGTCGCCGGCGTTGAGCGAGAAGTAGCCCTCCATGCCCTGGATGGTCGCCGGGCGCAGCCCCAGCGCCGGGAGGTAGAAGCGGCCGGCGGCGTCGGTGTCGGCGGTGTTGAGCTCGTTCCAGACCAGCGCGCCGGGCTCGTTGACCACGCCCGCGCCGATGAAGTCCATCGCCTGCCAGACCCCGAACACCGCGCCGGTCGGGTCGGCGGCGACCAGCATCCGGCCGATCACGCCGACGTCCATCGCCGGGTAGAGGATCGTGCCGCCGTGCTCGGCGATGGCGGCACCGCTCGCGTCGGCGTCGTCCGAGGCCAGGTACGTGGTCCAGGCGACGGGCGGCAGCGGCTGGCCCTCCGGGGCGGACCGCGCCATGATCCCGGCGACCGGCCGGTCGTTGAGCATGCACACGGAGTAGCCGCCGAACTCGGCCGGGCCGACCTCGCCCTGCCAGCCGAACAGGTCGCGGTAGAAGTCGAGCGCGGCCTGCTGGTCGCTCGCCATCAGGTCGATCCAGCACGGGGTGCCGGGCTTGTACGGAGCGGTGACTACGGGCATTGCTGGGCCTCCCGAAGGCAGTGGTCGCCGGCGTGGTCGTCGGGGCGGGCGGGTCTCGGCCGCCCGGTGCCGGGCTGCCGGTGCCGGCCGTCAGCGCGAACGGCGGTACACCGCCCACCATCGGCCCGGCGCCGCGATCCCGCCACCGGACGGCACCCTGGCGGGCGACCGGACGGGCCCGGGGCCCGTTCAGCCGCCGGCGGGCCGTTCACACTGCCGCCGGGCCGTTCACCCGGCGCCGCACCGGCCGGCCGTTCACGCGGCGCCGCACCGGCCGGCCGTTCACCCGGCGTCGTGCCGCTGGGTCGTGACGAAGTACGGCTGCACCTTGCCGCTCTGCACGTAGTCCTTGAGCCGGACCAGCAGTTCGGCCCAGGTGCCGGCGACCATCGGGACGCCCTCCTCGCTGCCCGGCTGCCAGCCGCCGTGCCGGAACAGCAGCCGGGTGCGACCGGGCTCGTCGGGCTGGTCGGCGAGGTCCCAGCTGATCCAGGTGCCGGCCCAGTGCGGCGGGAAGGCCCCGGCGTTGGCCCACACCACCCGCTCCAGGTCGGCCCGCTCGCGGCGCAGCCGGAACGGCTCGGGGACGCCGGGGAAGTCGAACAGCAGGACGTCGCCCTCCCGGTCCACGCCGGTGGTCCACCAGCTGGTCAGCCCGCCGTGCGTGTTGAGCGCGGCGAGGACGACGGCCCGGGGTGCGGCGATGTCGAACTGCAGGGCGATCTCGGGCATGGGGCCCGCCTTTCGGTGCGCGTCCCCCCTCGTCCGGGTGGGCCGGGGTCCCGTGGGCCGCTCCGGTGTGCCCGCTCCGGTGTGCCAGGTCCGGTGTGCCAGGTCCCCCGTGCCCGGGGCCCCTGGGTCGGGCCCCTCCCCGGTTTCTCCGGCCACCATGGCACGACCCCCGGGCCCGCGCGCCCTGGACGGCGCCGGCCCGGGGGTCGCCCCCACGGCTCGGGTGCGGTCAGCCGCCGCTGCCGTAGGAGGTGTTCGCGCAGATGTCGTCGTCCGCCGAGCGGGCTTCGTTGGTGACGGTGGTGGGCAGCGGCGCCGGGGGCGCCGGGGTGCCCGTGCCGCTGGCGGCCGCGCCGCTGGCCCCGCCGGTAGCCCCGCCGCCGTTGGCCGCGGAGAAGTCCTTGCCGACGATCAGGGTCACGCCCGCCGAGTTGCCGGCCTCGACGCTGGCGCCCGGGAACAGCGCGGCGACCTTCTCGGCGTTCGCCTTCTGCCCGGAGCCGTACTCGACCATGGTGGTCTTGTACCTGGTGCTCGCCGCCTGGCCCGCCGTGGTGGCGGCGAACTTCGCGGCCTTCAGCTGCGCGGTCGCCTTGCCGGCCAGGCCGTTGTCGGTCGTCCCGTTGTAGACCGCCACCTTGATCGACGCGTTGCCGGCGTCCGCGGCCGGCACGGCGGGCGTACTGGGTGCGGCCGACTGCGACGCTGCCGGTGCGCTCGGGTCGGCGGCGTCCGGCTGCTGGCCGGTGGCGTTCTGCCCGTCGATGGTCTGGTCGGCCTTGAGGGTCTCCCAGAGCTTGTTGGCGTCCGGCTGGACCAGGTCGAGGTCCTTGTCCTGGGTGCGGTAGCGCCAGGGCGCCGTCACGAACTTGAGGTCGTGCATGTCGATGTTCTTGAGCGACAGCCCGAAGGAGAGCAGCTTGTCCGCGGAGGCCAGCCCCGGGTCGACCACCAGCGACTTGGTCGCGGCGTCGGCCAGCGGCAGCAGGTTGGTGGGGCTCAGCCCGTCCTTCTTGACCTTGCTCGCGAGCGAGCTGAGGAAGGCCTGCTGGCGCTTCATCCGGCCGATGTCGGAGCCGTCGCCGATGCCGTGCCGCAGGCGCACGTAGTCCAGCGCCTGCTGGCCCTGCACGGTCTGCTTGCCCTGCGGCAGGACAAGGTCGCCCTTCCTGTGCAGGTTGGGGTTGACGTCGCCCTCGTAGATGGCCTTCGGCAGGCAGATGTCGACGCCGTTCACGGCCTTGGTCATCGCGGAGAAGCCGTTGAAGTCGACCACGATGGTGTGGTCGACCCGGATCCCGGTGAGCTTCTCCACCGTGTTCTGGGCGCAGGCCGGGTTGCCGCCGTCGCTGCTGCCGACCGAGAAGGCCGCGTTGAACAGGTCGCTGGACGACCCCTTGGTCCACTTGCCGTTGGGCAGCTTGCAGGGCGGGATCGGGACCTTCGCATTGCGCGGGATCGAGATCCCCACGGCGTGCTTGTGGTCGGCGTAGACGTGCAGCAGGATCGTGGTGTCCGAGCGGGCGCCGCCGTCCGCGCTGCCGCCGCCGAGGTCCGAGTTGTTGCCGCCGCGGCTGTCCGAACCGATCAGCAGCACGTTGACCGGCTTGTTGCCGTCGGCGTCGGCCTGCGCCTCCGGCGGGCGGTCGGTGGCTATCGCGTCGCCGTCGAAGGACTTGATGTTGGCGTTCAGCTTGAAGTAGATCGCCCCGCCGGCGCCCGCGATCAGCACCAGCACGCCGGCCGCCGACCAGGCGACGATCTTCTTGACGTTCTTCTTGGGCTTGCGGCTGTTGCGCGCCGCCGCCCGGCCACCGCCGCCCGCCGCCTCCGGCTTGCCGCCGTCCCTGCCCGAACCCCTGCCGCCGTCCCTGCCCGCGTCCTTGCCGCCGTCCCTGCCCGCGTCCTTGCCGCCGTCCTTGCCAGCGCGGCCGCCGCCCTTGCCCTGGGCGGCACGCCGGGCCTCCGCCCGGCCCCCGGTACGCGGCGGCGGCACGGACCCATCGCTCCCCGTCGTGAGCGCGCCGGGTGCGTTCTCCCCCCGAGCCGGGCCCTCGCCCCACTGACCTGACATGCGCGTACCTTTCACCGACGGAAGCGACGCCCCGGACGATCTGGCGCACCGCACACAGGGGAGACGGTCGGGACCGCTCCCGGGTTGCACATACGAACATCGGTACAAACCGACGAACGTGGCTTCCGATCATATTTAGACCCGACGTGATCACCGACCTCCGGTACACCGCCAACCCCGGCCGCCACGGCGCAAGCCCGCCACAGAACGCCCGAAACCAGCCGATTCCGACGTGACCTACGCCACCTCACCCCGCCCCTCCGGCACCATCCGGCACCACGCGCCGCACGTCGGCCACCACCCGGGACGGTCCGGGGGTTTTCCTCACCCCGCCCCAGGGGGATGCCCCCGTTTCTCAAGGCCCGTTCGCTAGACCAGACTCAGCACCATGACCACCGACACCGCGGGGACGCCGACCGCGAAAACCCGGCCGCAGCCGCCCGCCGGACCACCCGACACCGCCCAGCCCGGAACCGGCGGCAGCGACTTCGCCCAACTGAGCCGCCGGATCACCGCCGAGGGCCTGCTCGACCGGCGCCCGGTCTACTACACCGTCCGCGCGGGCCTCGTCCTCGCCGCGTTCCTCGGCGGCTGGTGGGCCATGTTCGCCCTCGGCGACACCTGGCTCCAACTCGGGCTGGCCGCCGCCATGTCCATCGTCTTCGCCCAACTCGGATTAATGGCACATGACCTGGCGCACCGTCAGGTCTTCACCGGGCGCCGCGCCGGCGAGCTCGGCGGCCGCATCGTCGCCAACCTCCTGATGGGCATGAGCTACGGCTGGTGGATGAACAAGCACACCCGCCACCACGCCAACCCCAACCACGAGGAGCGGGACCCGGACGTCTCCCCCGACCTCGTCGTCTGGTCCCAGGACCAGGCCAGGAGGGCCAGCGGAATCGCCCGCTTCATCGGCCGCCGCCAGGCGTTCCTCTTCTTCCCGCTGCTCCTGCTCGAAGGCCTCAACCTCAGCTTCAACAGCTTCCGCGCGCTGCGCAGCCCGATCATGAAGCGCCCCTACCTGGAGGGCTTCCTGCTGGTCGCCCACTTCGCCGCCTACCTCGGGCTGGTCTTCGCCGCCCTCCCGGTCGGCAAGGCCTTCGCCTTCCTCGCCGTCCACCAGGCCCTGCTCGGCGTCTACCTGGGCTGCGTCTTCGCCCCCAACCACAAGGGCATGCTGATGGTGACGCCCGGCATGCGGCTCGACTTCCTCCGCCGCCAGGTCCTCACCTCCCGCAACGTCCGCGGCGGTTACTTCATCGACGCCCTGATGGGCGGCCTCAACTACCAGGTCGAGCACCACCTCTTCCCCAGCATGCCCACCCCGGCCCTGCGCCGCGCCGCCGTCCTCACCCGCACCTTCTGCGCCGAGAAGGAGATCCCCTACTACGAGACCGGCCTCTTCCGCTCCTACCGCGAGATCCTCGCCCACCTCCACCAGACCGGCGCACCCCTGCGCACCCCGGCCTGACCCCGCCCACAGCCCACAACACAGCGGCACCCCGGCTACTCGATCAGCCGGGGTGCCGCAGTACGTTCACCGGGAGAGCCACCTCTCCACGTGGGCCACCAGGGGCTCGAACCCTGAACCTACGGATTAAAAGTCCGCAGCTCTGCCAATTGAGCTAGTGGCCCGCGGCCCTGGTCCCGGTTGGGGAGGGCCACCGTGATCCTACCCGGTGGGGCCCAGGGCTCCGCCAGTGGATTGCGCGGGCGCGCCGGGGGTGGAGGGCGGAGCGTAGTGGGCGGCGCGGACGCGGC
Organism: Kitasatospora sp. NPDC086801; assembly: GCF_044745805.1. NCBI lineage: Bacteria > Bacillati > Actinomycetota > Actinomycetes > Kitasatosporales > Streptomycetaceae > Kitasatospora > Kitasatospora sp. NPDC086801. Next base: position 48,207 of record NZ_JBIVAX010000009.1, read on the forward strand.
GGAGCCAGGATTCGGCGGGGCGCGGGTCGGGGGCGGCGGGGAGGACACCGGGGCGGGCGAGGCGGTCGGCGGCGTCGGCGAGCAGGGATTCGGCCACGGCGGGGCGGTCGGCGATGCGTTCGCCGAGGTCGCGGACGTGTTCGGGGTCGGCGAGGCGGACCGGGTTGTGGCCGGTCTCGTGCAGGCGGACGGCCTGCGCGACCAGCCGGACCAGGTGCCGGGCGTGCTTGGCGGCCCGGCGGCGGGTGGCCTGGTCGGTGGTGTCGCGGGTCAGCAGTTTGCGGAACTGCTGCTCCGCGTAACCGAGATAGGCCTTCCGGACGGCCGATTCGCTGAGGAAGCTCGAGCGGATCTCGACCAGTTCGGCACCGAGCGGGGTGCGGATCTCGTACAGGTCGTCCGGCAGCCAGACGAGTTCAGAGGCGGTCGGGTTGCAGGACAGCGCCAGGCGGCACCACTTGGCGGCCTCGTGCAGGGTGACGTCGGGCCCGGTGGTGACGTGCGACTCGGCCGGGCGGTGCAGGCCGTGCAACTCCTCGGTGGGGGCGGCGAACAGGCCGAGCCGGTCGACGTCGGAGCCGGCGTGGGCGAAGCCGTACGCGGTGGAGCCGACCACGCCGGCGAGCAGGACGGCCCCGGGGGCGGGGGCGGGGGCGGCGGGGGCCGCGGATGGGTCGGACATCGTCGGTCTCCTCTCGACCGGGCGGCCGGCAGCGCGGTGGCGGCGGTACCGCTGGTGATGACGGTGGCGGTGGGCGGTGGGCGGTGGGCGGTACCGCATCCTCGCCGGTCCGGGCCGCGCCGCGCGAACGATTTCCGCCCCGGGCCCCTCCCCGGCCGGGCCGCCGGGTAGCGTACCGGCCATGTCGACCACCACCTCCGACGACGACGTCCTGATCGTCACCGGCGCCGGCCGCGGCATCGGCGCCGCCACCGCGCTGCTGGCCGCCCGGCGCGGCCACCGCGTCTGCGTCAACTACCGTACGGACGAGGCCTCGGCCACCGCCGTGGTGGACGCCATCCGGGCCGAGGGCGGCACCGCGCTCGCCGTCCGGGCCGATGTCACCCGCACCGCCGAGGTGGAGCGGCTGTTCACCACCGTGGACGCCGAACTCGGGCTGCTCACCGGCCTGGTGAACAACGCCGGCACGCTGGAGAAGCAGTGCCGGCTGGAGGACATCGACGAGGACCGGCTGAACCGGATCTGGGCCGCCAACATCACCGGCCCGTTCCTGTGCGCGGCCCAGGCCGTCCGCCGGATGTCCACCCGGCACGGCGGCCGCGGCGGCGCCATCGTCAACGTCTCCTCGGCCGCCTCGCGGATCGGCTCGCCCAACGAGTACGTCGACTACGCGGCCGCCAAGGGCGCCGTCGACTCGATGACCCGCGGCCTCGCCCTGGAGGTCGCCGCCGAGGGGATCCGGGTCAACGCCGTCCGTCCCGGCCTGATCCACACCGACATCCACGCCCTCGGCGGCGAGCCGGGCCGGGTCGACCGGGTCGCCCCCGGGCTGCCGATGCGGCGCGGCGGACGGACGGAGGAGGTCGCCGAGGCGATCCTCTTCCTGCTCTCCCCCGCCGCCTCGTACACCACCAACGCGTTCCTGGACGTCTCCGGCGGGCGTTGAAAGGTTCCCTCCGGTTTCCTTCCGCCGGCCCGCCCCGCGCCCGTACCGTGGGGCCATGACCGATGCCTTCATCGACATCCCCGGTGTGCGCAACTTCCGTGACGCGGGCGGGATCGGCGCCCTGCGGCGGGGCGTGCTCTACCGCTCCGGCTCCTTCCACACCCTCACCGAGGAGGGCGCCCAGCGCCTCAAGGCCCTCGGCCTGCGCACCGTCCTCGACCTGCGCAGCCCGTTCGAGCTGGAGGTCTGGCCCGACCTGCGGCACGGCCTCGACCACGAGGCCCTCAACCTGCCGACCCTGCCCGCCAACCGCGAGGACGTCGACCAGCCCTGGCCCGAGGACCAGGCGGCGCTCTACCCCTTCATGGCCCGGACCGCAGGCCCGTCCCTCGCCGCCGTCGTCCGCCGCCTCGCCGAGCCCGGGGCACTGCCCGCCCTCGTGCACTGCGCCGTCGGCAAGGACCGCACCGGCCTGACCATCGCCGTCCTGCAGTCCCTGCTCGGCGCCTCGGACGCCGACGTCACCGCCGACTTCCTGCTCTCCAACGTCGGCCTCGGCCTCGACCGGGGCCCCACCCCCTACGTCGACGAGACCGGCACCGAGCGCGTCTCCCGCCCCGTCACCGCCGAACTCCTCGCCTCCGCCCTCGGCTGGATCCGCACCCGGCACTCCTCCGTCCCCGCCTACCTCCAGGCCCACGGCGTCACCGAGGAGGAGCTGACCGCCCTGCGCGCCAACCTGTCGGTCTGACCGGCCCGGGGCGCGCCTACTCCTGGCGTTCGAAGCGCCACCACTGGGCGGGCGAGTCGGTGTCCTCCCACTGGTGGACGGTGGGGTCGGGGGGTGCGGCGGCGGTGAGGGGCTTGCCGCTGATGAAGCTGGTGATGGTGTAGGTGCCGGGGGCGTCCACGTGGGCTTCGAGGAGCCACTCCTGGGCGCCGAAGGCGTTGGCGGACCACTGCTGGATGGGGACGCCGTCGTCGGTGGAGGCCCCGGTGACGTCGAGGCGCTTGCCGCTGGCGGCGTTCTCCAGGTGGCAGAGGGCGCCGCCCGGGTGGACGGCGGTGAGCTGCCAGAGCTGGGCGTCGGAACCGTCGTCCGCGCCCTGGCGGACGCGGGCGCCGCTGCGCCGGCTGCCGTCGGCGACTTCGAGCAGCAGGCCGCTGTCGACGTTGCGGATCCGGTAGCGGCCGTCGGTGATCGCGGTGTCAGTCACGCTCGCAGTCTGCCACCGGGGGCTGACAGGCCTCGGAGCCGAGGACGGCGAAGCGGACGGCGGGGAGGACGGCAGGGAGGACGGCGGCCTGCTGGAGGCCGGAGGCCCGGACCGGCGCGCGGGGCGGGCGGGCTATGGTCGGAAGCCGGAACAGGAAGTCGAGACAACCTCTACGAGTGGAGTCGACGATGGCGAAGGTCCCCAACGTGCTCTCGGCCGCCGCGCCCGCCGCGCTGACCGCGGCGAGCGGTCTGGTGGGCGGTTACGGCGTCGCCCGCTGGAGCGGCCGGCGCGAACTGGGCGGCGCGGTGCTGGCGGTGGCCGGTGCCGGGGCGGCCGCGCAGTGGCACCGCAGCGCGGGCGCGGCCACCGCGGCCGCGCTGACCGGCCTGTACGTGGCGGCGTTCGGCGGCTCGCATCCGCTGGCGAAGAAGATCGGCGCCTGGCCGTCGGTCTTCGCCGTCACCGGGGTGGTCGCGGCGGCCTCGACGGCCGCGACGGCACTGGCCGCCCGCAAGCGGTAGCAGCACCCGGCGCAAGCCGTACGCCGGCCCGCTCACCGGTCTCGGCGCGGCGCTCACCGCAGCGGCCTCAGCGCGCCGCCCCTCCGGACTGGGCCCCGCCGGACCGCACCGCCGCGCCGAACCGCGTCTCGAACGCGGCCCGGTTCGCCGAGACCGGTGAGCGGTCCCAGACCGCGAACACCACCCGTTCGAAGGCCGCCCCGTACCGGGCCAGCGCGCCCTCGAAGGCCTCGGCGACCTGGGCCGGGTCGTTGCGGAACACCCCGCAGCCCCAGGCCCCGAGCACCAGCGTGCGGACCTCGTGCCGGGCCGCCGCCGCGAGCACCCGGACGGCCCGCTCGGCGAGCACGCCCCGGACGTCCACGTCGGCCGAACGCCGTTCCAGCTGGCCGGCGTTGGGGGCGGGCGAGGTCAGGAAGGTGACCGGGTACGGCCGCGCCAGCAGGTCGCCGCCCCGGCCGCGGATCACCGGCACGTCGGGCGAGACGATCACCCGGTGGCTGTACCGGAGGTCGGTGGAGGCCCGGTGCGCCTCGTAGTAGTCCGGCGCCTCCAGCAGGCAGGTGTAGAGCAGCGCGCTGCGGCACAGGTCCTCCTCCTGGGCGCGGGCGCCGCGCAGGTAGCCGCCGCCGGGGTTGCGCGCGGAGGCGAAGTTGAGCACCCCGACCGGGCCCGCCCCGCCCTCGACCAGGCGCCGGGCGGCCTCGATGCTCCCCTCGGCCGTCACCTCCACCGCCCCGGGGGGCCCACCGGACCCGCCCGGCCCGGGCCCCGGGCCCCCGCCCCGCAGCAGTGCGTCCAGCGCGGGCGGCGCGTACGACACCGTGCCGGTCCTGGCGGCCGCCAACCGCTCCCCCACCTCGACGAGTTCGCCGTCGGCCGCCCGGTAGCTCCCCCGCTCGGCGATCTCCTCGTTCACCCGCGCCACGTCATGCAGTCTGCTGCTCATGTCCGGGACGCTACGGGACTTCCGCCGGGCCGCGCCACAGGTTATTCTCAGTCGCAGAACAACACCTCGGGGGCACGAGGGGTACCGGGGGAGGTACCCGGGGGTATCGGGGGAACGCGACGGGCCCGCTCCAGTGCATGGAGCGGGCCCGTCGTGTGTGTTCAGGTGTTCAGCTACCGGTGGTCAACCACCGGCCGTACGGCGTCAGTTCTTCCAGCGCGGCTTGCGGTCGTCGCGGTTGAAGCCGCCACGGTCGTCACGGTCACGGTTGAAGCCACCGCCCGAACGGGCGCCACGGTCGTCACGGTTGAAGCCGCCGCCGGAGGCCTGCGGACGGCCGCCGGAGCGGTGGTCGTCACGACGCGCGAACGGACGGTTGTTGCTGCCGCCGCGCTCGTCACGGTCCCGGCCGAAGGCCGGACGGTCGCCGAAGGGGCGGGCCGGACGGTCACCGAAGGAACGGCCACCGCGGTCGTCGCGGTCACGGTTGAAGCCACCGCCCGAACGGTCGAAGCCACCGGAGCGGGCCGGACGGTCACCGAAGGAACGGCCGCCACGGTCGTCACGGTCACGGTTGAAGCCACCGCCCGAACGGGCGCCACGGTCGTCACGGTCGCCGAAGGAACGGCCGCCACGGTCGTCACGGTCACGGTTGAAGCCACCGCCCGAACGGGCGCCACGGTCATCGCGGTCACCGAAGGAACGGCCGCCACGGTCGTCACGGTCACGGTTGAAGCCACCGCCCGAACGGCCACCGCGGTCATCGCGGTCACGGTTGAAGCCACCGCCCGAGCGGCCACCGCGGTCGTCACGGTCACCGAAGGAACGGCCGCCACGGTCGTCACGGTCACGGTTGAAGCCACCGCCCGAACGGGCGCCACGGTCGTCACGGTCACGGTCACGGTCGCGGCCGAAGGCCGGACGCTCGGTGCGCGCCTCGCGGTACGACGGCGCGCGCTCCTCGGTCTGCGGCGCGGCGGCCGGAGCCGTCGCCTCGGTGGCCGGAGCCTCCGCAGCGGCCTCGTCGCCCGCCTCGGCGGCCGGAGCCTCGTCCTCGATGCCCAGCTCGGCCCGCTCGCGCGCGGCCCGCGCGGCCAGGCGGTCGGCCTCCTCGCGCAGCTCGGTGGTGCGGCGCTGCGCGCGCTCCAGCTGGCGAGTCATGTCGGCGAGCTCGCGCTCGGCGGCACCGGCGATGCCGGCCGCGCTCTCGGCCTGGACCTCGATCAGCGAACGGGCGCCGGTGATCTTGGCGACCTCGGCGTCGAAGGCGTGGTCGAGGATGTGGCGCGAGGCGTCGACGCCCGCGTCCTCCATCAGGCGGAAGACGCCGCGGCGCTGGTGCGGCAGCACCAGGGTGACGACGGCGCCGGAGCGCCCGGCCCGGGCGGTGCGGCCGGAGCGGTGCAGGTAGTCCTTGTGGTCGCCGGCCGGGTCCACGTTGAGGACCAGGTCGATGCCGTCGACGTGGATGCCGCGGGCGGCGACGTCGGTGGCGACGACGACGTTGACGTAGCCGTCCTTGAAGTCGCCGAGGACGCGGGTACGGGCGCCCTGGGTCATCCCGCCGTGCAGCGCGTCGGCCTTCACGCCGGCCTCGATGAGCTGCTCGGCGACGCGGTCGGCGCCCATCTGGGTGCGGACGAAGATGATCGTGCGGCCCTTGCGGGCGGCGATCGCGTTGGTGATCGGCGCCTTGTCCTTGGGCTTCACCACGAGGATGTGGTGGGTCATGGTGGTGACCGCGCCGGCCGACGGGTCGACCTCGTGGGTGACCGGGTTCTTCAGGTAGCGCTTGACCAGGGTGTCGATCTCGTTCTCCAGGGTGGCGGAGAACAGCAGACGCTGGCCACCGGCCGGCACCTGGTCGAGGATCTCGGTGACCTCGGGCAGGAAGCCCATGTCGGCCATCTGGTCGGCCTCGTCGAGCACGACGGTCCGGACGTCGGCCAGCTTGGCGCTGCCGCGGTTCAGCAGGTCGCGCAGACGGCCGGGGGTGGCGACCAGGACGTCGACGCCGCGCTCCAGCGCGTAGATCTGGTTCGACATCGAGGTGCCGCCGCAGACGACCTTGAGCTTGAGCCCGAGCACCGAGCCGAACGGCTCCAGGGCGTCGGCCACCTGCATGGCCAGCTCGCGGGTCGGGACGAGGATCAGGCCGCGCGGGTGCTTGGGCTTGGTGCGCTCGCCGTCGGCGAGGCGGGTCAGCAGCGGCAGGCCGAAGCTGAGGGTCTTGCCGGAGCCGGTACGGCCACGGCCCAGCACGTCCTTGCCGGCCAGGGCGTCCGGGATGGTCGCGGCCTGGATCGGGAACGGGGTGGTGACACCGCGCTTGGCGAGGGCGCGCACGACGTCGTCGTGCAGGCCCAGGTCGCCGAAGGTGATGGTGGGCTCGGCGGCCTCGACGGCCTCCTCGGCCTCGACGGCGTCGGCGTTCAGCTCGACGTCGACGTCGACGTCGGCGTCGGCGGCCGCGACGGCGTCAACGGCTTCGGTGAGGGTGTCGGCGGTGTCGGTGACATCGGCGGCGGCCTCGCTCGCGGGCATGGCGAAGCGGGCGTCGTCAACGAGAGACATGTAAAACCTTCCGGAAGTGGCACGCGCCAAAGTCCGGGGGTTCTGTTTCACAACCGCCTCTATGCGGTCAGCCACGGATCGCCGGAACGCGCCAAGGGCGCCAGATGGAAGTAGGGCGCCAGTCAAATGGATCAAACGAACGATCTACCACCATAGACGAACCTCGGGATCAGAGGCAAATGCCCTGGCCAGCCCGCTAATGCCCACCCGCATGCGGGCTCGGGGCCGAGGAACCGGAGTTGCCGGCCGAGGGCTCCGTGGTCGGTGGGACGGTCGCGGCGGGTGAGGTGTGCTCGGGCTCGGGGGACGTCGACGGGTGGCTGCTCGGCGTGGTCGACGGCGTGCCCGCCGCACCGCCGGAGCGGCCCTCACCGGTGCCGCCGGCCCCGCCCGCGCCCCCGGTGCCCCCGCCGCCCGCCGCACCGCCCGTACCGGCCGCCGCACCGCCGCCCGGCCGGGGCGCGGGGCTGGCGTTCACGCCGCCCGCCGAACCGTTCATGCCGCTGCCGCCCGGCGCGGCGTCCGCGGCGGGCGCCCCCGGCACCGGGACCACGCCGGCGGCCGCGCCGTTCGCGCCGGATGCCGCCTCGCCCGCCGCCGTGGCCGTCGCCCCGGACGGCGCGTTCTCGCCCTGCAAGCCCCCCGGACGCTCCGGGCGCCCGGACGCACCCCCCGGATGCCCGCCGCTCGGTGAGGCCGACGGCCCGCCCGTCGCCCCCGGCTTGCCCGCCGGACCGACCTGCCCGACCGGCGCCACCCCGTGCTTCACCTCGGCCTCCGGACCGACCGACATGCACCCCGTCAGCCCCAGCCCGGCCACCGCGAGCACCGCCGCCGCCCGCAGTCCCGCCGTCCGCGCCCGCTCCGACCGCGCCGCCCGCACCACGGGAAGCCCCGCCACGCGACGCCCCTCCGCACGAAGTCCCGCCGCCCGCACCGAAACCGCGCGCACCGAAGCCGTACGCACCGAAGCCGTACGCATCACCGCCCGAACCGCCCGCACCGAAGCCACCGAGCTCCCTCTCCACCGCCCCACCCGGGCCGCCCACTGCCGCGCGGCCGCTTTCGGTGCCCAACGCGCGCCCGCCCCGACGGGACACGGGCAGCGCGCCAGGAAGCGCCCGGGGGAGACCGGCCCCGCCCGCCGAACCGGCAGCCCGGCAACCCGCCGCGCCGGCCGACCGGCCGCCGCTCAGCCCCAGAGCGCCGAGGCCAGCTCCGCCCCCGCGTACACCGCGACCAGCCCCGCCACCACACTGCCCGCCACGTTCGCCAGCGCGTACCGCCCCGCCCCGGTCTCGACCAGCCGCAGCGTCTCGTACGAGAAGGTCGAGTACGTGGTCAGCGCCCCGCACAGCCCCGTCCCCAGCAGCACCTGGACCTGCGGGGACGCGGCCCCCGCCGCCACCGCCCCGGTCACCAGGCCGAGCACCAGGCAGCCGACCACGTTCACCGCGAACGTCCCCCACGGGAACACCGAGTCGTGCCGGGCCTGCACCGCCCGGTCGGTCAGGTACCGCAGCGGCGCGCCGACCACCGCACCCGCCACCACCAACAGCCAGTTCACCCCGAAGCCCCTTCCCGCCCCACGTACCTGACCACCTCGCAGTGGTCCAGCAGCACCAGGCCCTCCGCCACCAGCCCGTCCAGCTGCGGCAGGAACGCCCGCACCCGCTCCTCCTCGTCCACGATCACCACCGCCACCGGCAGGTCCTCGCTCAGCGACAGCAGCCGCGCCGTGTGCACCAGCGACGACGCCCCGAACCCCTCGATCCCCCGGAACACGCTCGCCCCGGCCAGCCCCGCCGCCCGCGCCCGGTGCACGATCTCGCTGTACAGCGGCCGGTGGTGCCAGCGGTCGTTCTCCCCCACCAGCACGGTCAGCCGCAGCGCCGGCCCGCTCAACCTGCTCACCGCACGCCCCCGTCCGCACGGGCGATCAAACGGCGCGTCAACCCGGCCGCCACCCACACCGCGCCGAGCGCGCCCAGCAGCGTCAGCCCCAGGTACGCCAGCCCGAGCCCGAGCCGCCCCTCCTCCACCAGCCGCCGGACGTCGACCGCGTACGTCGAGAAGGTGGTGAAGCCGCCCAGCACCCCGGTGCCGAAGAACGGCCGCAGCAGCGGGTGCGCCGGACGCCCCTCGGTGATCACCACCAGGAACACCCCGATCACCGTGCACCCGACCACGTTGATCAGCAGCGTCGTCCACGGGAACGCCGCCGGCCCGTTCGCCCAGGCCAGCCCGGCGCCGTACCGCGCCACCGCCCCGATCGCCCCGCCCAGCGCGATCACCGCCACGGCCGGCCCCTGCCCGCGCCACACCGGCGGCCGCCTCCGGGCGACCGCACCGTCATCCACCGGCCGGGTCCGCGCCGGGCCGTCCACCGTGCCGTCCGAGGTCGCCATAACCCCATCAAACACCGGCTCCCGCTGCCTGGCACACCGTCACTCCAGACCCGACAATGAACCGGTGGAGATGACCCGGGAAGAGTTCGAGACGCTGGTCAGCGACGCCCTCGACCAGATTCCCCCGCAGCTCGCGGCCATGATGGACAACGTCGCCGTCTTCGTCGAGGACGAGCCCGACCCCGCCGACCCGGAACTCCTCGGCCTCTACGAGGGCACCCCGCTCACCGAACGCGGCGAGTGGTACGCGGGCGTCCTGCCCGACCGGATCATCATCTACCTCGGCCCCACCCTCCGGCACTGCGAGACCCACGACCAGGTCGTCGACGAGGTCCGCACCACGGTCATCCACGAGGTCGCCCACCACTTCGGCTTCGACGACCACGAACTCGACGAACTCGGCTGGTCCTGACCCCCTCCCCGAGCGGCCTCCACCCACCCGGCCGAAACCCGTTTTGGCGATCCGCCCTACATCCCATATGCTTCTCGACGTCCCCGAACGCTGGAAACAGCGGGACAGGCCGCAAGCCCTCATCGTCTAGTGGCCCAGGACGCCGCCCTTTCAAGGCGGTAGCACGGGTTCGAATCCCGTTGGGGGCACGCAGTACCGTAGTAAAAAGCAGTGCCGCAAGACCTTAGTGGGAAACCACTACAAGGTCCCGTGGAGCAGTTGGTTAGCTCGCCACCCTGTCAAGGTGGAGGTCGCGGGTTCAAGTCCCGTCGGGATCGCTCGTCTCGCAAGAGACGGTGTAGTACGGCCAGGTAGCTCAGTTGGTACGAGCGTCCGCCTGAAAAGCGGAAGGTCGCCGGTTCGACCCCGGCCCTGGCCACAAACCGGAAGCCCCGCAGCGATCTCGCTGCGGGGCTTCCGCCGTTCCGGGGGCCGTGGGCGCGCGGGCGGTTCTCCTCGACGAAGCCGGCCAGCAGACCGGGGGTGTCGAGGAGGCTCAGACCGGGGGTGTCGAGGAGGCTCAGGTCGGGGGTGTCGGGCATCACGGGTTCCCTTCTCCTCTTCGGACGGCGGGTCTCGGGACGGTCAGGCGACGGGCTGCAGCCAGCCGGACCGCGGTCAGGCGACGGTCAGCACGGCCTTGCCGCGGATCCGGCGCTCGCGCAGGTCGGTGAGGACGGTGGCGGTCTCGCTCCAGGGCGCGACCCGGCCGAGTTCCGGGGTCAATCGGCCCTGCGCGGCCAGGCGCACCAGGGTGGCGAGGTCGGCGCCGTCCGGCAGGTCGGAGTCGGCGTAGTGGAAGTGCCGCAGGGTGGCGGACTCGGGGCCGGCGAAGAAGTCGAAGAAGTCGAGGGTGGCGGGCGTCCGGGAGGCCTGTCCGAACCAGATCAGGGTGCCGCGCCGGGCGAGCCGGGCGAGTGCCAGCGGCAGGGCGGCGCCGCCGGTGGACTCCAGCACCAGGTCGTACGGGCCGCGCGCCGCGCCGACCTCGTGGACCACCTCGGCGGCGCCCAGTTCGGTGAGCCGGCGGCCGCGTTCCGGTGAGGCGGTGACGGCGGTCAGCTCGGCGCCGGCGGCGGCGGCCAGTTCGGTGACGTAGTGCCCGACGCCGCCGGAGGCGCCGGTCAGCAGCACCCGGCGGCCGGCCAGCGCGCCCGCGGTACGGAGCAGGCGCAGCGCCGTGAGGCCCGCGAGCGGGAGGGCGGCGGCGCGGACGGCGTCCAGGGTGTCGGGCAGTTCGGCGAGCGAGGAGGTGGGCACGGCGACGTACTCGGCCCAGCCCCCGGCCGGCGGGTGGCCGACCACCCGCCGACAGACGGCCGGCCCCGAGCCGTCGGCGGCGGCCTGGACGACCAGCCCGGCGACGTCCTTGCCCGGCCGCCAGCCGGGCCGGGGCGCCTCCAGTTGGAAGGTCTCGCCCCGGTTCACCGAGAACGCCTCGACCTTCACCAGGGCCTCCCCCGGCCCCGGCCGCGGCTGCTCGACCTCGGCGAACCCGACCGGCGTGTCCGCCAACCCCGTCCCCACCAGCGCCTTCATCCCCGCTCGCCTCCTTCGACGCCGCCCGGCCGCTCCGGCCCCGGCGCACCCCCACCTCACCGCGCGGCCCCGAGCCCGGTCCAACAACCGTGGCGCGGCGGCGACAACCGGTGGTTGTGGAAGGACGGGCGGAGGGGCCCGGCAAGATCCACGAGGCCCAACTAGGCTGAGCGGCCATGGATCTTGATCTCGCGCAGGTGCGGGCGTTCGTGGTGGCCGCGGAGGAGTTGCACTTCGGCCGGGCGGCGGGGCGGTTGGGGATCAGCCAGCAGGCGCTGTCGAAGCGGGTGGCCCGGTTGGAGGGGGTGCTCGGGGTGCGGTTGCTGGAGCGGGACGCGCGGGGGGTGGGGCTGGCCGGGGCGGGGCTGCGGTTCCTGGGGCCGGCGCGGCGGGTGCTGGAGCAGGGGGAGCTGGCGGTGGCGGCGGTGGGGGGTGCCGGGCGGCCGCTGCGGGTCGACGTCTGGGGGCACCTGTACGCGCCGATGCGGACGGTCGCGCAGGCGGTCGGCGGGGTGCCGGGGCTGGAGGTGGAGCCGGTGCCGGGCCGGGATCTGCCGTCGGTCGCGGCGGCACTGCTGCGGGGGGAGTCGGATGCCGGGTTCGGCCGGGTGCATCCGCCGGCGGACGGCGGTGATGCCGGGTTGACGCACCGGCTGGTGCGGCTGGAGCCGGTGGACGCGCTGCTGAGCACCGACCATCCGCTGGCCGGCCGGGACGTGCTGAGCCCGGCGGAACTGCGCGGCAGTGTGCTGCGCTTCCCCGCGGCGGTGGACCGGCTGGACTTCCTGACCCGCTTCGCGGACCGGTTCGGGGTGACCGAGCGGGTCGGTTCGACAAACCTGGGGCTGGAGCACTTCGTCGAGCGGGTCCGCACCGATCCGACGTGCTTCTCGCTCGTGCCCGCCGACCTCCCGCTGCCGGAGGTCCCTTCCGGCCCGGGCCGCCCGGGGGTGCGGACGGTGCCGCTGGCCGATCCGACGCCGCTCTACGCCTGGTCCCTGGTCTGGCGCGCGGACGGGCCCGCCGGCTGGCCCGCCACCGGGAGCGGGGACGGTCCCCACCCCCGGCTGGAGCCGCTGCTGCGGGCGTTCGCCGAGGAGGCCCGCCGCAGCCGCTGGCTGGAGTACGACCCGGCCCGCGACTGGCTGCCGGACGCCGACCAGGCCGCGCTCGGCCCGTGAGCCGCCTCACGACGCCACCGCCCGCCGGGCCGGCGTCGCGACGCGGCTCATCGGCCACCGCCGCCCGGGCTGCCGACGGGCCGTCACATCCGCTGCGGCGCACGGCACCGGCGATCCGGCGGAGGGCCGGGGACCCGTGGACCGGGTTCAGTAGGAGCGGAACCAGCTGGCGTCGGTGCCCAGCACGGATCCGTCCGCCGCGTAGTACGTGAACGTGCGGGCCTGGGCGCCCGGCTTCTTGGCGATCGCGTACCAGCGCGTCGGGGAGTCCCCGAGGGCGACCGGCACCGACTCGCTGACGCCGCCGGTGTCCCAGGTGACCACGACCTTCGCGACCCGGGGCCGGACGCCGGCGATCACGACCGGTGAGGCGCCGAGTTCCCCGCCCTTGAGCCCGAGCATCGTCCCTCCTCCGGAGGTGGCCCGGTCGATGATCGCCCCGTCCGGCGCCCCCGGAGCGGGGGTGTCGTGCATCGAGTCGTCGACCTGGCGCTGCCCGTCCACGGTCGCGTAGAGGTTCACCAGGTCCACGTCGGGGCGCCAGCTGCGGTCGATGTCCGCCCGGGTGGTCCTCGGCAGTTGCGGGCCGGCCGCGTGCCGGTCCGCCCAGATCAGCTGGGCCTGCCGGAGGGCGTCCTCCTTGGTGGTGGCCGCCGGCCAGAACGCGGCCCACGCCTGCCACTGCCGGCCGTTCGCGGTGCCCTGGCCGACCACGACCCGGGCCGGGGTGAACGGATCCCGTACGGGGGCGGTCGGCGGCGCGGCGGCGCCCCCGGCGCCCGCAGCCACGGTGGCGGTCGGGGCGGTCGCCACCACCGCCCCCGCGTCCGCCGCGTCGCCCGGCCCCCGTCCGAGCCCGCCGAGTGCCGTTCCCCCGACGACGGCCGCCGCGACCAGCACCGCCACCGCCCCGCTGGTCAGCAGCCGACGGCGCCGCAGCCGGCGCCGCCCCCCGGCGACCAGCCGGTCGTACGGGACCACCCCGATCTCGACGCTTCCGGCCAGCTCGCTCAGGACGCGCGCCGCAGCCGCAGCCGCAGCCTCGCCACCGCCACCGAACCCCGCCCCGGCCAGGTCCTCGCCACCCTCGCCACCCACGCCGCCCTCGTTGCCCTCGTTGCCCTCGTTGGTCATCTTCCGCCTCCGATGCTCGTCAGCCCGTTGAGTGAGGAGGCCTCCCGCAGCTTGGCCAGGCCCCTGGCCGCCTGGCTCTTCACCGTCCCGACCGAGCAGCCCATCGCCGCGGCGGTCTGGGTCTCGGTGAGGTCCTCCCAGTACCGCAGCACGACGGCCTGCCGCTGCCGGGGCGGCAGCGTGCCGAGGGCGGTGAGCAGCGCCGCCCGTTCGTCCAGCCGCGCGTAGCCGTCGGGGCCCTCGGGTGCGGCCCGGTCGGGGACGGCGGTGACCAGTTCCTCGGCCGCTCTGCGACGGAACCGCCGGGCGTGCTCGTTGACCAGGATCCGGCGGACGTAGGCGTGCGGGTCGTCGGCCGCCCGGACCCGGCCCCAGGCGACGTACGCCCGCTCCAGGGCCTGCTGGACCAGGTCCTCGGCGGTGTGCCCGTCCCCCGCGAGCAGGTACGCCGTCCTGAGCAGCCGGGTCCACGCGCTGCCGGTGAACGCGCGGAACTCCTCGTCCCGCACGGTCTTCTGGGCTCCCATGAGCACCCCCTCAACCCCCAGAGCCCGAAACCGCCCCGAACCGTTGCCTGGCCCCGCCCGCAGCCGCCCGGCCCGAAGCTCCCCCACCGGAGCGACCCCCGCCGAAGCCGTCCCGCGCAGTGCCACCGTGCCCGGACCCGCCGTTCGCGCTGGGCCGCCGGGGGCTGTGACACTGGAGGGGCTCGAAAACCGAGGTGCGCGTCACCGTGCCTCCTTGCGAACCTAGAGGGATGCCCGCAGTGAGTTCTCCCGTAGTCCAGTCCGCCCCCGCACCCGCCGAGGGTCCCGGTATCGGTGAGCTGGCCGCCCGCCTGCCCGAGCTGACCCTGCGCGACCAGGTGCGGATCGGGCGCCGGCTGGAGGGCGCCCGTCGGGTCCGCAAGCCCGAGGCCCGGCAGAAGGTCGCCGCCCAGATCGCCGCCGACATCGACCGCGCCGAGCTGCTGGTCGAGCAGCGCCGCGGCGCCGTCCCCCCGATCACCTATCCCGCCGAGCTGCCGGTCAGCCAGAAGAAGGACGAGATCCTGGCTGCCATCCGGGACCACCAGGTGGTGATCGTCGCGGGTGAGACCGGCTCCGGCAAGACCACCCAGATCCCGAAGATCTGTCTGGAACTGGGCCGCGGCGTGCGCGGTCTGGTCGGCCACACCCAGCCGCGCCGGATCGCCGCCCGTACGGTCGCCGAGCGGGTCGCGGAGGAGCTGCGCAGCCCGTTGGGCGAGGCGGTCGGCTGGAAGGTCCGGTTCACCGACCAGGTCGGCCAGGACACCCTGGTCAAGCTGATGACGGACGGCATCCTGCTCGCGGAGATCCAGACCGACCGCGAACTGCTCCAGTACGACACCCTGATCATCGACGAGGCGCACGAACGCAGCCTCAACATCGACTTCATCCTCGGCTACGTCAAGCAGCTGCTCCCCCGCCGCCCGGACCTCAAGGTCGTGATCACCTCCGCGACCATCGACCCGGAGCGCTTCGCCCGGCACTTCAACGACGCCCCGATCATCGAGGTCTCCGGCCGCACCTACCCGGTGGAGGTCCGGTACCGCCCGCTCGTCGACGACCTGGACGAGGACGACGACGCGACGGACGCCGACCGCGACCGGGACCAGATCCAGGCGATCTGCGACGCGGCCAAGGAACTCCAGGCCGAGGGCCCGGGCGACATCCTGGTCTTCCTCTCCGGCGAGCGCGAGATCCGCGACACCGCCGACGCCCTGGACAAGCTGAAGCTCAAGTCCACCGAGGTCCTGCCGCTGTACGCCCGGCTGAGCTCGGCCGAGCAGCACCGGGTGTTCCAGCGCTCCGGCAGCCGCCGGATCGTCCTCGCCACCAACGTCGCCGAGACCAGCCTCACCGTCCCCGGCATCAAGTACGTGATCGACCCGGGCACCGCCCGGATCTCCCGCTACAGCCACCGCACCAAGGTGCAGCGGCTGCCGATCGAGGCGATCAGCCAGGCCAGCGCCAACCAGCGCAAGGGCCGCTGCGGCCGCACCTCCGACGGCATCTGCATCCGGCTGTACTCGGAGGAGGACTTCCTCTCCCGCCCCGAGTTCACCGACGCCGAGATCCTGCGCACCAACCTGGCCTCGGTGATCCTGCAGATGACGGCGGCGGGCCTCGGCGACATCGCCGCCTTCCCGTTCCTGGACCCGCCGGACTCCCGCAACATCAAGGACGGCGTGCACCTGCTGCACGAGCTGGGCGCGCTGGACCCGGACGAGAAGGACCCGCGCAAGCGCCTCACCGCGCTCGGCCGCCAGCTGGCCCAGCTCCCGGTGGACCCGCGGATGGCCCGGATGGTGCTGGAGGCCGACAAGAACGGCTGCGTGCGCGACGTGATGGTGATCGCCGCCGCGCTCTCCATCCAGGACCCGCGCGAGCGCCCCGCCGAGAAGCGCCAGGCCGCCGACGAGCGGCACCGCCGGTTCAACTCGGAGACCTCCGACTTCCTCTCCTACCTGGCGATGTGGCGCTACGTCCGGGAGCAGCAGCGCGAGCTGTCCTCCTCGGCCTTCCGCCGGATGTGCAAGGCGGAGTTCCTCAACTACCTGCGGATACGGGAGTGGCAGGACGTCTACACCCAGCTGCGCACGGTCGCCAAGCAGTTGGGCGTCACCATCGAGGAGCCGCACGAGGACGCCGAGCCGGACGCCGACCGGATCCACCAGTCGCTGCTGGCCGGCCTGCTCTCCCACATCGGTCTGTTCGACGTGGAGAAGCGCGAGTACGGCGGCGCGCGCGGCGCCCGGTTCGCGGTGTTCCCGGGCTCGGGCCTGTTCAAGAAGCCGCCGCGCTGGGTGATGTCGGCCGAGCTGGTGGAGACGTCCCGGCTGTGGGCGCGGATCAACGCCAAGATCGAGCCGGAGTGGGTGGAGCCGCTGGCCGGCCACCTGATCAAGCGGACGTACAGCGAGCCGCACTGGGAGAAGAAGGCCGGCGCCGTCCTGGCGTACGAGCGGGTGACGCTCTACGGGATGCCGGTCGTCGCCCAGCGCAAGGTCAACTACGGCCGGATCGACCGGGAGCTGTGCCGCGAGCTGTTCATCCGCAACGCGCTGGTCGAGGGCGACTGGGAGACCCACCACCGGTTCTTCGCCGAGAACCGCACGCTGCTCGGCGAGGTCGAGGAGCTGGAGAACCGGGCCCGGCGCCGGGACATCCTGGTCGACGACCAGACCCTGTTCGAGTTCTACGACGCCCGGCTGCCGGAGGACGTGGTCTCCACCCGGCACTTCGACTCCTGGTGGAAGAAGGCCCGGCACGAGCAGCCGGACCTGCTCAACTTCGAGAAGTCGATGCTGATCAACGACGCCGCGGGCGGCGTCACGGAGGCCGACTACCCGGACCACTGGCAGCAGGGCAAGCTGCGCTTCCAGCTGACCTACCAGTTCGAGCCGGGCAGCGACGCGGACGGCGTGACCGTCCACATCCCGCTGCCGGTGCTCAACCAGGTCACCGCGGAGGGCTTCGACTGGCAGATCCCGGGCCTGCGGGCGGAGCTGGTCACCGCGTACATCAAGTCGCTGCCGAAGGCGATCCGGCGCAACTTCGTCCCGGCACCGGACTTCGCGAAGGCGGCGCTGCGCGAGGTGAAGGACCGCCAGGAACCACTGCTGCCGTCCCTGGAGCGCGTCCTCAAGCGCCTGACGGCCGTCACCGTGCCGCCGGAGGCCTGGGACGACGAGCGGGTGCCGGACCACCTCAAGGTGACCTTCCGGGTGGTGGACGGCCGCCGCAAGCTCGCCGAGTCCAAGGACCTGGAGGAGCTGCGGCTGCGGCTCAAGCCGAAGCTCAAGGAGACGCTGTCCTCGGCGGCCTCCGGCCAGGGCATCGAGCAGAGCGGGCTGACCGCCTGGCCGGGCGGCCTGCCCGTCCTCCAGCGCACCTTCGAGCAGCGCTCGCGCGGCCACTCGCTGCGCGCCTACCCGGGCCTGGTGGACGAGGGGGAGTCGGTCGGCGTGAAGCTGTTCGACACCCCGCAGGCACAGGCGCAGTCGATGTGGGAGGGCACCCGCCGGCTGCTGATGCTGACCACCACCTCCCCGGCCAAGTCCATCCAGGGCCGGCTGGGCAACCAGGCGAAGCTGGCGCTCTCGCACAACCCGCACGGCTCGGTGAACGCCCTGTTCGAGGACGTGGTGGCCTGTGCGACGGACCGGCTGATGACCCTGGCCGGCGGACCGGCCTGGGACGAGGCGGCCTTCGGCACGCTGCACGACAAGGTGCGGACGGACCTGTACGACCTGTCCGCGGACACCACGCTGAAGACGGCCACCGCGCTGATCGCCTTCCACAAGGCCTCGACCCGGCTGAAGACGGTGAGCAGCCCGGTGCTGCTGAACGCGGTGAACGACGTCCGGCTGCACCTGGCCTCCCTGGTGCACCCGGGCTTCGTCACGGACACCGGCTGGCAGCGGCTGCCGGACCTCAAGCGCTACCTGCTGGCGGTGGACCGCCGGCTGGAGGCGCTGCCCAACCACCCGCAGCGGGACGCCCAGCAGCTGCTGAAGGTCCAGCAGGTGCAGCGGGAGTACGGGGAGCTGCTGGCGGCGGTGCCGGCCGGGCGGCAGCCGTCCGCGGAGGTGCGGGCGATCCGCTGGATGATCGAGGAGCTGCGGGTCAGTTTCTTCGCCCAGTCGCTGGGCACGCCGAGCCCGGTGTCGGAGAAGCGGATCACGAAGGCGATGGAGGCGGCCAGGGCCACGCTCTGAGCTGGGCGGCCTCTCTCAGGGGCCCTCAGGTGCCAGTTCGACCTGGGGGCCCATCATGGGCTACGATCTGTCTTGTTCGCAGCGCGGCAAGCGAGTGAACGAGATCAGAAAACTCTGGTCCCGTGGAGCAGTTGGTTAGCTCGCCACCCTGTCAAGGTGGAGGTCGCGGGTTCAAGTCCCGTCGGGATCGCCGCAGTGCGAGAGGCCCGGAACCGTCAGGTTCCGGGCCTCTCGCTTTTGAGCGTCCGGCTTCTACCCCGGACCAGGTCCGGACCACAAGTGACGGACGGTGTGACCGTCGTCACTTATCTTTTCCTGAGAGCACCCCTGCACCACCCTCACCAGGGCCTCGCTAATTTAATATGTAAAATTGTACAGCCATTCACTGTAAATCCCCCCCGCATCATGCGCATCAAATCGTTATCCGGAGTTCAACATTCCGTACGTTGGGGGGCGAGTGCCCGGGCATGACAAAGGGGCCGCTTACCGGACCCGGCGGAGTCCGGTAAGCGGCCCCTTTAAAGAGCCTTTGGCCTATCAGGCCTCAGTGCGCTGAGCGGGAATCCCGGCCAGCAGAGCGCGCACCTCCGCCTCGCGGTAACGGCGGTGACCGCCGAGCGTGCGAATGGACGTCAGCTTGCCCGCCTTGGCCCAGCGAGTGACCGTCTTCGGGTCCACGCGGAACATGGTGGCAACCTCTGCCGGCGTCAGCAGGGGCTCAGCATCAGGGGTACGAGCGGTCATGAGCGGCCTCCTCGGGAGAACCGAACCAGGGCGGTTCTATCCTTCAAATTCTGCACCTTGGCCCGCGATGCCCGAAATGGCATAGACGGGCCGAGTCGGTTATAGGACGAACGGCTTGTCCTGGTGTCTACAACTACACCATCCGTCCAGCCCTATCGACCAAACCGCCAAAATTGACCCCTCACGGGTTCAAGAGCGACGGATGGCGATGGACCACCCCATAACGGGCAGTCACTCGGCCGTGACGCCCGGTTACGATGGGGTCAGACCATCCGTTTCCCCGCAAAGCGCGCATCGACTCCAGAACCACCCAAAAGTGGGCACGCTCACGTGAAGTTGGGCTGGTTGTCCCATTTTTGCACATAGGGGTAAGTTCGCGTCAACGGTGAGTAGTGTCACGTTCGACAGCTATTGACCCGAACCAGGACCTTGGTCATGCGACTCGGGCCCTAGGACTCTTACCAGTCATACACGGGCGGTCGGACGTCAGTTCGCGTACCGCAGCGCCAGCACCCTCCGCCAGCGCGCCGTCAGTTCCCCGTACGCGCGCAGCGCCTCCGCGGTGTCCCCCGCCCGCAGCGCGCGCAGCCCCTCCTCCAGTTCCCCCGCCGAACGGTCCGCCAACAGCCGCTCCGGCCCCAGCAGATGCACCAGCCCCCCGTAGTCCAGCTCCACCAGCGAACGCGGGTGGAACTCCTCCAGCCACCGCCCGATCCGCTCCGCCCCCCGAACCAGTTCCCCGTCCGGCACCTCTTCACGCAGCACCCGGAAGGCCCGCGCCACCCGGCGGCGCGCCTGCGCCATCGGCACCAGGTAGAACAGCGCCGCCGCCCGCCCCGGCTTGCCCCGCTCCGGCACCGGCACGAAGCAGCGGTCCTCGTCCCCGAACGGCAGGAACCAGCGCACCGGCACCTCCCACCGGCTGGTCAGGATCCACGGCCTGGCGTCCGGATGGCCGGCCCGCCAGCGCTCCCGGTCCGCCTCGGCCGCCGCCCGGGCCGCCGGCGGCACCGCGGTGTCCAGCAGCGCCACCGGCGCGCCCGCCCGCAGCTCCTCCAGCGCCTGCCAGCTGCGCAGCCTGGTCGCCCACGGGCAGACGTACAGCACGCCGTCCACCACCCGCACGTAGGCCCGCTCGCTCTCCCGCTCGGGCAGCGCCCGGGGCGTCCGGGCGGCCAGCTCCGCCAGCGCCTCCCGCTGCTCCTCCAGGACGGCCGCGGCCACCGGCTGCGCCGCCTCGACGGCGTCCGGGCCGTGCTCCGCCGCGTAGCCCTGCCAGCGTGCCCGCTCGGGCTCCGAGTAGGCGGCCAGCGGCTCGTAGACCCGCAGGTGGGCGGCGTAGGGCGGCAGTACCGAGGTGCGTACGACGGTCACGTCCTGCATGGTCGCACGCGCCGCCCGGCCCCGGGAGAGCGCGCTCCCGAACCGTTCGCGCCCGCACCGCGCCCCCGCCGTCTCACTCCTCGGACGGCCGGTACAAGCTCGGACAAGAGGGCGGATCGGCGACGCCCCCGCGACTACGCTTCGCCCTAGGCGCCCGCACCACAGCAGGCGGGCCTTCGATACTGGAGTCACCACAGTGACCGACGTACAGACATCCGCCACGCACCCCGCACCCGGAGTGCTCAGCAGGATCTTCCGTACCGAGCAGGACGGCGCCCCCGGCGACGGCCACGAGCAGGTCGTCCTCTGCCACGACCGCAGCTCCGGGCTCAAGGCGATCATCGCCATCCACTCCACCGCGCTGGGCCCGGCCCTCGGCGGCACCCGCTTCTTCCCGTACGCCTCCGAGGAGGCGGCCCTGGAGGACGCGCTCAACCTGTCCCGCGGCATGTCCTACAAGAACGCGCTGGCCGGGCTCGACCTCGGCGGCGGCAAGGCCGTCATCATCGGCGACCCCAACAAGGACAAGAACGAGGCGATGCTCCGCGCCTACGGCCGCTTCGTGGAGTCCCTGCGCGGCCGCTACATCACCGCCTGCGACGTGGGCACCTACGTGCAGGACATGGACGTCATCGCGCGCGAGACGCAGTTCGTGACCGGCCGCTCGCCCGAGCACGGCGGCGCCGGCGACTCGTCCATCCTGACCGCCTTCGGCGTCTTCCAGGGCATGCGCGCCACCGCCCAGGCCCGCTGGGGCCAGCCGACCCTGCGCGGCAAGCGGGTCGGCGTCGCGGGCGTCGGCAAGGTCGGCCACTACCTGGTCGGCCACCTCGTCGCGGACGGCGCCACCGTCGTCATCACCGACGTCTCCGAGACCGCCGTGAACCGCGTCCGCGCGGCCCACCCGGAGGTGGAGGTCGTCGCCGACACCGCCGCCCTGCTGCAGGCCCGGCTGGACGTCTACGCCCCCTGCGCCCTGGGCGGCGCGCTGACCGACGACACGGTGGCCGCGCTCGGCGAGTCCGGCACCGCGATCGTCTGCGGCGCGGCCAACAACCAGCTGGCCCACCCGGGCGTCGAGAAGGACCTCGCCGACCGCGGCATCCTCTACGCGCCGGACTACCTGGTGAACTCCGGCGGCGTGATCCAGGTCGCCGACGAGATCGAGGGCTTCAACTTCGACCGGGCCAAGAACAAGGCCACCAGGATCTTCGACACCACCCTGGAGATCTTCACCCGGGCCGCCTCCGACGGCGTCCCGCCGGCGGTCGCCGCCGACCGCCTGGCCGAGAAGCGGATGCGCGAGATCAGCGCGCTGCGCGCGGTCCTGCTGCCGGGCGCCCGCCGGGCCTGATCCGGCGCCCCCGGGCCCCGGATGCGCGGGGGGCGGCCGCTCCCCTCCGGCCCGCCCCCGGGCGGGAGGGACCCAGCCGTCCCCCGCGCATCACGATGTGGAACCGGATTCTCACTTCTGCGCCCGATCGGGTGATCCGAGGTCCCCCTTGGGGGGATAATCGGTCCTGGAACGACGGACCTCAGACACCTCCGGACAGCGCGCAAAACGCCGCAAAACCTCCCCTGACCTGGGAAGACCTGGTCTCGGGTGCAGTCGGTGCGCGCCACGTCACACCGACGACGTACCGTCCAGCGGCGGAAACAGGTACCGTTAATGCTCCAAGGGACGGTCCTCCCATTCGGGCAGGCCGGTCCTGATCATGAACACGTGTCAGACTCGGGGCCGTGAGCCCCATCGTTGAGGGGGTCGACCCATGGGGCGCGGCCGGGCCAAGGCCAAGCAGACGAAGGTCGCCCGCGAGCTGAAGTACAACAGCGGCGGGTTTGACGCTAACCGTCTGTCCAACGAGCTGGGCGCATCGCCGTCCACCGCTCCGATCGAGCCAGAGCCGATCGAGGAGGAGGACGACGACCCGTATGCGGAGTACGCCGCCCGCTACGCCGACCTCGACGACGAGGACGACACCGGGCCGGGCACCGGGCCGTCGCAGGCCTCTCGCCGCTCGTAGCCAGTAGTTTCGCCGACCGGTCCGGACGCCCAGAGCGTCAGGCCGGTTTTCGGCGTTCCCGCGTACCGGTGGTGCCGCCACCCCCGGGTGGCAGGATGCGGGAGGGCCCCTCCGGTGCGCCGGAGGGGCCCTCTCGTCCGTCCGCCGGGCTCAGCCCGCGGTGAAGCCCTCGTAGGCGTTGTAGAGCGCCGCGCCGGCCTCGTGCTCGCCGGTGCGCTCGACGATGTCGCCGAGCAGCCAGGCCTCGACGCCGCGGTCCTCCAGGATCGCCAGCACGGCGTCCACCGAGGACGGCGGGACGACCGCGACCATGCCGACGCCCATGTTGAGCGTCTTCTCGATCTCCAGGGTGGCCACCTTGCCGACCTCGGCGACGGTCCGGAAGACCGGCAGCGGGGTCCAGGTGCCGCGGTCCAGGCGGGCGTGCAGGCCGTCCGGGACGACCCGGGCCAGGTTGGCCGCCAGGCCGCCGCCGGTGACGTGCGAGAAGGCGTGGATCTCGGTGGCGCGGGTGAGCGCCAGGCAGTCCAGCGAGTAGATCCGGGTCGGCTCCAGCAGTTCCTCGCCGAGGGTGCGGCCGAACTCCTCGACCTTGCGGTCCAGCTTCCAGCCGGCCTCGTTCAGCAGCACGTGGCGCACCAGCGAGTAGCCGTTGGAGTGCAGGCCCGAGGCCGCCATCGCGATGACCACGTCGCCGGCCCGCACGCGGTCGGCGCCGAGCAGCGCGTCCGCCTCGACCACGCCGGTGCCGGCGCCCGCGACGTCGTACTCGTCCGGGCCGAGCAGGCCCGGGTGCTCGGCGGTCTCGCCGCCGACCAGGGCGCAGCCGGCCAGCGCGCAGCCCTCGGCGATGCCCTTGACGATCGCGGCGACCCGCTCCGGCACGACCTTGCCGACGCAGATGTAGTCGGTCATGAACAGCGGCTCGGCGCCGCACACCACCAGGTCGTCGACGACCATGCCGACCAGGTCGTGGCCGATGGTGTCGTGCTTGTCCATGGCGGCCGCGATGGCCACCTTCGTCCCCACGCCGTCGGTGGCCGAAGCCAGCAGCGGCCGCTCGTAGCGCTTGAAGGCGGACGCGTCGAAGAGCCCGGCGAAGCCGCCGAGACCGCCGACCACCTCGGGGCGGTTCGCCTTCTTCACCCACTGCTTCATGAGCTCGACGGCGCGGTCGCCCGCCTCGATGTCGACGCCGGCTGCGGCGTAGGTGGCGCCGTTCTGGTTCGTGGTCACTGCGGTGCGGCCCTCTCGGGTCTGGTGGGGGTCGGAACAGCGGTGGGGCCCCGGTTCGCGGGACCCCACCGTGGGTTCGTTACGGGCGGCGCAGCGCGTCGGCCGCGCCCGCCCCGCCGAGCAGCGACTGGACGCCGTCCAGGTCGCTGCCGCTGGTCGGCTTGCCGCGCACGGCCGGCGGCTGCTGGCCGCCCTTGATCTCGGCCTCCAGCAGGAGCTTGCCGAGCAGCGCCGGGTCCGGCAGCTCCATCGGGTACTCGCCGTCGAAGCAGGCCCGGCAGAGCCTCTCCTTGGGCTGCTTGGTGGCCTCGATCATGCCGTCGATCGAGATGTAGCAGAGCGAGTCCGCGCCGAGCGTGCGGCCGATCTCCTCGATGGTCATGCCGTTGGCGATCAGCTCCGCGCGGGTGGCGAAGTCAATGCCGAAGAAGCACGGCCACTTCACCGGCGGCGAGGAGATCCGGATGTGCACCTCGGCGGCGCCGGCCTCGCGCAGCATCTTCACCAGCGCGCGCTGGGTGTTGCCGCGGACGATCGAGTCGTCGACGACCACCAGGCGCTTGCCCGCGATGACCTCGCGCAGCGGGTTGAGCTTGAGCCGGATGCCGAGCTGGCGGATGGTCTGGCTGGGCTGGATGAAGGTGCGGCCCACGTAGGCGTTCTTCACCAGGCCGGAGCCGTACGGGATGCCGCTGGCCTCGGCGTAGCCGATCGCGGCGGGGGTGCCGGACTCCGGCGTCGCTATCACCAGGTCGGCCTCGACGGGCGCCTCCTTCGCCAGGCGGCGGCCCATCTCCACGCGGGAGAGGTGCACGTTGCGCCCGGCGATGCTGGTGTCGGGGCGGGCCAGGTAGACGTACTCGAACACGCAGCCCTTGGGCTTCGCCTCGGCGAAGCGGGAGCTGCGCATGCCGTTCTCGTCGATGGCGATCAGCTCGCCGGGCTCGACCTCACGGATGAACGAGGCGCCGCAGATGTCGAGCGCCGCCGTCTCGGAGGCGACCACCCAGCCGCGCTCCAGCCGACCGAGCACCAGCGGGCGGATGCCCTGCGGGTCGCGGGCGGCGTAGAGGGTGTGCTCGTCCATGAAGACGAGCGAGAAGGCGCCCTTGACCTTGGGCAGCACGACCTTGGCCGTCTCCTCGATGGAGAGGTCCGGGTGGCCGGCGAGCAGCGCGGTCACCAGGTCGGTGTCGTTGGTCGCGGCGGTCCGCCCGGAGCGGGAGACGTGCTCCTCCCCGGGCAGTTCGGCGACCATGGCCGCCAGTTCGGCGGTGTTCACCAGGTTTCCGTTGTGCCCGAGGGCCAGCGAACCGTGCACGGTCGCGCGGAAGGTCGGCTGGGCGTTCTCCCAGACCGAGGAACCGGTGGTCGAGTAGCGGGCGTGTCCGACGGCGATATGCCCGTGCAACGACCCCAGGGAGGCCTCGTCGAAGACCTGGGACACGAGCCCCATGTCCTTGAAGACGAGAATCTGGGAGCCGTTGCTCACTGCGATGCCCGCGGATTCCTGACCGCGGTGCTGCAGGGCGTAAAGGCCGAAGAACGTGAGCTTGGCGACCTCCTCGCCGGGAGCCCAGACACCGAAGACGCCGCAAGCGTCCTGGGGGCCTTTCTCACCGGGAAGAAGATCGTGGTTGAGTCTTCCGTCACCACGTGGCACGCCTTCGAGTCTAGGGCAGCGGGCACGGGCTTCCGGAACCCGGGCGGCCGGGATTGGCTGGTGATCGGGCGGTAACGCGCGTAGACAAAACCCCTTACCGGGCGGGGATTTCGGGTGGGGGGAATTCCGGCCAAGGGCGGGTGGCCTTGCGGTTCGCGCCTGTTGGGGCGTTCCGTGTGCGGAGTGCCGGGAGTCCGGGCGGCGGAGAAAGTGAGCCTGCTCACCCGGGGTTCACCCCGGCGTCACGCGGCGGGCAGCAACAGGCCCCAGGCGCCCGGGTGGACCGTCCAGGTGCGGGCGCGGACCGGGCCGACGGGGTGGCCGTCCGCCTCGTAGCCGAAGCCGCGCCCGACCACCGAGACGCTCTCCGCCCGGGCGCGCACCAGGGCGCCGGGCGCGCGGACCACCACCTCCAGCACGCCGGCGCCGTCCGCCGCGACACCCGGCAGGGTCACCTGGACCAGCCGGACCGGCCGGTGCACGTCGGCGAGCAGCCGGCCGTCCGCCTCGACCCGGACCCGGGGGTTGTGCTCGGCCGAGGGCCGGCCGTCCGCCGTGAGTGCGTTCGCCTGCTCGGCCGCAGCCAGTTTCGCCCATAGCGAACGCCAACCACCCGTACGGCCGCCCGTGCGACGCGTCCCGGCGCCGGTGATCCGCACCCCGCCCAGCGCCACCCCGCCGCCGTCGTCCACCAGCAGGTCGAGCTTGCGCGCCGCACCCGACAGCACCGCCCGGGCGGCCCGCACCGGCTCGCCCGGCACCCCGAGCGCACGGGCCGCCGCCAGCTCCTCCGACCGGCCGACCGGAACCATGCCCACCGGATCCGCGCCCAGCTCACGCTGGCGGTACAGGGCTTGGAGCACCCGCTGCAACGCCAGATCGGAACCGATCACCACCGGACGCCGCCGGCCCCGGTGCGAAAGCACCCGGTCGAGTTCGGACGGGCTCTCCGGGTAGACCACCTTGACGTCCGCGCCTCCGCAGAGCACGTCCTTCGCGATCCGCACCGACTCGCCGTCGGTCAGCCGGGCCGCCGGGTCGAGGAGCAGCAGGAGCGGCTCGGGGCCGCCGGTTGCGGGCGTGGACAGGGACGACACGACCGGTCCTTCCTCAGGTAATCTCTCGGTGCAAGAGCCCCTTGCGCTACTGCGCCAGGGGCTTCGTCTATCTCGGGGCAGACTGCGGCCTACGCAGGATGCCCCAACCGGAAGGGGTGTACGCCTGTGCCGGCACTCGTGCTCGTTGGCGCTCAGTGGGGGGACGAGGGCAAGGGGAAGGCCACCGACCTCCTCGGCGGCTCCGTCGACTACGTCGTCCGCTACCAGGGCGGCAACAACGCCGGTCACACGGTGGTCATCGGCGACCAGAAGTACGCCCTGCACCTGCTCCCCTCCGGCATCCTCAGCCCTAACGTGACGCCGGTGATCGGCAACGGCGTCGTCATCGACCCGGGCGTGCTGCTCTCCGAGCTCGCCGGGCTGAACGACCGTGGCATCGACACCTCGAAGCTGCTGGTCTCGGGCAACGCCCACCTGATCACGCCGTACCACCGCACCCTGGACAAGGTCACCGAGCGCTTCCTCGGCAAGCGCCGGATCGGCACCACCGGCCGCGGCATCGGCCCGACCTACGCGGACAAGATCAACCGCGTCGGCATCCGGGTCCAGGACCTGTTCGACGAGTCGATCCTGCGCCAGAAGATCGAGGCGGCGCTGCACGACAAGAACCAGATCCTGGTCAAGCTGTACAACCGCCGCGCCATCCCGGCCGAGCTGGTCGTCGAGGAGTACCTCGGCTACGCGGACAAGATCCGGCCCTTCCTCGCCGACACCACCCTCGTCCTGGACCAGGCGCTCAAGGCGAACAAGGTCGTCCTGCTGGAGGGCGGCCAGGGCACCCTGCTCGACGTCGACCACGGCACGTACCCCTTCGTGACCTCGTCGAACCCGACCTCGGGCGGCGCCTGCACCGGCGCCGGCATCGGCCCGACCAAGATCGACCGGGTCATCGGCATCCTCAAGGCCTACACCACCCGCGTCGGCTCCGGCCCGTTCCCGACCGAGCTGCTGGACGAGGACGGCGAGGCGCTGCGCCGGATCGGCGGCGAGCGCGGTGTCACCACCGGCCGTGACCGCCGCTGCGGCTGGTTCGACGCGGTCATCGCGCGCTACGCGACCCGGGTCAACGGCCTCACCGACTTCTTCCTCACCAAGCTCGACGTGCTCACCGGCTGGGAGCAGATCCCGGTCTGCGTCGCGTACGAGATCGACGGCAAGCGGGTCGAGGAACTCCCCTACAACCAGTCCGACTTCCACCACGCCAAGCCGATCTACGAGACGCTGCCGGGCTGGACCGAGGACATCAGCAAGGCCAAGACCTTCGCCGAGCTGCCGAAGAACGCGCAGGCGTACGTGAAGGCGCTGGAGGAGATGTCCGGCGCGCCGATCTCCGCCATCGGCGTCGGCCCGGGCCGCGACGAGACGATCCAGATCAACTCGTTCATCTGAGCCTGATCCGGTCGAGGGCCCTGTGGGACACGTCCCGCAGGGCCCTTCGCTTCGCCCACTCCACCCCTTTTGCACTAGCACAGAATTTCATTGCATCTAGTGCAGAGTGGCGCTACCTTTCCGGTCATGACCGCACAGCCGCCCACGCCCGTCACCCTCACCGGCCGCCACGTCCGCCTGGAGCCCCTCGGCCGCCACCACCTGTCCGACCTGTGGGCCGCCGTCGGCCCCGACCCGGAGGTGTGGCGCTGGATCCCCTCCCACCCGCCCACGACCGAGGAGGAGCTGGGCGCGATCCTCGACGCCCGGCTCGCCGAGGTGGCGGCCGGGTCGGCGGTGAAGTTCGCCGTGATCGACCTCCCCAGCGACCGGGCCGTCGGCATCACCGGCTACTACGACGTCAGGGCCGTCGACGAGGTCGTCGAGATCGGCGGCACCTGGTACGCCCGCTCGGTCTGGCGCACGCCCGTCAACACCGAGGCCAAGCTGCTGCTGCTCTCCCACGCCTTCGACGACCTGGGCATGGGCCGGGTGTACTGGAAGACGGACGCGCTCAACGAGCGCTCCCGCAACGCGATCCTGCGCCTCGGTGCCCAGTACGAGGGCGTCCACCGCCGCGAGAAGCGGCGCGCCAGCGGCGTGTGGCGCGACACCGCCTACTTCTCGATGCTCGCCGACGAGTGGCCCGCCGCCCGGATCCGCCTCGCCGAGCGCCTTTCGCGCGGTGCCGAGCCCTCCGTGCGCCCCCGTTCCTGAACGGCCCCCCGGGAGTTGTCCAGGGCACCAGGCAGGAACCGCGATGGGAGAAGGCAACCGATGACCCAGCAGTGGCAGAAGTCCACCAGCAGCGCCCGGGACGACGGCGACTCCGTGGAGGTGTCCGTCAACGAACGGGGGCTGATCGAGGTCCGCGAATCCGAGAGCCCCGACGCGATCATCGTCACCACCCCGCAGAAGTTCGCGCTCTGGATCGAGGGCGTCAAGCGCGGCGAATTCGACCACTTCGGCGACGGCTGACCGCACCCTCCGGTGGCCCCCCGGCCGGCGGGGGGCCACCACTGCCGCGCGCTATTTCTTCTCGACGGCGGCGGAGGAATGGCGGACGGCGAACTCGCGTTTCACGGAACGCGGCTCGCGGGGTTGGGTGTTGACCAGCCAGACCAGCCAGCCGACGAATAGGACGGCGAGCAGGAGGGCGGACAGACCGGCGACGAGCAGGCCGTTCACCGGGTAGCGGGAATGCGGTGGACAGGGGTGAGAAGCAGCGGAAGCGGCATGACAGTCTCCGGTCGGTGATGTCGAGCGTGCCGACCATGCATCTGGTGTGTATTTACGGCTGATTGGCGGCTGTTTAGGCGACAACGAGTCAGTGACTGACGCGGCAACGACCATAGGGTCGAGGTACAAGACTTGCTACCGAGCGGGAGAACGTTCACTCCATCGTGGGGTATCCCCCATTTCAGTAGCTAGGGCCGGGTAAGCACGGCACACTTCACCGGAAGCATCGACCCGAGCCGCGATCCGGAGAAGAGAGTCATGCCACCCCGCTTGTCGCCGACCGTGCGTCAGCAGCGCCTTGGCATCGAGCTGCGCAAGATGCGCGAACGCGTGGGCGTGACGCCCAAGAACCTGGCCGCCACCTTGGGCACCGACCTGCCCAAGATCTCGCAGATGGAGAACGGGAAGTCCGGCATCAGCGCCGAACGGCTCCGGCTCTGGGCCCGCACCTGCCACTGCGCCGACGGCCCCTACCTCGACGCGCTGCTCGCGATGACGCAGGACCGGCGCAAGTACTGGTGGGACGGCTACCGCGGCCGGCTGCCCGGCGGGCTCATCGACATCGCGGAGATGGAGCACCACGCCGAGTCGCTGGCCATCCTGCACACCACCTTCATCCCCGGACTGCTGCAGACCTCGGCGTACGCCTCCGCGGTGTTCGCCCGGGTCCGGCCGCCGATGCCCCAGCCGGACGCCGACGCCCGCACCGCATTCCGGATCCAGCGCCAGCGGCTGTTCACCGAACGCCCGAAGCCGTACGCCGCGTACATCCACGAATCCGCGCTGCGCATGCAGTTCGGCGGGGCGGTGGTGCTGCGCGACCAGTTGCTCAGCGTGCTGGAGGATTCCGAGCGGCCCGGGGTGGAGATCCGGACCATCCCGTTCAGCGTCGACACCTTTCCCGGGTCCGGGGAGAGCCTGTACCTCGCCCGCGGGCCCGTTCCCGAGCTCGACACCGTGCAGATCGACCTCTCGAACGGGCCGAAGTTCGTGCACACCGACACCGAGTTGCAGACGTACCGACAGATCAAGGAGGAGACCGCCGCGGTCGCCCTCGGGCCGGCCGAGTCCCGGGACTTCATCCGGGCCTTACTGAAAGACTTCTCATGACTGAGTGGCGGAAGTCCTCGTCCAGCGGCGAGAGCAACGAGTGCGTCGAGATCAGAGCCGCCGACGGCCTGGTCGAGATCCGCGAGTCGGACCGCCCCGAGGTCGTCGTCCGGACCACGCCGCGCAAGTGGGCCGCGTTCGTCCGCGGGGTGAAGGCCGGGGAGTTCGACCGGTACAGCGACTCCGTCGGGCCCTGAGCCGCACCGCCCTTGAGTCATACCGCCCTTGAGCCGCACCGCCCTTGAGCCACACCGCCCTTGAGCCGCACCGCCCGGCCCGGCGGCGGTAGGCTTGGCAGCCCACAGTGGACCCCTGCGCCTGGCACAGCACTCCGGGTGGGGTGCGCGTGCGGGAGAAATCGGAGCATCCGAGGATGGCTCGGCACCTGATCACCAGCGCCCTTCCGTACATCAACGGGATCAAGCACCTGGGCAACATGGTCGGGTCGATGCTCCCGGCGGACGTCTACTCCCGCTACCTGCGCCAACGCGGCCACGAGGTGCTCTACATCTGCGCGACCGACGAGCACGGCACGCCCGCCGAACTGGCCGCGCAGGAGGCCGGACTGCCCGTCGCCGAGTTCTGCGCCCGGGCGCACGACGCGCAGAAGGCGGTGTACGACGGCTTCGGGCTGTCCTTCGACCACTTCGGCCGCAGCTCCTCCCCGCAGAACCGCGAGATCACCCAGGAGATCGCCCGCGAACTCCAGCGCAACGGCTTCATCGAGGAGCGCGCGATCCGCCAGGTGTACTCCAACGCCGACGGCCGCTTCCTGCCGGACCGCTACATCGTCGGCACCTGCCCGCACTGCGGCTACGACAAGGCGCGCGGCGACCAGTGCGAGAACTGCACCCGGGTGCTGGACCCGACCGACCTGCTGGAGCCGCGTTCGGCCATCAGCGGCAGCTCCGACCTGGAGGTCCGGGAGACCAGGCACCTGTTCCTGCTCCAGTCGGAGCTGACCGACGAGGTGGAGCAGTGGATCGCCGCCAACGGCGACGACTGGCCGGTGCTGGCCTCCTCGATCGCCCGCAAGTGGCTCACCGAGGGGCTCCAGGACCGCGCGATCACCCGCGACCTGGAGTGGGGCGTCCCGGTGCCGGCCGACGTCTGGCCGGAACTGGCGGCCGAGGGCAAGGTGTTCTACGTCTGGTTCGACGCCCCGATCGAGTACATCGGCGCCACCAAGGAGTGGGCGGACGCGGCCCCGGCCGGGCGGGCCCGGGACTGGAAGTCCTGGTGGTACGAGGCCGACCGGACCGTCCGCTACACCGAGTTCATGGCCAAGGACAACGTCCCGTTCCACACCGTGATGTTCCCGGCGACGATCCTCGGCTCGCGCCGCCCGTGGAAGAAGGTCGACTACGTCAAGGCCTTCAACTGGCTGACGTACTACGGGGGGAAGTTCTCCACCAGCCAGAAGCGCGGCATCTTCACCGACGTCGCCCTGGAACTGCTGCCGGCCGACTACTGGCGCTACTTCCTGATGGCGCACGCCCCCGAATCGGACGACTCCAGCTTCACCTGGGACCTCTTCGCCTCGGTCGTCAACAAGGACCTCGCCGACACCCTCGGCAACTTCGTCAACCGGGTGCTCACCTTCAGCCGCAAGCGCTTCGGCGACGCCGTCCCGGCTGGCCACGCGCCCGGCGAGGCCGAGCAGCGCCTCGGCGAGCAGATCGCCGACCTGCTGGCCGAGTACGAGGCCCAGCTGGACGGGCTCAACTTCCGCAAGGCCGCACAGGGCCTGCGCGCGCTGTGGAGCGCGGGCAACGCGTACCTGGACGAGAAGGCGCCCTGGCTCCAGGTGAAGACCGACCCGGACGCGGCGGCGCTGACCCTGCGCACCGCGATGAACCTGATCCAGCTGTACGCGGTGGTCTCCGAGCCGTTCATCCCGGCCGCCGCGACGGCGATGCGCGGCGCCTTCGCCCTGCCCGCGGACGCTCCGGCGACCGGCCTGTCCTGGGTCGGCCCGGAGGAGGCGCGGGCACTGGACCTGGTGCCGGCCGGGACGGCGTTCACCGTGCCGCCGGTGCTGTTCGCCAAGATCACCGACGAGGACCTGGCGGCCTGGACCACCCGCTTCGGCGGCCAGGAGGCCTGAACCCGACGGACGGCCCGGGCCCCGACCGTTCGCCCGGTCGGGGCCTCGGCCACCGGGAGGAAGAACTGGCCGGCGGCGGCAGCGACCGGCTGGTCGACGACCTCGTCTTCTCGGGCGACCTCGACGCCATCGCCCGCAGACTCCACCGGCCACCACGAGGCCGGCGCCGACCACGTCGCCGTCCAGGTCATCGGCGCCCCGCCGGGCGGCACCGCACTGCCCCACTGGCGTCGGATCGCCGAGGCCCTGCTGGCGTCGGATCGCCGAGGCCCTGCTGTAACACCGCCGGTACGCTTCCAGCCATGGATGCCGACCTGGTCGCCGCCCTGCGGGCGATCGCCAACCCGACCCGCCTGCAACTGCTGGCATGGTTGCGCGACCCCGAACGCCACTTCCCCCTGGAAGAGGCGGTCGCCGACCCGCACGAGGTCGGCGTCTGCGTCAGCCACATCCAGGCCAAGGCCGGCCTCGCCCAGTCCACCGTCTCCGCCTACCTCGCCGAACTCCAGCGCGCCGGGCTCGTCCGCGCCACCCGGATCGGCAAATGGACCCACTACCGCCGCGACGAGGCCCGCATCGCCGCTCTCATCACCGCCCTCGGCCACACGCTGTAGGCCCGCTGGCGCCCGGGCGCCAGCGGCCCGCCGGGATGCCGCCGAGCACCCCGGGGGCACCACCGGGAGCAGTGCTGCCCCTACGCCGCCGGGCCCTTCGGGCCACCCGGCGGGCCGGGCGGCCCCGTGCGGGCGGCGGCCGTCAGGCGGCCTTGCGGGCGGTGTGGACGGTCATCGCCGAGAGGAAGAAGGCGTCCGGGCGGTGCAGGATGCCGGTGGGGGTGTCCTCGGCGAGGAGGGTGTCGAGGGTGGTGCGGTCCTCGGGGGCGAGGTTGTCGGCGAGCTGGTCGCGCAGGCGGGCGAGTTGGGTGTGGAGGTGCTCGCGGGCGGGGCGGGCGAGCGGGGCCGGGTGGTCGATCAGGAAGGTACGGGTGCCGTTGGGGGTCAGGCCGGCACGGGTGAGCATGGCCGGCCAGTCCTCCACCTCCTCGGTGGCACCGGGCAGTTCGGCGCGCATGGTGCTGAAGCCGTCCTCGTGCACCGCGTCGAGCCTGGCCTGGAAGCCGGGCCGGCCGAGGCCGAAGTCGCGCGGCAGGTAGCGCAGCGGCAGGCCGCGTTCGGCCACGGCCAGCAGGCCACCGGGCCGGAGTGTCGCGGCGAGGGAGGTGAGGGCGGCCTGCTGGTCGCCGAGGTGGTGGATCGCGTTGCCGGACCAGATCAGGTCGGCCTCGCCGAGCTTGCCGAACTCGGCGGGCAGGTCGGCCTGCTGGGTGCTCAGGCGGCCGCCGGAGCGGGTCCGGGCGCGCTCCAGCAGGGCGGCCGACTGGTCGACGGCGACCGTCTCGGCCTCGGGGAAGGCGTCCGCGAGCAGTCCGGCGATCACCCCGGGCCCGCTGCCGACGTCGAGGACCCGCCGCACCCCGCCGGCCTCGCCGTGCAGGGACCGCAGCCACTGTGCGGCCCCGGTGATGGCGGGGGCGCGCAGTTCGGCCTCCTGCTCCAGGTGGGCGGCGAGGGCGTCCCAGTCGAAGTCGGCGGCGGGGACGTGCCCGTGGTGGTGTCCGGGCCGGTGCCCCTGGCCGTGCTGGTGCTGGTGTTCGGACATCGTGGTGTCTCCGATCGTGGGTGACGGAAGGGTGCTGCGGGCGGAAGGGCGGTGCCGGGCAGAAGGGCGGTCCGGGCGGAGTGCCGGGCAGAAGGGCGGTCCGGGCGGAGTGCCGGGCGAAGGTGCCGGAGGGGGAGCTTCCCCCGCTCAGGCGGGAACGGCAGCGCCGGACGCGCGGTGTTCGGCGACCGCCCGTCCGATCTCCTCCGCGACGAGGTCGTGGTCGAGGCCGAGGTCGACCCCGTAGCCGGCGACCTCCGCCCGGCCGACCTCCAGCAGCGCCGCCGGGGGCATGCCGTCCCGGCTCAGGTAGCCGCGCAGGTGGGCGGCGGGGGCGTTGCGCGGCCGGCCCGCGTCCACCACCGCCACCCGGCGGCGGGCCCGGCCCAGCACCAGTGCGGCGTTCAGCCCGGCCGCGCCCGCGCCGACCACGACCGCGTCGTAGCCGTCCCGGGGGGCCGTCGGCCCTGTCGTCCTCATCGTGTCGCCCATGGCGCTCACCTCCACCGCCAGGCTGCGACCGGACCGCCCACATCGGCAAGCTTTGTTGCCGTTTCCGCAAACACCGCGCCCGACACGCCCTCGGGCTCCCAGCCCCCCGGTCCGCCGCCGGTGCGAGCGGGCGGCCACCGCCAGCGCCACCCCGCACCCGGCGAACGCGGCCGCCCCCACCGCCTCCCCCGGCAGGGGATCCGGGCCGCCCCTTGCCTTGGAGTGCACTCCAACTCCTAACCTCTGACGCACCATCGACCCACCACCAGGGGGAGCAGCACCATGCGCTACCGCGTCCTCGGCGGCACCGGCATCGAAGTGAGCGCCCACTGCCTCGGCACGATGATGCTCGGCAGCGTCGGCAACCCCGACCACGACGACTGCGCCCGGATCATCAACACCGCCCTCGACCGGGGCGTCAACTTCGTGGACACCGCCGACATGTACTCGGCCGGCGAGTCCGAGGAGATCGTCGGCAGGACGCTGGCCGCCCGCGGCGACCGCGACGAGATCGTGCTGGCCACCAAGGGGCACTTCCCGATGGGCGAGGGCCGAGGCCACGGCGGCAACTCGCGGCGCTGGATCCTCCGGGCGGTCGAGGACAGCCTGCGCCGGCTGCGCACCGACTGGATCGACCTCTACCAGATCCACCGGCCGGACCACACCACCGACGTCGAGGAGACCCTGTCCGTCCTCGGCGACCTCGTCCGGGCCGGCAAGATCCGCGCCTTCGGCTGCTCCACCTTCCCCGCCGAGCAGATCGTCGACGCGCACCACGTCGCCGAACGCCGCGCCCTGCCGCGCTTCCGCACCGAGCAGCCGCCGTACTCGCTGCTCGCCCGCGGCGTGGAGCGCGACGTGCTGCCCGTCGTCCAGCGGCTCGGCATGGGCGCGATGACCTGGGGCCCGCTCGCCTCCGGCTTCCTCACCGGCCGCTACCGCAAGGACCGCCCGGCCGACCTGACCACCGGCCGCCCGGCCCTCAACCCGGGCCGCTTCGACCCGGCGCTGCCCACCACGGCGGCCAAGCTGGAGGCCGTCGAGGCCTTCACCGCCCTCGCCGGGGACCTCGGCCGCACCCTCCCCGAGCTGGCCGTGGCCTTCCCGCTGGCCCACCCCGCCGTCACCTCGGTGATCCTCGGCCCGCGCACCCACGACCAGTTGGAGGCGGCCCTCAAGGGCGCCGACCTGGTGCTCGACGACGCCGCCCTGGACCGCATCGACGCCATCGTCCCGCCCGGCACCGACGTCTACCACCCCGACGGCGCCTGGCAGCCCCCGTCCGTCACCACCCCCGCCCTTCGCCGCCGCCCCACCGCGGACCGCTCGGCGGGGTAGCCGGACCGACCGCCCGCCACCACCGACCGCTCCCGGGCGGCGGGCTACTCCCTCGGTGCGGCGAAGCAGTGGACCACGACCGTGCGGTCCGCGGCCCACTGCTGTTCGCCGCTGCCGAGCCAGGTCCAGCCGAGGCGCCGGTAGAAAGCGGTCGCGGGGGTGTCGGTGGCAAGGACGTCGAGGACGGGATGGAGGCCGAGCGCCCGCGCGTGCGCCACGGCGGCCGCCATCAGCCGGGCGCCGATCCGGTGGCCGCGCGCCGTGGGGGCGACGTAGAGCCGGCCGATCACGGCGGTGAGTTCCGGGCGGCCGCCGGTGCGGCGGCTCCACAGGCCGGGGGCGACGTCGCCGGGGGAACTGCGGGAGAGGCCGACGTGGCCGGCCGGGCGGCCGTCCGACTCGGCGACCCAGGCGGCGAGCAGGCCCTCCGGGGTGAGCCAGGCGGCGGGGCGGTCGGGCCAGTCGGCGGGGTAGCCGTCGGTGGCGTGGACGTCGCCGAGCACCCGGACGCAGTCGGCGAGGTCGGTGACGCGGCGCCGTCGGACGGACGCCCCTGCCCCGGCCTGCCACGAGCCGGACGCGACGTCGTCGGCGCGTTCTTCAAGGTCAGCCATGCCGGTACGTTACCGGCCGGGCCTCACCGCCGCAGCAGGTCGACCACCCCGGCCAGGTCCTCCTCGCCGCCGCCGACCGCCGATCGACGCCCCATCAGCCGGAAGTACGGAGCGAGCAGTTCCGCGTCGAACCGGCAGCCGGGCCCTCAGGCGATCGCGGCCGACACCACCGCCGCGACCGCGATGTTGCAGCTGGCCGAGACCCAGACCGCCGGGTGCGGCTCCGGCTCGACCAGGATCGCGCCGAGCCTGCCGGGCGTCAGCAGGTCCACCGCCCAGAAGGCGACGGTCATCAGCACCAGCCCGAGCAGGCCGTAGCAGGCGGTCGAGATCAGGCCCTTGGCGAAGTCCGCGTAGGTGTACATGATCGCGGTGAAGACGATGCCACCGATGCCGAGCAGCGCGGAGCTGAGCAGCACGGCGGCGTTGCGGTTGCGCTCGACCCAGATCTGGTGGCCGAGCCTGCCGGGCGTCAGCAGGTCCACCAGGCCGACGCCGAGGAGCAGCAGCACCACCCCGAGGGCTCCGTAGGCGGCTGCCGCGCCGAGCCCGTGCAGGATGTCGTTCATCGTGGTCCCAGCCCCCGGTCCGCCCGCCGACCCCCGACCGGTCTGGTCAAGGGTTGGCAAAAGATACCCCACCGGGGCCGGCGGCGGGCCGGGAAGCGGAAACCCCTCGGCGGTCAGTGCTCCTCGTGCACCAGGTGGTCGACGCAGGCGGCGATCGCGAGCAGCAGCCCGGTGTCGGCGCCGTCGGCGATCTCCACGCCGTAGGTGTCCCGGATCCGGAACCACTTGCGGGAGATCCGGGCGAGGTCGTCGCCGTGGTGGTTCTCGATCCGGTAGTCCTTGTCGATCAGGTCGCCGTGGATCTTCAGCTCGCCGCCGGAGGCCAGCTCCACCAGGTACTTGTCGCGGAACGGGGTGAACAGCTTCTCCCGGACGGTCGCGATCACCTCACCGTCGGCGTCCTCGATCTTCATCGCGTCGCGGACGGTGAACGCCTTCTCCTTCACCACCGCGACCACCCGCCCGTGCGCGTCCTTCAGCTCGAAGGTGTGCCGCAGCCGCAGCACCTTGCCGTCCACCAGGTACGCCTTGTGGCCCCGGTCGTCCTCGATCCAGTAGTCGTCTCCGACTGCGAACAGCTTCTCCCTGACCAGGTACCGCACAGCGGCCTCCTCCGTGTCGACGTGACCCCCATTCGACCCGATCCCCCCACCCGCCGGGAAGCACCGCCACACACGGGCGTTCAATGGCGGCATGCGTCCCGACCCCACCGCCCCGCTGCGCAGCGAGCGCCTCGACCTCCTCCCGATCGGCCCCGAGCACGCCGAGGAGTTGGCCGCCGCCCTCGCCGACCCCGCCCTGCACGCCTTCACCGGCGGCTCCCCGGCCACCGCCGACGACCTGCGCACCCGCTACGCCCGGCTCGCCGCCGGCTCCCCCGACCCCGCCGAGACCTGGGGCAACTGGGCTCTACGGCTGCGCGCCGACGGCCGCCTCACCGGCTACGTCCAGACCACCGTCCGCCCCGGGGCCGCCGAACTCGCCTGGGTGGTCGGCACCCCCTGGCAGGGCCGCGGCCTGGCCACCGAGGCCGCCCGCGCCCTGCTCGCCCACCTCGCCGCCGTCGGCGTCGGCACCGTCACCGCCCACATCCACCCCGACCACCACGCCTCCGCCGCCGTCGCCCGCGCCCTCGGCCTCACCCCCACCGACGAGCAGCAGGACGGCGAGACCCGCTGGCAGGCAGAGCTCCCCCGGCCCTGACCCGGCCCCGACGTTCTCAGTCCTCCTCGCCGGGCGCCGGGTGCGGGTTGATGGCCTGCCCCTCGATCGGCTGCCCCCAGTCGTCGTCGCCGACGGCCCCCACGCAGTACCCGGAGCCCTCCACCCACCCCCCGGCGTCCTCGCACTGCTCCGCGGTGACGTCACGCGGAGCGGGCCCGGCGGCCGCCGCCGAGGCGGCGCCGGCGCCGGTGGCGAGCAGGACAGCGGTCGCGACCGTCAGGACCGACCGCAGCAGGGGTGAGGTGATCATGCGGACAACGACAGCACGAACCCCGCTCCCCCCACCCCACCGACACGCCCGCCGCCCCCTGCCCGCGCCCCGCCCCCCGACCGGGAACGCCGCCCCGGAATGCCGCCCTGGAATGCTGCCCGACCACGATGCGGTTGGATACAGGCATGGCATCTCGTGCACGTGTACGCGCCCCCGAGCTGGTCGGGGCAGGCGGTTGGCTGAACACCGGCGGCAAGGAGCTGGCGCTCGCCGACTTCCGGGGCAAGATCACCATCCTGGACTTCTGGACGTTCTGCTGCATCAACTGTCTGCACGTCCTCGACGAGCTGCGGGAGTTGGAGGAGAAGCACCGGGACACCGTGGTGATCGTCGGGGTGCACTCGCCGAAGTTCGTGCACGAGGCGGACCACCGGGCCGTGGTGGACGCGGTCGCCCGGTACGAGGTGCACCACCCGGTGCTGGACGATCCGGCGCTGGCGACGTGGAAGCAGTACGCGGTGCGGGCCTGGCCGACGCTGGTGGTGATCGACCCGGAGGGGTACGTGGTCGCCCAGCACGCGGGCGAGGGCCACGCGCACGCGATCGCGCGGCTGGTGGGAGAGTTGGAGGCCGAGCACGCGGCGAAGGGCACGCTGCGCCGCGGCGACGGCCCGTACGTGGCGCCGGAGCCGACCGCGGGGGATCTCAAGTTCCCGGGCAAGGCGATCCGGCTGCCCGACGGGCACTTCCTGGTCGCCGACTCCGGCCACCACTCGCTGGTGGAGCTGGCCGAGGACGGCGAGACGGTGGTCCGCCGGATCGGCGACGGGCAGCGCGGCCTGGTGGACGGCACCAGCCCCCGGTTCAGCGAGCCGCAGGGGCTGACGCTGCTGCCGGAGGGCTCGGACTACGACGTGATCGTGGCCGACACCGTCAACCACGCGCTGCGCGGGGTGCGGCTGGCGGACGGCTCGGTGACCACGCTGGCGGGCACCGGCCGCCAGTGGTGGCAGGGTTCGGCGACCGAGGGCCCGGCCCGCGAGGTGGACCTCTCCTCGCCGTGGGACGTCGCCTGGTTCGACGGCCGGGTGTGGATCGCGATGGCCGGCGTGCACCAGCTGTGGGCGTACGACCCGGCCGCCGGCACGGTCCGCGTCGCGGCCGGCACCACCAACGAGGGCCTGGTGGACGGGCCCGTCGGCGAGGCCTGGTTCGCCCAGCCGTCCGGTCTGGCGGTCTCGGCGGACGGCGAGAGGCTGTGGGTGGCCGACTCGGAGACCTCGGCGATCCGCTGGATCAGTCGATCGGAGGGGGCACGTGAAGCCGGGACGGTCCACACCGCCGTCGGCACCGGCCTCTTCGACTTCGGCCACCGGGACGGCGCGGCCGCGCAGGCGCTGCTCCAGCACCCGCTGGGCGTGACCGTGCTGCCGGACGGCTCGGTGGCGGTCAGCGACACCTACAACCACGCGCTGCGCCGCTTCGACCCGGCGAGCGGCGAGGTCACCACGCTGGCCACCGACCTGCGCGAGCCGTCCGGCGCGGTCCTGGTGGACGGGGACATCGTGGTGGTCGAGTCGGCCCGGCACCGGCTGACCAGGCTGCGGCTGCCGGACGAGGCGGTGCGGGTCGAGTCGGTCGCGCACCGCACCCAGCGGGCGGCCACCGAGGTCGCGCCGGGCGCGTTCCGGCTGGACGTGGTGTTCTCGGCGCCGAACGGCCAGAAGCTGGACGAGCGGTACGGCCCGTCCACCCGGCTGCTGGTCAGCGCGACCCCGCCCGAGCTGCTGGTCTCCGGCGCGGGCGCGGACAGCGACCTGTCGCGCGAGCTGGTCCTCTCCGAGGAGGTCGCCGAGGGCGTGCTGCACGTCTCGGCGATGGCCGCGTCCTGCGACGACGACCCGGAGATCGAGTTCCCGGCCTGCCACGTGCACCAGCAGGACTGGGGCGTACCGGTGAAGCTGGTCGCCGACGGCGCGCGCCGGCTGCCGCTGGTGCTCGCCGGCCTGGAGTAGCCACCTGAAGAGCGGCCGTCCAGCGCGGAAGGGGCCCGGCGGAACGTACTCCGCCGGGCCCCTTCCCCGTTGACGGGGGATCAGCCCTCCAGGAAGGCCTTGATCGCGCTGGCCAGCAGGTACGGGTCCTCGGCGCCGCACAGCTCGCGCGCCGAGTGCATGGACAGCGCCGCGATGCCGCAGTCCACCGTCTTGATGCCCAGGCGCGCCGCGGTGATCGGGCCGATGGTGGTGCCGCAGGGCATCGCGTTGT
The DNA here is from genome assembly GCF_044745805.1 of Kitasatospora sp. NPDC086801. NCBI lineage: Bacteria > Bacillati > Actinomycetota > Actinomycetes > Kitasatosporales > Streptomycetaceae > Kitasatospora > Kitasatospora sp. NPDC086801. The sequence continues at coordinate 88,983 of NZ_JBIVAX010000009.1, forward strand.
TGGACACGAAGGACTGCCACGGCACGCCGGCCTTCTCGCAGGCGGCCGCGAACACCGCCCGGCCGACGCCGTCGGTCGCGTAGCGGTTGTTGACGTTGACCTTGAGGATCGGCCCGCCGTTCGGCAGCGGGTGGTGGCCCGGCTCGTGCCGCTCGGCGTAGTTCGGGTGCACGGCGTGGCCCATGTCCGAGGAGAGGCAGACCGTCCCGGCGAGCGCCCGGGCGCGGTCCTCCGGGGTGCCGCCGCGCGCGTACACGGTGCGGTCGAGGACGTTGCCGAGCAGCGGGCTCTGCGCGCCGGTGTCCGACTCGCTGCCGGTCTCCTCGTGGTCGAAGGCGGCCAGCACCGGGATGTACGGCAGGTCGGCGGCGTCCTCGGCGGAGGCGACGGCGGCCAGCGCGGCGGTGGCGGCGTGGACGGACAGCAGGTTGTCCAGGCGCGGGCCGGCCAGCAGTTCGCGGTCGCGGCCCAGGTAGGCGGCTGGCTGGACGTCGTGCGTCATGAGGTCCCAGCCCGCCACGTCGGCCGCGTCCACGCCCGCGCGCTCGGCGACGTAGGCGATCAGCGAGCCCTCGTCGACCGGGCCGAGGCCCCAGATCGGGGTGAGGTGGCGCTGCTTGTCGAGCTTCATGCCGTCGTTGACCTGGCGGTCCAGGTGGATCGCGAGCTGCGGCACCCGCAGCAGCGGCTCGTCCAGCTGGACGAGCCGCGAACTGCCGTCCTTCAGCGCGAGGCGGCCGGAGAGCCCGAGGTCGCGGTCCAGCCAGGTGTTCAGCGGGACACCGCCGTAAATCTCCACGGCGACCTGGCGCCAGCCGGCCGCGCCGGTGTCCGGCACCGGCTTGACCCGCAGGTTCGGCGAGTCGGTGTGGGTACCGACCACCCGGAACGGGGTCTCGGGGCGGGCGCTCTCCGGCAGGTACCAGGCGATCAGGGCGCCGCCCCGGATCAGGTAGCGGCCGCCTGCGGCGCCGTCCCAGGCGTCGGTCTCGGCGACCTGCCGGAAGCCTGCCTTCTCCAGCCGCTCGGCGGCGCTCGCGACCGCGTGGTACGGGGACGGCGAGGTGCCGAGGAACGCGATCAGATCGTCGCTGTGCGTCCGGTCGAAGAATGCCTGGCGGGCGGCGGCGGTCGACATACTGCTCCTGAGTCGAGGGAGGGCCGAAGCCGGATGGGGAGTCGGCTTCGCACCTTGAGCATATGCCCGTACACGGACAGGGAATTCGGAACCTCCCAACGGATGCAGAACGAGGACACAACCGTGAAGTGACGCCGTGCCGAACTCCGTGCACCCAGAGATCCACCCCGATCGCGGACGGTCATCGCAGCACCCGGCCCCGTGCCGCCGGCCGCCCGCGCAGCCGGTGCGGGACCGGCAAAGGACGGCCGGACAAAGGGCGGACGGGCGGACGGGCGAACGGGCGAACGGGCGAACGGGCGAACGGGCGAACGGGCGGCAACGCCGAAGGGCCCGGCGGGAACCGGGCCCTTCGACGTGAGGGTGGTGTCAGGCGGTCCGAGAGGTGTCACGCCCGGCGCGGCACCGGGGGGGGCGCGCCGGCGGCGGCGTGACGGGTGGGGCGGGGCCTTAGAAGGCCTCCTCCGCCAGGTCCATGATCTCGTTGTCGATGCCCTCGGCGATCAGCCGCTGCGGGGCGACGGTCGGCAGGACGTTCTTGGCGAAGAAGCGGGCCGCCGCGACCTTGCCCTGGTAGAACGGGACGTCCTTCTCCGAGGCGCCGGCCTCCAGCTTGGCCAGGGCCACCGCGGCCTGACGCAGCAGCAGCCAGCCGACGACGACGTCACCGGAGACGAGCAGCAGGCGGGTGGTGTTGAGGCCCACCTTGTACATGTTCTTGACGTCCTGCTCGACCGAGGTGAGGTCGGCCAGCAGCTTGCCCACGATGGCGTCCAGGTCGCCGACGGCCTTGGCGAGCAGCTCGCGCTCGGCGGCCAGGGCGTCGCCGCCCTCGGCCGCGCCGAGGAACTTCTGGATCTGCTCGGACAGCGCGGTGAGCGCCTGGCCGCCGTCCTTGACGATCTTGCGGAAGAAGAAGTCCTGGCCCTGGATCGCGGTGGTGCCCTCGTAGAGGGTGTCGATCTTGGCGTCCCGGATGTACTGCTCGATCGGGTACTCCTGCAGGTAGCCGGAGCCGCCGAAGGTCTGCAGGGACTGGGCGAGCTGCTCGTAGGACTTCTCGGAGCCGTAGCCCTTGACGATCGGCAGCAGCAGGTCGTTGAGGCGCTCGGCGGCCTCGTCGCGCTCGCCGCGCAGGCCGGCGGCCACCATGTCGTCCTGGACGGACGCGGTGAACAGGACCAGCGCGCGCATGCCCTCGGCGTAGGCCTTCTGGGTGAGCAGCGAGCGGCGCACGTCCGGGTGGTGGGTGATGGTGACGCGCGGGGCGGTCTTGTCCAGGAACTGCGAGATGTCGGCGCCCTGCACGCGCTCCTTGGCGTACTCCAGGGCGTTCAGGTAGCCGGTGGAGAGGGTGGCGATGGCCTTCGTGCCGACCATCATCCGGGCGAACTCGATGATCTTGAACATCTGGCGGATGCCGTCGACCTTCTCGCCGAGCAGCCAGCCCTTGGCCGGGTGCTTGGCGCCGAAGGTCATCTCGCAGGTGTTCGAGGCCTTGAGGCCCATCTTGTGCTCGACGTTGGTGGCGTAGGCGCCGTTGCGCTCGCCCAGCTCGCCGGTCTCCCAGTCGAAGTCGAACTTGGGGACGATGTACAGGCCGAGGCCCTTGGTGCCGGGCTTGCCGCCCTCGGGGCGGGCCAGCACCAGGTGGATGATGTTCTCGGACATGTCGTGCTCGCCCGAGGTGATGAAGCGCTTCACACCCTCGATGTGCCAGGAGCCGTCCTCCTGCTTGATCGCCTTGGTGCGGCCGGCGCCCACGTCCGAGCCCGCGTCGGGCTCGGTGAGGACCATGGTGGCGCCCCAGAGGCGGTCGGTCATCCGCTGGGCGACCTTCTTCTGCTCCTCGGTGCCCTCGTCGTGGACGACGCCGGCGAAGGCGGGGCCGGAGGAGTACATCCAGATGGCCGGGTTGGAGCCCAGGACCTGCTCGGCGTAGGCCCAGATGAGGGAGGACGGGGTGACCTGGCCGCCGATCGCCTCCGGGATGCCCAGCCGCCACCACTCGGCGTCCATGTAGGTCTGGTAGCTCTTCTTGAAGGTGGCCGGGACCGGCGCGGTGTTGGTCTCGGGGTCGAAGACCGGCGGGTTGCGGTCGGTGTCGGTGAAGGACGCGGCGAGGTCGTTCTCGGCGAGGCGCGAGATCTCGCTCAGGATGTTCTTCGCGGTCTCGACGTCCATGTCCGCGAACGGTCCGGCGCCGTAGACCTGCTCGCGACCGAACACCTCGAAGAGGTTGAACTCCACGTCCCGCAGGTTGGACTTGTAGTGACCCATGGCCGTTTTCTCCGGTTCGTCGCTTCCGGGAGACCGCCGCGTTCGGGCGCCCCGTACCCACCAGTAGGCATCATGATGCTACCCAGCGGTAACTTGGGCAAGCCCCTGGCGGTGAATCCGCTATGAACGTGGTCACGTCCCACAAGCCGGGACGACCACTCCTTGTCAGGATCGACGCCCACACGGGCGGGTGCGCTCCCGATAGCCTGTCCGTGTGTACGGATATGACCAGAACGCATACCCGGGCGACCCCTACCAGCAGCAGGCGGGTCCGCAGCCGGGCATGAACGGCATGCCCGGCCCCGACGCCTACGGCGCGCAGTCGCAGGCCTCCCAGCAGTCCCTCTACCCCGAGCCCTCCCCGCCGTCGCTGGCGGACGCCGTCCGGGCGTTCACCACCGGCTCGATGGCGGTCGAGGACTTCCAGGCCATCTTCATCACCTCGAAGGTGCACTGCCCGCGCGGCGAGCGGCCCGGCTTCCTGGCGCTGCACAACACGCCGACGCCGGTGATCCCGATGTTCAGCTCGCTGAAGGAGCTGCGCCGCTACGCCGGCAAGGACTCCAAGCACTTCACCGTCACCGGCGCCGAGGTCCTGGACCTGCTGCCGACCGGCTACGGCTTCGCGCTGGACATGGAGGGCGAGCACCGGATGGTGTTCGACGCCAAGGCGGTCGAGCAGATGGTCGACTTCACCATGCGCCGGATGTACGGCTGACCCATCCTGGAGGAGGAGCCCCGCGCTCCTTCGTCACCATATGGTTCAACTTTCAACTTGCTTGTTGTTGAGAATTGAACTAACCTCGTGCACGTAGGCCAGAGGAACCCCCGAAGGAGGCCGACATGCCCGCCGTGACCGTCGACAACCCGCTGACCCTGCCGCGCGTCGCCACCCCCGACCCCGCCGCCACGAGTGCCCGGCCGGTCCTCACCGTGGCGACCGCGCCCGAGGGCTTCGAAGGCGAGGGCTTCCCGGTCCGCCGCGCCTTCGCCAAGATCAACACCAAGTACCTCGACCCGTTCATCATGATGGACCAGATGGGCGAGGTGGAGTACGCCGCCGGCGAGCCCAAGGGCACGCCCTGGCACCCGCACCGCGGCTTCGAGACGGTCACCTACCTGATCGACGGCGAGTTCATCCACAAGGACTCGCACGGCGGCGGCGGCCACCTCGGCGGCGGCGACACCCAGTGGATGACGGCCGGCTCGGGCATCCTGCACATCGAGACCCCACCGGAGTCGCTGGTGGCGACCGGCGGCCTGTTCCACGGCATCCAGCTGTGGGTCAACCTCCCGGCCTCCGACAAGATGACCGCCCCGCGCTACCAGGACATCCACGGCGGCCACGTCAAGCTGCTCTCCACCCCGGACGGCGGCGCGATCCTGCGGCTGATCGCGGGCGAGCTGGACGGCCACCAGGGCCCGGGCGTCACCCACACCCCGATAGCGCTGCTGCACGCCAGCATCACCCCGGGCGCGCAGGTCACCCTGCCGTGGCGGCCGGACTTCAACGCGCTCGCCTACGTCCTCAACGGCGACGGCACCGTCGGCGCCGAGGGCCGCCCGATCCGCACCGGGCAGGCGGCCGTGTTCGGCGAGGGCGACACCATCACCATCACCGCCGACACCAAGCAGGACTCCCGCCACCCCAACCTGGACGTGATCCTGCTCGGCGGGCAGCCGATCCGCGAGCCGGTCGCCCACTACGGCCCGTTCGTGATGAACAGCCACCGCGAACTGGAGCAGGCCATGCGGGACTTCCAGTCCGGCCGGTTCGGCCACCCGATCGACTGACGGCACCACCCCGGTGACGGCACCCCCCCGGCGCCTCGGCCGTCCGCGCGCTACAGCAGCGCGTAGACCGCCGAGGCGTCGTCGTGCGCCTTGCCCCGCGGCCAGCGCTCGCAGGCGGCGTCCGCCCGCTCGACCTCGCGGACCTGCGCGATCAGCTCGCCCGGGCCGGACTCGGCGAGCAGTCGCAGCACGTCCGCCCAACTCCCCAGCCCGAAGCGCTCGGTGTAGCGCGAGGCACCGTCGGTGAGGGCGGCCAACGCGTGCAGCCGCTCCAGCCGGACGAAGCCGGTCTCCGCGTGCCCGGCCGCCTTCGGGCTGGCCGCGGCGATCCACGGGCCGCTGCCCCGGTTGCGGGCGGCCCGGACGGCCAGCGCGTACTCCAGGTGCAGCGCCGCCCGCTCGGCCGAGCCGGGGACGGTCGCCCAGACCTGCTGGCGCAGCCCCTCCCCGCCGGGGAAGCGCTGGTTGTCCCCGATCACCTTCGGCGGGCCGTCCTTGTACTCCAGCACCAGCAGCGAGTCGCCGAGCACCAGGTACTCCAGCGACTCGCCGTGCCGGCGGGCCGCCACCACCATGGCCGCGGGGGTGTTGGGGTGGCCCAGGTCGCAGCGGCCGCCGTGCAGCGCGGCCGTCTCCACGATGGCGTCGGCCAGGCACTCGGCGATCGAGCGGTCCACCCGGTCGGTGAGCCGGGCGAGCAGGTGCACGCCCAACCGGCGGACGTACCAGGCGGTTCCGTGCCGGCACCCGGACTCCAGGCCGGCCGGCGAACTCGCGCCGTCCAGCAGTACCAGCGCCTCCGGCGAGGCCGCCGCGAAGTCCTCGCTCTCGCGGTCCGGCCGCCGTGCTTCCCCTGCGAGCTGTAGCTGCATCCCGACAGTGTGGCCGCCGCCCCCGGCCCGCGCCCAGACCCCTGCGCCGGTGTGGCGCGGGCCGGTCCCCGCCGTCCGGTGGCAGCCGGGGCAATCCGGCCATACCGTCGAATAGCGACTGGACAATTCGGCCAATCAGGGCCTGTCAGGTTTGGGATCACCTTCGGGTGCCCGGGCAGCCCGGGACTGACGAGGAGCAGGAGATGTTCTGGCAGTTCATCGTGCTACTGGCCGCCTCGACCGGCTTTCCGACCGCCGCGCTGCTCTTCCTGATCGGCGGGCCGCGCTTCCCCGACGAACAGCGCGGCGGACGGCACGCCTAGCCCTCCAGGCCGACGCGGCCAGGCGCTCCAGGCGATCCAAGCGCTCCAGGCGTTCCAGGCCGACGTTGCCCAGGCCCTCCGGACCGGCGCGGCCAAGCCCTCCGGACCCACGCGCCTAGGCCTTCCAGGCCGGGTCCCGCCCGAGCAGGGCCAGCGCGCGGTCGAACCGGCCGCCCGCCGCACCCGGTTCGAGACGCGGGGCGAACGCCATGCCCGGCACCCGGTTCTCCGGTGCGGCCGGGACGGCCTCGGCGACCGCCAGCAGGGTCGCCACCAGTTCCTCGTCGCCGTCCACGACGGCGGCGAACGGGGCCTGGACACCGAGGGCGGCCGCGACGTCCCAGCCGTGCACCAGGGTGTCGAGCAGGTGGAAGCCGACCGCGTGCGCCAGCGGGAAGGGGCCGCCGTGCCGGATCTCCGGCAGCCAGAGCTCGCGCCCGGCCGCCACGGCCTCGTGGAACGCCGCGGTGAGCTCGGTGCCCGTGCGGCGGAAGGCGCCCGCCGGGTCGTCGCCGACCGGGGCGTCGGCCCAGAGCGCGAGGTCGGGCCCGGCGCCGCGGGCGGCCGCGGCGAAGCCCTGGTGCTGGCCGACGATGTGCTCCATCAGCCGGCGCAGCGTCCAGCCCGCGCACGGGCTCGGCAGCTCCAACTGGTCCGGCCGCAGGCCGCCCACCACGCCTGCTGCCAACTCCAGCGATCGGGCGTGCAGTTCGACGAGTTCTCCGGCACGGCTCATGCGGCGCCGACCTCCTGACCGGCCGACAGGAAGCCGATCGCGTTGTCGATGACGGTGGGCTCGGCGACGATCCGGCGGTGGCCGAGCCCCCGGGTGACCAGTAGCTCCAGCCGGTCGCCGTACGCGGCTTTCAAGCGCCGTGCGTGCGATATTCCGACCACGTCGTCGCCCTCGTCGTGCGCCACCAGGATCGGCGGCGTCACCTCCTCGGGCCGGTGTGCGGCGTCGAAGCGCCGCCACGGGTCCTCGGTGCCGGCGAACAGCTCGTACTCGATCCGGTGCCGCAGGCCCCGCTCGATCACCGGGTTGAGGCCGAGGCCGGCGCAGAACGCGCCCGGCAGGTAGGCGAATTCGCTGACCCCGGCGAGGGCGACCAGCCGCCCGGCCCGGACGCCCTCGCGCAGTGCCAGGAACGCCCCGGCCACGCCCAGCGAGTGCGCCACGATCGCCTCGAACCCGCCGTAGCCGTCCTGGAGTCGCCCGGCGATGGCGCGGTACTCCAGCACCGTGGTGGCCCGGCCGCCGGAGTCGCCGTGGCCCGGGGCGTCGAAGGCGACCGGACTCAGCCCGAGCGCGCGCAGCCGGGGCACGTAGGGGGCGAAGCGCGAGGCGCGGGAGCGCCAGCCGTGCATCAGCAGCACCGGCCGGGTGCCGTCGCCCCAGCGGTAGACGACGACCTCCTTGCCGTTCACGGTGATCCGCTCGACGGCGGCCTGCCGGTGGGTCTCCCGCTCGGCGGGGCGGACGGCGCTGCGCCGCAGCGGGCGCTGGAACAGCTCGTACGCGGCGCGGCCGGCCAGCCGGGGTGCCAGGTGCGAGGCGGTGTTGAGGGTGGTGCGAACCAGTGCGAGGGCCGGGTCCATGCGGTCTCCCTGTCGGTGCGGACGGGTGTGCCGGGGTGCGGGGGCCGTGCTCGATCCGAATATTAGCACGACCGTTCGTGCAGTTTTATGGACGCGAGATCCTCCCGACCACCCCGGGCTACCCTGGCGGCACACATCACGACGCCGACGGCGACGAGAACCGACCACGAGAACTGAGGTGGCCGATGGCCGGATCGACCACGGACGGACGGGTCCTGCGCGGCGAGGAGACCCGCCGGGCGGTACTGCGCCGCGCCGTCGCGATCGCCTCCGTCGAAGGCCTCGGCGCGCTCTCCATCGGCCGCCTCGCCACCGACCTCGGGCTCAGCAAGAGCGGCGTGTTCGCCGGCTTCGGCTCCAAGGAGGAGCTCCAACTCGCCACCGTCCGCGCCGCCCGCCGCATCTTCGCCGACGCCGTCGTCGCCCCGGTCGCCGACACCCCGCCCGGCCTCGCCCGGGCCCGCGCCCTCTGCGAGAGCTGGCTCGCCTACTCCCGGGCCCGGATCTTCCCCGGCGGCTGCTTCTTCTACGAGGTCACCGCCGAGTTCGACGCCCGCCCCGGCGCCGTCCGGGACGCCCTCGCCGACTGCGCCCGCGAGTGGCACCAGGTGATCGCCGACGCCCTCGCCGACGCCCTCGCCACCGGCGGCCTGCGACCCGACACCGACCTCGACGACCTCGCCTTCGCCCTGGTCGCCCTCCTGGAGACGGCCAACTCCCAGGCCGTGCTGCACGACGAGGACACCCCCTACCAGCGGGCCGGCCGCCTCCTGCTGCGCCTGCTGCGCGCCGAGGCCACCGACCCGGCCGACCCGGCGCTCGCCCAGGTCCTGGCCTAGCTAGGGCTCTTCCTGGCCCAGCACCTCGTCGAGGAGAGCCGCCCGGGCCAGCAGCCGTTCGTCGCCACCCGCCGCGCCGACCACCTGGAGGCCCAGCGGCAGCCCCTCCGCCGTCCGCCCGGCCGGCAGGCTCAGCGCGGGCAGGCCCAGGTAGCTCCACGGCAGTGACATCACCGCGTCCCCGGTGCTGTGCAGACCCTCCGGCGCCCCGCCGGTCGCCGACGGCGCCAGCCACAGGTCCACCCCGGCCCCGGCGGTCGCCCCGGCGACCCGCTCGCGCAACCGCTCCCGGGCCTGGAGCGCGGCCGCCCGGTCCTCGGCAGCGATGCCCTGGCCGACCCGGATGCTCGCCACCGTCTCCGCCCGGTACAGGCCGCCGAACCGGGCGAACCAGTCGGCGTGGCTGCGGGCCAGCTCGAAGCGGTTGATCGTCTGCAACTGCCGGGTGATCTCCGCGAAATCGGGGAACAGCGGAACCCGGCGCACCGTCAGACCGGCCTGTGCCAGGCGCTCCAGGCTCTCCTCGAAGGCGCGCAGCGCCGCCGGCTCGGCCCGTTCCAGGTACGCCCCGTCCGGGACCCCGAGCACCGGCCGGCCCCCGGCCGCCTCTTCCCGCCCGTCGTCGCCCCTGTCCTCGTCCCGCCAGTCGTCGCAGAGCAGTGAGGCCGCCAGGGCCGCCCCGGCCAGGTCGGCCGTGAACACCCCCAGGGTGTCGAAGCTCGGCGCGTTCGGGATCACGCCGTCCGTCGGGATCCGCCCGTACGTGGGCCGGAAGCCCACCACCCCGCAGTACGCGGCCGGCCGGATCACCGACCCCACCGTCTGGGTGCCGACCGCCAGCGGCACCAGGCCCGCCGCGACCGCCGCCGCCGACCCGCTGCTGGAACCGCCCGGAGTGTGCCCGGGATGGTGCGGGTTGCGGGTCGGGCCCGGCGCGCTCGCCGCGAACTCGGCGGTCACCGTCTTGCCCGCGACCAGCGCCCCGGCCGCCCGCAGCCGGTCCACCACCACGGCCTGCGGCCCCGCCAGGACCCCCGGCGGCAGCGCCGAACCGCCGTGCGTGGGCAGCCCGTCCACGTGCACGATGTCCTTGACCCCCACCGCCACCCCGTACAGCGGCGGCCGCCCGGCCGACTCGGGGTACCGCGCGGCCAGCGCCCGCGCCTGCGCACGCAGCCGGTCGTGCCGCCCCGGCTCGGGGACGAACGCGTGGATCAGCGGATCCACCCGCTCGACCAGCGCGCAGAACCGGTCGACGTGCTCGGACAGGCCCGGTACGCCGGACCGCAGCCCGGAGGCCTCACGAGTCAACGACCGTGGCGGGGCGAGGGGTTGCTCCATGCCGATCACGGTAGACCACCCGTTGGCGCACTACTGGTGTTCGGCGGACAGGTACGGCGTCTCGCGCAGGTAGTACGCCCCGCAGGTGTGGCAGCACAGCTCCGGTGTCTTGCCCCAGTCCACCGGCTCCCGCACCTGCGCGCCCGGGTCGAGCTCCCGGCCGCACATCGCCACGCTCTCCACCCCCCGGACCATGTGCCACAACCGCACCCCGCCGGTCGCACCCCCGGCCCCGTACTCGGCTCGCATCTGGTGCTTCATGCGGCCATCGTCCGGCCCCCCGGCCACCCCGGCAACCGGTGGCCGGACGGGCACCTGGGCAGCGTCGATCACTTAGCGCCAAATCCGATCGAAACCAGCCACCCGCAACCGGTAGGGTTCGCGGGCGCGACCCGCGCCGACGGCCCTGCCGAAGGCCTCAAGTCGCCCGAAATCAACCCCATTTACCCCAACCTGGAGCTTCTCAACGTGCGCTCTTCTCGCCTTCTGGCCGCGTCCGCGCTGATGGCCCTCTCCTTCGGCACCACGGTCGGCGCCGTCAGCGCGAGTGCGGTCGGAGTCCCCTCCTCTCCGCCCCCCACCACGGCCACCCCGAGCGCCCCCGCCACGGCGACTCCGAGCACCCCCGCACCGAGCACCCCCGCCCCGACCGCCACCGCGACCCCGACCGCGACCGCGACCGCGACCGCCAAGCCGACCAACCTGCCGACCCCGCCGATGCCGACGCCCAGCGGCGGCCCCTGCCGCGGCTACCTGCACCAGGACCTCAAGGTCACCGGCACCGGCCTCGCGAAGACCACCCTGGTCAAGGGCGGCCCGGCGCAGGAGGCCACGGTGACCTTCGAGAACACGGGCCCGGTCGACCTCAAGAAGGTCGACGCCGACTTCTTCTTCACCGACGTGAGCGAGGTGGAACCGGTGACCAACCCGGCCACCTGGGGCAAGGAGTCGTTCACCATCCAGGTCAAGCTGCCCGGCGGGGACTGGAAGACCCCCGACGCGAGCAGCGTCAAGGGCAACATGTCCTACCTCCAGGTGGACCTCGGCCAGTACAAGATCGCCAAGGGGCAGAAGATCACCTTCCAGGTGCGTCTCGCGGCCACCGACAAGGCGGTCACCGCCCGCTACTTCGCCCAGCTGAGCGGCTACTCCGAGCAGTTCGAGAGCAAGGACGTACCGGGCGCCCCCGCCACCGACAGCTGCCTCCGGTACGACGGCAGCTACCGGGTCGACGACCTGTTCAAGGTGGCCGACGCGTCGGCCGGCACGCCGGCCACCGGTACCCCCGCGGCCACCGGTACCCCCGCGGCCGCCGGCCACGGCTCGGCCTCCGCCTCGCCGTCGGCGGGCCCGCACCTGGCGGAGACCGGCGCCGACTCCAACACCCTGCCGATCGCCCTCGGCGGCGCCGCCGTCCTGGTGGCCGGCGCCGGCACCCTGTTCGTCCTGCGCCGCCGCAAGGCCGGCGCGCACAGCTGACCCTGCACCCGGGTGAACGCCGGGGGCGCGGACCACGGTCCGCGCCCCCGGCGTTCGTCGTCCCGGGAGTCGGATCAGGACGCCGCCCGCAGCAGCGCGCCGTCCTGCCACTTGAGGATCTTGTCGAAGCTCACGATGGCGCCGCGGAGCGGGTGGTTGCGGAGCTGGACGTGGTCGGTGAGGGCGTGGATGAGGAAGAGGCCGCGGCCGGATTCGGCGGTGAGGTCGGGGAGGGTGTCGAGGTCCACGGGGCGCAGCGTGGGGGCCGCGGGGCGGGCGGGGAGGACGTGGGTGTCGTAGGGGTGGCCGTCGCGCCGGGGCTGGTGGGCGGTGAGGACGCGGGCCGGGACGGTGGCGCGGCCCCGGCGGGGGCGGCGGTGCGCGGCCGGGCGGGGCGGCGGCGGGGGGACGGGGCGGCGGCGCAGCTGCGGGGCGGGGGCACCGACGGGGCCTGGCAGGCCGGGGCCGGAGTCGGTGACCTCGATCCGCAGGCGGTCGCCGCTGATCGAGGCGGTGACCTGGAAGCCGTCGTCGGGCCGCCCGCCGGCGCCGTGCTCGACGGCGTTGGCGCAGGCCTCGCTGAGGGCGACGCCGAGGTCGTGGGCGATCTGCGGGTCGACGCCCGCCGTCGCCATGGCGCCGAGCAGGATGCGCCGGGCCAGCGGAACGCTGGCCGGGTCGCGCTTGAGGTGCAGAGTCCACCAGATGTCCACGGGAGGTCCCTCCTGGCTGCGGCTCCACATACAACTAGGTATCTCCGGGCGATTCGGCGGTGAACCGTGCCCGGGGCCCGCTGCCGCCCGTTCGGCGGATGGACTGAGGCCGTGGATTGTGCCGAGTGGCGCACTCTCCGGTCTGCACGCCGCTGCCGAACGGGGCATTCGTAGGGATTTCCCACCCTGCCCACGCGGGCGAGGTAGGCGGTGAGATGATGGCCCGGCCATGACTGCCCTCCCCGCCGCCCCGCTCCCGGGCGCCCTCGCACCGGCTGCGCCGGTGGGGGCCGCCGCCTGGGACCTGCGGCTTGCCCGGGCCGTCCCGTTCGCGCTGGTGTGCACGCTGATAGCGGCCGCCGGGCACGCCCTGGCGGGTGGCGGGAACGTGCCGCCGGCCGCGTTGGCGACGGGCTTCGCCGCGGTGCTGGTGCTCGCGGTGGCCTGTGGCGGGCGGGAGCGTTCGCTGACGGCCATCGCCGGTGCGCTGGGCGCGGGTCAACTCGGGCTGCACTGCCTGTTCCACAGCTTCAACGGCCACGCCGCGATCGGCGGCATGGCCGGCATGCACCACGGCGGTTCCGGTCCGCTGACCCTGCCGACGGTGGCGGGCCGGCTGATCTGCAACGAGGCGCGCCCCGGCACGCTGGTCGGCCTGCCCGGCAGCCCGACCGCCGAGCAGCTGGTCTCCTCGGCGGGCCTGGACCCCAACGCGTACGCCGTCGCGCCGTGGTGGCAGGGCGGCGTGTTCGGGATGACGCCGTCGATGCTGGCCGGGCACCTGGCCGCCGCGCTGGTGGCGGGCTGGTGGCTGCGACGCGGTGAGGCGGCGCTGTGGCAGCTGGTGCGGGTGGCCGCGTCGGCGGCCCGGGAGCACTGGGCGGCGCCGCTGCGGTCGGCGCTGGTGCTGGTGGCGGCGCTGCTGCGCGGCCTGTTCGGCGTGGCCGGTCCGGCCCGCCGGTTCGGGGTCCGGGGCGGGGAGAGTCCGCTTCCGGCGGGTGCCGCGCTGCGGCACAGCGTGGTGCGGCGCGGTCCGCCGTGCGGGGCCCTCGCGTACTGATCCGTTCCCGGCACCCCTTTCTCGTGCCGGGCCCCGGTCGGGCGCAGCGTCCGGGCCGGTCCCGCGTGTCCCCGACACGCCGACGGCCCTCGGTTCCGCCCCCACGCACGTCCCCCCAACACGTCCCCCCAACACGTCCCCACGCGCGGCCCCGCCGAGGCACGGTCTTCCGTCGCCCGGGCGCGGGCCGGTCCGCCGAGCTCCGATCGGAGACACCGCATCATGCGTTCCCTTCCCACCCGCCGTCTCGCCGCCGTCGCCCTCACCGCCGCCGCCTCCGTGGTGGCGCTGGCCGGTCCCGCGTTCGCGCACGTCACCGTGAACCCGGGTGCGGCCGCCCAGGGCGGCTACACGGCCGTCGACTTCCGGGTGCCGAACGAGAGCGACACCGCCGGCACGGTGAAGCTGGAGGTCAACCTCCCGCTGGACCACCCGCTGGCCTCCGTCCGGACCCTGCCGCTGCCGGGCTGGACCGCGACCGTCGAGAAGGCGAAGCTCGACAAGCCGATCAAGGTGCACGGCAGCGACGTCAACGAGGCCGCCTCCAAGATCACGTGGACCGCCGACGCCGGCACCAAGATCGCCCCCGGTCAGTTCCAGGAGTTCCGGGTCTCGATCGGCCCGCTGCCGTCCGACGCCGACAGCATGGTCTTCAAGACCCTGCAGAGCTACGACAACGGCGACATCGTCCGCTGGATCGACGAGTCCAAGGACGGCCAGCCCGAGCCGGCCCACCCGGCCCCCGTCCTGAAGCTGACCAAGGCCGCCGCCGGTGAGGACGCCCACGGCGGCGTCACCGCCTCCCCCGCCGCGGGCGCCCACGGCGACAGCTCCGACCAGGCCTCGGGCGGCGCCAAGGCCAGCGACTCCACCGCCCGGGTGCTCGGCGTGGTCGGCATCGTGGTCGGCGTGATCGGCACCGCCGTCGGCGTGCTCGGCCTGCGCCGCAAGAGCAGCGGCTCCGCCTCCTGACCCACCCCGCCGGCGGGCCGTACCCACGCCCCGGGTACGGCCCCGCCGGCGGTCCCACCGCGCACGATCGGATCTCCCATGCCCCGCACCACCCGCACCACCCGCCTGGCCGGCGCGGCCGCCGTCGCGCTCGCCGCCGCCCTGACGCTGACCGCTTGCGGCTCCTCCGGGGGCGGCTCGACCGCCGCCAAGGTCACCCAGCAGAAGGCCGACTCGCCGTACCAGGGCACGGTGCTCACCAAGAACTTCGAGAAGCCCGACCTCCAGCTGACCGACACCTCCGGCCAGCCGTACGACCTGCGGCAGCAGACCAACGGCAAGACCACGCTGCTGTTCTTCGGCTACACCAGCTGCCCGGACGTCTGCCCGACCACCATGGGCGACATCGGCGTCGCGATGAAGGCCCTCCCGGCCGAGGAGCGGCAGAAGGTCAACGTCGTCTTCGTCTCCACCGACCCGCAGCGCGACACCCCCAAGGTGCTGCGCACCTGGCTGGACTCGATGGGCAGCGACTTCATAGGCCTGACCGGCGACCTGGCCAAGGTGAAGACGGCCGCGAGGTCGCTCGGCATCATGATCGAGGACCCGGTGGTCAACGCGGACGGCACCGTCACCTCGACCCACGGCGCGCAGGTGCTGGCCTTCCTCCCCTCGGACGACAAGGCGCACGTGCTCTACCTGAGCGGCACCGAGGAGAAGACCTACGAGCACGACCTGCCGCTGCTCGCCAAGGGGGTCGCGGCATGAAGGTCCGGACCGGCCACGCCCCGACCGGCCGCACGACGCTCGGCTTCCGGCGGACGGCGCTCACGGGCGCGGTACTGGCGACGGCACTGGGCGGCGGCGCCATCCTGGTCGCCTGCGGGGCAGGCGACCAGGGCGGTGCCGGCGGCGGACCGGCGAAGCTGAGCGTCGCCGACTCCTACATCCCGCTGCCCCCGGCCGGCGGGATGGCCGCCGGCTACCTGACCGTCCGCAACGACGGCGGGCAGGACCAGTTGGTCAAGGTGAGCAGCCCGGGCGCCGAGTCGGTCACCATGCACCGCTCGACCCCGTCGAGCATGGAGCAGGTCCCGAGCCTGGATGTGCCCGCGCACGGCGCGTTGGAGTTCGCCCGCGGCGGCACCCACCTGATGATCATGGGGTGGCAGAAGGCCCCCGCCCTCGGCGACGAGCTGGAGCTCGACCTGACCTTCGCCAAGTCCGGCACCCTCTCGGTCAAGGTGCCGGTCAAGGAGCTCACCTACCGGCCCGGCCAGAGTTAAGGGGACCGCCACCATGGAGAAGGCCGCCCACCGCCGGATCGCCGGACTGCTCGGGACCCTCGGCGCGCTGCTCGCGCTGATGCTCGCCGGCGCCGGACCGGCCGCCGCGCACGCCACCCTGGAGTCCACCGACCCGCACCAGAACTCGGTGGTCGCCACCGCCCCGCAGGCGGTCACCCTGACCTTCAGCGAGTCCGTGTCGCTGTCCAGCGACTCGGTGCGGGTGCTCGACCCGGCCGGCAAGGCGGTGGACACCGGCAACCCGGGGCACGCCGACGGCAGGGCGGACACCGCCCGGGTCGGGCTGAACGGCGGGCTCGCCAACGGCACGTACACCGTCGCCTGGCGGGCCGTCTCGGAGGACTCGCACCCGATCGGCGGCGCGTTCACCTTCTCCATCGGCGCGCCCTCGGACACCTCGGTGTCCGCCACCGCGCTCCAGGGCGCCAAGGCCGACGGCCTGGTCTCCGCCCTCTACGGCACCGGGCGCACCGTCGCGTACGCGGCGTTCGCGCTGCTCGCCGGTGTCGCCGCGTTCGTGCTGATCTGCTGGCCGGACGGCGCCACCCGGCGCCGGATGCAGCGGCTGCTGATGACCGGCTGGACGGCGCTGCTGGCCTCCACCGTCGCGGTGCTGATGCTGCGCGGCCCGTACGAGCGCGGCTCGGGGATCGGCAAGGCCCTCGACCTGTCGCTGGTGCGCGCCACCCTGGACGAGCGGATCGGCACCGCGCTGGCCGCCCGGCTGCTGCTGCTCGCGGCGAGCGGGGTGTTCCTGTCGCTGCTGGTCGGCCAGTTGGGGCAGCCGGCCCGGCCGGCGGCGCAGCCCGGCGGTACCGGGAGCGCCGGAAGCGCCGGAAGCACGGGCGATGAGGACGCCGAGGAGGCCGAGCTGCGGGAGTTGGAGCAGCGCGCCGCCGAGCGGCCGCAGCGCGAGACCCGGCTGGGCCTCGGCGTCGCCGGGCTGGTGCTCTCGATCGCCCTGGCGGCGACCTGGGTCGGCGCCGACCACGCCTCGGTGGGCATCCAGGTCTGGCTGTCGCTGCCGCTCGGCATGCTGCACCTGATCGCGATGGCGCTCTGGCTGGGCGGCCTGGCCGCGCTGCTGGTCGCGCTGCGCGAGGGCGTCGGCGCGCAGGTCGTCGACCGCTTCTCGAAGATCGCCTTCGGCTCGGTCGCGGTGCTGGCCGCCACCGGCGTCTACCAGTCCTGGCGCGGCCTCGGCAGTTGGGGCGCACTGACCGGCACCGAGTACGGGCGGCTGCTGCTGGTGAAGACCGGCTGCGTGGCCGTGATGCTCGGCGTCGCCTGGTTCTCCCGCACCTGGCTGGCCCGGCTGCGCGCGGCCCCGGCCGAGGCGGCGGAGGTCGAGCGGGCCGCGGTGCCGGAGCCGGTCGGCGTCGCCGCGGGCTCCGAGGACCCGCTCCGGCAGGCCCAGCTGGCCCGCCAGCAGGCGGCCCGGGAGAGCGCCGGGCGCGAGCGCGGACTGACCCCGACCCGGGCCGGGCTGCGCCGCTCGGTGCTGGTCGAGGCGCTGGTCGCGGTGGCGGTGCTGGTGGTCACCACGATGCTCACCAACTCCCCGCCCGGGCGGGTGGCGAGCGAGGTCAAGGCCGGCGCCGCCGCGCCCGCCGCCGGACCGGCCGCCGGAGGCGCGCCCGCCCCGCAGACCGAACCGGGCCGCACCGTGGAGCTCAAGCTCCCGTACGACACCAAGGGCCGCACTCCGAACGCCAAGGGCACCGCGACCGTCACCCTCAACCCGGCCCGGACCGGCCCGAACGAGGTGCACCTCGCGCTGACCGGCGCGGACGGGCAGCCGGTGGACGTCCCCGAGGTGCAGCTCGCCTTCACCCTGCCGGACCGCGACCTCGGCCCGCTGCCGGTGGCGCTCACCCCGGAGGGCACCGGCCGCTGGAGCGGCACCGCGCAGCTGCCGCTGGCCGGCACCTGGGTGGTGTCGGTGCAGATCCGCTCCTCCGACATCGACCAGACCACCCCGACCCAGCAGTTCAAGATCGGCTGACCGCGATGGAACGCACCTCGACGGACCGGGCCACGGCGGACCGGGCCGCAGCGGACCGCACTGGAACGGACCGCACTGGAACGGACCGCGCCACGGCGGACCGTCCTTCGACGGACCGCACCGGCTTCACGCGGCGGGCCCTGCTCGGCACCGCCGGCGCCGGACTGCTGGTCGGCGCCGGGGCCGGCGTCGCCGGGGCGGTCGCCCTGGACCGCCGCCCCGGCGGGGCCTCCGACGCTTCGCCGGGCGGCGCGCTCGGCGCGGCCCGGGTGCCGTTCCACGGCGAGCACCAGGCCGGCATCCTCGAACCCCAGCAGGCCCGGGTCCAGCTGGCCGCCTTCGACCTGGCCGAGGGCGTCGGCCGGGACGGGCTGCGCACCCTGCTCCAGCGCTGGACGAAGAGCGCCGAACGGCTGACCGCCGGGGAGCCGGCCGAGGAGGCCGACGGCCAGGTGGCGCTGGACGCCGGCCCCTGCTCGCTCACCCTCACTGTCGGCTTCGGCGCCACCCTGTTCGACAAGGCCGGGCTGGCCGACCGCCGTCCGCAGGCGCTCGAACCGCTGCCGTCCTTCCCCGCCGACGCGCTCGACCCGGCGCGCGGCGACGGCGACCTGTTCGTCCAGATCGGCGCCGACGACGCCCTGGTGGCCGTGCACGCGCTGCGGGTGCTGCAACGCCAGGCGGCCGGCACGGCGGCGCTGCGCTGGCAGTCGGCCGGCTTCGCCCGGACGCCCGGCGCCACCGCACGCCCGATGACCGGCCGCAACCTGATGGGCCAGATCGACGGCACCAACAACCCCCGGCCGGGCGAGGACGGCTTCGCCGCCAAGGTGTTCTGCACCGCCGGGCCGGACCAGTCGGCCTGGCTGGCCGGCGGCTCGTACCTGGTGTTCCGGCGGATCCGGATGCTGCTGGACAACTGGGAGGCGCTGCCGCCCGACCGGCAGGAGCGGGTGATCGGGCGGCGCAAGTCGGACGGCGCGCCGCTCGGTGCGCCCGCCGGGGCCGGCGAGCGCACCCCCGTCGACCTGGCCGCACAGGGCCCGGACGGCGCGCTGGCGATCCCCGCCGACGCGCACATCCGGGTGGCCGCCCCGGCCGCCAACGGCGGGGCCGCGATGCTGCGGCGCGGATTCTCGTACCACGACGGCCTGCTGCCGGACGGCTCGCCGGACGCCGGGCTGCTCTTCCTCGCCTACCAGGCCGACCCGCGCAAGGGCTTCACCCCGGTGCAGCGCAAGCTGGCCCGGGGGGACGGCCTCTCCCGCTTCCTGCGGCACGAGGCCAGCGGCCTGTACGCGGTGCCGCCCGGCGTCCCGGCGGGCGGCTACCTCGGCCAGCAGCTGTTCGATCAGGGCGTCCCGACCGGCTCCGGTCCCGGCCACTGAAACGCTTTCCTAGCGGGCGGGCGGAGTCGTTATGGTGACTTCTTCGGCAACACCCCTGCTCCGGTTCCCCCCTGTTCCCCACGGAGGCGTCATGTCGGCCACCCGCTACACCTACCTCGGTCCGGCCGGCACCTTCACCGAGGCCGCGCTGCGCACCCTGCCCGAGGCGGCGACCAGGGAGCTGGTGCCGCTGGCCTCGGTGCCGCTGGTGCTGGACGCGGTGCGCGGCGGGGACGCCTCCGGGGCGTTCGTCCCGATCGAGAACTCGGTCGAGGGCGCCGTCACCGCGACCAATGACGAACTGGCCGCCGGCGCACCGCTGATGATCTACCGTGAGGTGCTGCTGCCGATCTCCTTCGCGCTGCTGGTGCGGCCGGGCACCGACCTGGCGGGGGTCAAGACGGTGACCAGCCACCCGGTGGCCCAGGCGCAGGTGCGCCGCTGGCTGGCGGCCAACCTGCCGGACGCGCAGTGGGAGTCGGCCGCCTCCAACGCGGACGGCGCCCGGCTGGTCGCCGAGGGCCGGTACGACGGGGCGTTCGCGGGCGAGTTCGCGGCGCCGATCTACGGGCTGGACCCGCTGGTCAAGGACATCGCGGACGCGCAGACCGCGACCACCCGGTTCGTCCTGGTCGGCCGCCCGGGCCGGGTCTCCTCGCCGACCGGCGCGGACAAGACCTCGATGGTGGTCTGGCTGCCGGACGACCACCCGGGCGCGCTGCTGGAGCTGCTCCAGGAGTTCGCGGTGCGCGGGGTCAACCTGATGCGGATCGAGTCGCGGCCGACCGGCGAGGGCATCGGCAACTACTGCTTCCTGATCGACTGCGAGGGGCACCTGTCCGATCGCCGGGTGGCGGAGGCCGTGATGGGGCTGAAGCGGATCTGCCCGCAGGTGCGGTTCCTCGGCTCCTATCCGCGCGCCGACCGGCAGGTGTCCACGCACCGGCGGCCGGGGACCTCGGACGCCGATTTCACGGCCGCCGCCGACTGGCTCTCCCGGTGCCTCGACGGGCGCGGCGACATCTGATCCACGGGACCTCTGATCCACGGGACGACTGATCCACGCGACGACATCTGATCGACACCCTTTGTCTTTCCGGCCTTTTCCGATCGTTTTCCACCCGCCGGACGGAAGGGGGCGGGTGACCGCACCCGTCGTCCACAGGGGCCCGTAGCGCCGGAACCCGCCGTCCACAGGGGCGGGGACTATCCACAGCCGAAAGTTATCCACAGGCCTGGGGATGAGTCGACAAACCGGTATAGCCACTGCAGGTTTCGGTCGGATCATTCGGTAGCGGCGCAGAGATGACTAATCGGACCAGAGTCACCCGTGTGCCAGCAAATCACCCGTCTGAGTGCTTCAATTCCCTCACCCGAGAAGGTCAAATGAGGTTTGAAACCTCAATTCCCTGGTTTCGGTGATCGGAAGGCCGACTTCCCCTTCGATCCACAGGCACTGCCCCCATCCTGTGGATAACCCCGGCCCCGGACGTTCCCCACAGAAGTTATCCACAGGATCCGGGCGGTTATCCCCAGGGGAAAACCCGTACCGGTGGACGAGCCTCCGCCCGGTACGCTTGGGCCTGTGATTGACCTTCGCCTGCTTCGTGAGGACCCTGACCGAGTGCGCGCCTCGCAGCGCGTCCGTGGCGAGGACGTCGACCTGGTCGACGCCCTCCTCTCCGCCGACGAACGGCGCCGGTCCTCGGGCAGTCGCTTCGACGAACTGCGCAGCGAGCAGCGGACGCTCGGCAAGCAGGTCGCCCAGGCCAAGGGCGAGGAGAAGGCCGCCCTGCTGCAGCGCACCAAGGAGCTGGCCGCCGAGGTCAAGGCCGCGGACGCCGAGCAGGGCGCGGCCAAGGAGGAGGCCGAGCGCCTGCTCCGCTCGCTGGCGAACCTCATCGACCCGGCCGCCCCGGTCGGTGGCGAGGAGGACTTCGTCACCCTGGAGGAGATCGGCACCCCGCGCGACTTCGCCGCCGAGGGCTTCGAGCCGCGCGACCACGTCGAGCTCGGCCAGATCCTGGGCGCGATCGACACCGAGCGCGGTGCCAAGGTCGCCGGCGCCCGCTCCTACTACCTGACCGGCGTCGGCGCGCTGCTGGAGCTCGCCCTGGTCAACATGGCCATCGCCCAGGCCACCGCGGCCGGCTTCATCCCGATGATCACCCCGACCCTGGTCCGGCCCGCCGCCATGGACGGCACCGGCTTCCTCGGCCAGGCCGCCGAGAACGTGTACCACCTCGCCGAGGACGACCGGTACCTGGTCGGCACCAGCGAGGTCCCGCTCGCCGCGTACCACATGGACGAGATCCTCGACGCCGAGAAGCTGCCGCTGCGCTACGCCGGCTACTCGTCCTGCTTCCGCCGCGAGGCCGGCACCTACGGCAAGGACACCCGCGGCATCATCCGCGTCCACCAGTTCGAGAAGGTGGAGATGTTCGTCTACACCACTCCCGAGGACGCCGAGAACGAGCACCGCCGCCTGCTCCAGTGGGAGAAGGACTTCCTCAACGCGCTGGAGCTGCCCTACCGGGTGATCGACGTCGCCTCCGGCGACCTCGGCGCCTCGGCCGCGCGCAAGTTCGACATCGAGGCCTGGATCCCGACCCAGGGCAAGTACCGCGAGGTCACCTCGACCTCCAACACCACCGAGTACCAGGCCCGCCGGCTCGCCATCCGGATGCGCGAGGAGGGCAAGACCCGCCCGCTGGCCACCCTGAACGGCACCCTGGTCGCCGTCCCGCGCACCATCGTGGCGATCCTGGAGAACCACCAGCAGGCCGACGGCTCGGTGGTCGTGCCCGAGGCGCTGCGGCCGTTCCTCGGCGGGCGGACCGTCCTCGAACCCGTCAAGTAGCACCGCACCACCCGCACCACCCGCAACTCCCGGGAGACGTACGGCCCATGAGCACCACCAGCCCCAGCCCCGTCTCCCCCAACGGTGAGCGCCCGAGCGGTGAGCGCCCGAGCGGTGAGCGCCCGAGCGGTGGCGACCTGCCCTTCCGGCTGGTCGCCACCGACCTCGACGGCACCCTGCTGACCAGCACGGAGACCGTCTCCGAGCGCACCCGCGCCGCCCTGGCCACGGCCACCGGTGCGGGCGCGCTGCACATCGTCGTGACCGGCCGCTCCGCCGCCTGGGCCCGCCCGGTCTTCGACGAGATCGGCTACACCGGGATAGCCGTCTGCGGCCAGGGCGCCCAGGTGTACGACGCCGGCGCGCACCGGCTGCTCACCTCGCTCACCCTGGACCGCCGGCTCGCCGCGCTCGCCATCGCCAAGATCGAGGCCGAGACCGGCCCGCTGGCCGTCGCCGCCAACCAGGACGGCCTGGACGGCCAGGTGCTGGCCGGCCCCGGCTACGAGCTGCTGATCGGCTCCGACCTCCCGGTCGTCCGGGTCGACCGCGAGCAGTTGCTCGACGCCCCGGTCAGCAAGCTCTACATCCAGCACCCCGGCCTGACCGACGACGCGCTCGCCGGGGCCGCCCGCCAGGTCGCCGGGGACCTGGTCGGCGTCGTGATGGCCGGCGCCGGCGTGGTCGAACTGCTGCCGCTCGGCCTGTCCAAGGCCACCGGGCTGGCCGTCGCCGCCCGCCGCCTGGGCGTCCGCGGGGCCGACACCATCGCCTTCGGCGACATGCCCAACGACGTACCGATGTTCGGCTGGGCGGCCCGCGGCGTGGCGATGGCCAACGCCCACGAGGAACTGCTCGCCGTCGCCGACGAGGTCACCGCGAGCAACGACGAGGACGGCGTCGCCGTCGTCCTGGAACAGCTCTACCCGGGCGTCTAGGCCCTTCTCCTCCCCACCTCGCCGTGGTGTTCGGTGGGGGTTCACCTCCAGTTGTAGGATGACCGGGCAAGTGGTTGTAGGATGACCGACGACCGGCGCTGACCAGCGACGCGGCGACCAGCGACGAAGGGAGTACCGGCATGGCCAACGACGGCAGCAGCCTCCAGGCGGCCGGGCGGCGCTCCCTGGTGGACACCGCGATCGACCAGCTGCGCGAGCAACTGGCCGGCGGTGCCTGGCCGGTGGGATCGCAGATCCCCACCGAACACGAGCTCGCCGAGCGGCTGCGGGTCGGCCGGAACACCGTCCGGGAGGCGATCCGGGTGCTGGTGCACGCCGGCATGCTGGTCTCCCGGCAGGGCGAGGGGACGTTCGTCCGCTCCACCAGCGACCCGGCGGCCGTCCTGCGCGGCGTCCAGCGCTCGGGCATCCGGGACGTCCTGGAGGTCCGGGCCGCGCTGGAGACCGAGGCCGCCCGACTGGCCGCGCTGCGGCACACCCGCGAGGACGTCGAGCGGATGCGGGCCGCACTGGCCCGCGAGGCCGAGGTGATCGCCTCGCACGCCGAGCGGACCGACCGCGAGGCCACCGTCGAGCACGACCTGGAGTTCCACACCGCCATCGTCGAGGCCGCGCACAACCCGGCGCTCACCGAGGTCTACCGCTACTTCGGCGCCTCCGTGCGCGAGTCGATGACCTCGGCCTTCGGCGACCACGACATGCCCGAGGTGGCCGTGGCCACCCACGCGGCGCTGGTCGACGCGATCGAGAGCGGCGACCCGGACCGCGCGGAGGCCGCGTGTCGTGCGCTGCTCGCCGAGCCGACCGCGGCCGTCGAGCAGCTCCTCGCGGCCATCGCGGCCCGGAAGTGACGTAGGCACCCGCCTGCCCTCCGTCGTCCGCGCCCTCTCGCACATTCACGAAAGAACAGCACACCCATGGCCGTCACCCGTGCCCAGCAGCCGGTTGCCACCGCTTCCCTCCCGCTTCCCGTCCGCACCCGGCTGGCCCACCCCGCACTGCTGCTGACCGGCATCGTGCTGGTCGCGCTGAACATGCGCGCCTGCCTGGCCGCGGTGTCGCCGATGGTCGGCGAGATCCAGCGGACCTTCGGCCTCTCCGCCACCGCGAGCGGACTGATCACCACCGTGCCGGTGCTGTTCCAGGGCGTCGGCGCCCCGCTCACCCCCCGGCTGACCCGGCGGTTCGGCACCGAGCGGGTGGTGCTGGGAGCGGTCCTGGTGCTGGGCGCGGGCGTGCTGCTGCGGGTGCTGCCCTCGGTGGCTGCGCTGTACGCCGGCTGCGTGGTGATCGGCGTGGCCATCGCGGTGCTGAACGTGTCGATGCCGGGCCTGGTGAAGCGGGAGTTCCCGGACCGGGCGGCGACGATGACCGGCGTCTACTCGACCACCATGCTGGTCGGCGCGACCCTGGCGGCCGGCCTCTCGGTGCCGCTGGAGCACGCCCTCGGCGGCGGCTGGCAGGCCTCGCTGGGCACCTGGTCGCTGCTCGCGCTGATCGCCGCGGTGGCCTGGCTGCCGCAGGTGCTGCGCGCCCGGCAGGAGCGGGCGGCGGCGTCCGGGGCGGCGGCGTCCGGGGCAGCGGTCCCTGCCGGTCCTGCGGCCGGTCGTGCGGCCGGTCGTGCGGCCGGTCCTGCGGCCGGTCGTGTGGCCGAGAAGCCGATCGAGGGCATCTGGCGCTCGCCGATGGCCTGGCAGATCAGCCTCTTCATGGGCATCTCGTCGCTGCTGGTGTACACCCTGGTCGCCTGGATGCCGACCATCCTGGCCGACCACGGCATGGACCGCGGCGAGGCCGGTCTGGTCTTCGCCTTCTCCAACCTGGTGCAGGTCGCGGGCGCCTTCCTGGTGCCGCTGCTGGCCGGCCGGATGACCCGCCAGCGCGGGCTGGCGGTGGCCATGGCCGGGCTGAACGGCCTCGGCATCGCCCTGCTGCTGATCGCGCCGGTCTCCGGCGCCTGGGTGTCGGCGACCATCCTGGGCGTCGCCCAGGGCGGTTCGCTGGGCCTGGGCCTGGCCTTCATCGTGCTGCGCACCAGCAGCGCGGCCGGCGCCGCCCAGCTGGGCGGGATGTCGCAGGCGGTCGGCTACCTGGTCGCGGCGGCGGGCCCGGTCGGCGCCGGCGCGCTGCACCAGCTCACCGGCGGCTGGACGGCCACCCTGGTGCTGATGCTGGTACTGGCCACCGTGGTCGGCGCGGCCGGCTGGGGCGCGGGCCGCAACCGGACGCTCGGCTAGGGCGTGTCCGCGGGCAAGGCCCGGGCCGGCTACTCCTCGGCGGCCAGGGTGAGCCCGGCCAGCTTCACCGAGGCCAGCACCGTCGCCGCGACGGTGACCACCAGCAGCAGCGGGACGGCCACCCCGAACGAGACGTCGGCGCCGATCGCGGCGTCCCCGGCGACCGCCTCGGCCACCGACCGGCCCCACTGCTGGACGCTCAGCGTCCGGGCGCCGGACACGAAGTTGCCGATCAGCGACTCCCAGATCAGCGCGTACCCCAGCCCGGCCACCACCGCGTGCCGGGTGACCACGCCGAGCAGCAGGAACAGCGCGCTGTACGCCGCCCCGGCGACCAGCACGGCCACCGTGTAGCCGAGCGCGATGCCGTCCCTGGTGCCGATCAGCAGCAGGCCGGAGAGCAGCGTCGGAACGGCGGCGAACACCCAGGTGGTGCCGATCGCGACGACCAGCTTGGTGGTGACGATCTTCCACCGCGGCAGCGGCTTGGCCAGCAGGTAGACGATCGAGCCGTCGTCGATCTCGGTGGCGATCACGCCGGTGCCGACGACCAGGCCGAGGATCGGCACCAGGGTGCCGAGGCCGAGCTGGCCGAGGATCTTGACGGTCAGGTCGTGCTCGTTCCCGCTGGCGGTGCCGCTCGCGACGGCCGAGATGACCAGCAGCAGGGCGGGGACCACCAGCAGCAGGAGGCCGCGGCGGCGGCCCAGCAGGCCGCGCAGGGTCAACCGGGCGACGGTCGGGTTCATGGTCGGTCGGCCCTTTCCTGGGTCCGGTACGGGAGTTCGGTGGCTCGGACGCCGGGCCTCGCTCGGACGCCGGGCCTCACGCGGACGCCGGGCCTCACGCGGATGCCCGGCCTCACGCGGACACCAGGTAGGAGAAGACGCTCTCCAGCGACTCGTCCGCCGGCGAGACGGTGTACAGCCGGATGTCCGCCTCCCGGGCGACCCGGGGCAGCAGGGTGGTGAAGCCCTGGAAGTTCACCGCCTCGATCCGCAGCGCCCGTTCCCGCGCGTCCACCTCGACGCCGGTCGTGGAGCCGTCGGCGATCAGCGCGGCGGCCAGCCGGCGGTCGTCGCTGGAGCGGACCAGGTAGCGGTGCGGCCGGTCGGTCATCAGTCGGCGGATCTTCCTGAAGTCGCCCGAGGCGGCGTGCCGGCCGGCCACCACGACCTCGATGTGCCGGGCCAGTTGCTCGACCTCCTCCAGGATGTGGGAGGAGAACAGCACCGTCCGGCCGTCCGCGCCGAACCGGCGCAGCAGCTCCATCAGCTGGAGCCGCTGGCGCGGGTCCATGCCGTTGAACGGCTCGTCGAGCAGCAGCACGGCCGGGTCGTGGACCAGTGCGGAGGCCATCTTGACCCGCTGCTTCATGCCCTTGGAGTACGTCCCGGTGCGGCGGTCCTTGGCGTACGCCATCTCCACCAGGTCCAGGGCGCGCCGGGCGGCGGCGCCCGGCTGGGCGAGGCCGTGCAGTTCGGCGTTGGCGAGCACGAACTCCCAGCCGGTCAGGTAGTCGTACATCGACTCCCGTTCCGGGACCAGACCGATCTGCCGGTACACCTGCTGGTTGCGCCAGATCGGCGCGCCGTCCAGGGTGACCGACCCGCTGGAGGGCGCGAGGAAGCCGCTCATCATGTGGATGAGGGTCGACTTGCCCGCGCCGTTCGGACCGAGCAGACCGGTGATACCTGGGCCGATCGTCATACTGATGTCGTTGACGGCGACCACGTTCCCGAACCAGCGGGAGACCTTGTCGATGGTGATGGTGGCCATGACGCCCTCTCAAACTCCTCGGTTCATCAGACGCTGCGGTAGCGGCGCAGCAGCAGCCCGTACGAGCCGGACACCATCACGAGGACGGCGGCGGTGAAGACGACCACGCCGAGCCCGCCGGGCGCGTGCATCCGGCCGTTCACACCGCCGACGTCGAGGAGCTGGTTGGTCAGGCTCTCCACCAGGTCGTTCGGCGACAGCAGCGCGATCCACTGGGCGGAGTCCGGGACGGTGAGCTCGGTGGCGGTGCCGATCCGGGTCAGGATCGCCACCACGGCCGTGCTGATCGCCAGGTAACCCATGATCCCGGCCACCCCGAAGCCGCGGCGCGGGGTGGCGGCGGCGACCACCAGCGCCACCGAGGTCGGCACCAGGGAGTACAGCAGGGCGGCGACCAGGCCGGCCAGGAAGTGCCCGGTGTTGTGCCCGAAGTCCAGCCCGCCGAGCAGCGCCCCGATGTAGAGGACCAGCAACGGCGCCGCCATCAGCAGGAACTGGGCGCTGACCATGGCGGCGAACTTGGCCCGGACGTAGTCGGCGCGGGTGATCGGGCGGGAGAAGTACAGCGGGACGGTGTGGTGCCGGAGGTCCCGGGAGAACAGCACCGGCGCCTGCGAGGCCAGGAAGATCGACACGACCAGCACGAACGAGGACAGGTACCGCGGGTAGTCCAGCGGCAGCTCCTTCGCGCTGGTGGCGAGCGCGATCGCCACCATGACCACGGCCGGCATCGTGACCACGCCGAGCACCAGCATCGGCAGCACCTTGGACTTGCCGGAGCGCCCGAGCCCGTACGCGGCGCGCAGGCTCTGGGTGAACAGCGAGCGGGTGGCGTAGGCCCGGCCGAGCCGGGGCCCGGTGTAGCCGCGGTAGCCGATGTCGTGGATGACGCCGGTGTCGGCGGACCTGGTGTCAGGAGGCAGCGACATCGTCCGTCCCTCCCCTGCTCTCGTCGGTGAAGAGTTCGGCGACCCGGTGGCGGCGCTGCTCCAGCCGGACCAGGCCGAGGCCCAGGCCGGCGACGGTGTCGCGGATGGTGTCGTAGGTGTCGTCGCCCGCCAGCCGGACCAGCAGCAGGTGCGAGCCCTCCGGCTGGACGGACAGCCCGGCGGCGGCCAGCCGTTCGCGGACGGCGTCGCCCGGCTCCGGGACGGCGTCCTCCGGGTGGTCGGTCACCTCGACCGCGAGGACGGCCGTCGCCTCGGTGAAGGAGGCGGTGGAGGAGGAGCGCAGCAGCTTGCCGCCGTCGATGACGACCAGGTGGTCGCAGGTGCGCTCCAGCTCGCCGAGCAGGTGGGTGGTGACCAGCACCGAGATCCCGAAGTCGGTGTGCACCCGGCGGATCAGGCTCAGCATCTCGTCCCGGCCGGCCGGGTCGAGGCCGTTGGTCGGCTCGTCCAGCAGCACCAGCTTCGGGTCGTGCACCAGCGCCTGGGCGAGCTTGACCCGCTGCTTCATGCCGGTCGAGTACCCGCCCATCGGCCGGTACCGCTCCTCGTACAGGCCGACGTGCCGCAGGGTGTCCGCGGTGCGTTCACGGGCGGCGGTGGCGGGCAGTCCCGCCATCCGCGCCATGTGCACCACGAACTCGGTCGCCGAGACGTCCGGCGGCAGGCAGTCGTGCTCGGGCATGTAGCCGACCCGTTCACGGATCTCCGGGCCCCGGGTGGCGACGTCCAGGCCGAGGACCTCGCCGCGGCCGGACGTCGCCGGGGCGAGACCGAGCAGGATCTTGATGAGGGTGGACTTGCCCGCCCCGTTGGCCCCGACCAGCCCGACCACCCCGGGCCGCACCTCGACGGTGAGCTGGTCGAGGGCGGTGACCCGGGGGAACCTCTTGGTGAGGCCGTCCGTCTTGATGACAGCAGTGGACACCTGCTCAACGTAACGGGCTTACGGGGCAAGGGCTATGAGCTGGAATGACGAGCTCGTCTGCTGCTGCGGTATGACGCCGCGCAGGATCTCCCCTAAGGGTCGGAGGATCTCCTCGTAAGGGTCGGCAAATCCGGAGCCCGCTTGTACCCTTGTCGAACTCTTTACCAACGGGGGTGCCGGAGCGCTGCGCCGGCACGGAGGGGAACGAGCGAGATGTCGGATCGCGCCACGGCGTTCGACCGGATGATGAACCCCTGGGCCTACGACGCGGACGGCAACCTGACCGCGCAGGCCCGGACGCAGGAGACCGCCCGGACCCAGCTCAACTCGGCGCAGGCGCCCGGCGGCGGTGACGGCGGCGGCTTCAGCGTCGCCCCCGACGCGCTCGCCACCGCCGGCACCAACGCGGACCAGATCCACGCCCGGCTCAACACCGACGGCCGGGGCGCCGACGACGCCACCGCCAAGATCGCCACCTCGCTGGCCAACTGGAGCACCGGCAAGGCCGCCCAGGCCGCCGCCGCCACCTGGGACCAGCAGGTCGCCGCCCTCGGCACCACCGTCGGCCAGACCGCCCAGGCACTGCGCAGCAGCTCCGCCAACTACCGGCAGAACGAGTCGGCCGTCCAGCACGGCCTCGGCACCTGAGAGGACGACGACCATGGTTGACTTCCACGAGCTCGACAACGCCAAGTTCGACGTCCTGGAGACCGCCGCGACCGCCTGGACCACCGTCGCCCAGAAGCTCAAGGGGATGGACGACGACTGGAACAGCACGGTGATCGCCAAGGTCGACTCCGCCTGCTGGAGCGGCCCCTCGGCCGACCAGGCCAGACCCGGACTGCAGCGCACCAACCAGCAGCTCACCGCCGCCGTCACCGAGGCCAACGCGCTCGCCTCCCTGTTCAAGGACGCCGCGGGCGAGTTCCAGGCCGCCAAGTCCAAACTGGACAAGGCCGTCGCCGACGCCAAGGCCGCCGGACTCACCGTCGGCTCCGACGGCACCGTCAGCTGGCCGCCACCGGACGCGGCCACCCGGCACGACCCCGACGGCTACCGGGAGTACCGGGCCGAGCACCAAGGCAAGGCGGAGACCGCCCGCAAGGCCATCGACGCGGCCGTCCAGGAGGCCACCGCCGCCGACGAGCGGATCGCCTACGCCCTGCGCTCCGACACCGGGACCGACCCGCAGAAGTCCTTCAACGGCGCGGCCATCGGCGGCGGCCCCGAGGCGGACGGCAAGCGCGCCGCCCAACTCGCCGCCAGGGGCGGCGACATCAGCGACCCCGAACTCACCGAGCTCAACTCACTGCTGGCCGCGCACTCCGGCGACCCGAAGTTCGCCACCAAGTTCTACCAGGACCTCGGCCCCGACGGCCTGATCAAGTCCTGGAACAGCATGGTCGGCGACCCGACGCACTACCGCGACCCCAAGGACCCGCGCTGGAAGGCGTACCAGGAGCTGCAGAAGAACCTCGGGCTCAACCTCGCCACCGCCACCCGCACCACCAACGAGCCGCACCTGTCCGACGACTGGGCCGCCGCCCTACGCAGGGCCGGCGCCCAGCAGGTGTGGGACAAGCCGTACCGGGCGTCCGGCCTGGACTACCAGCCGTACGGCTACCAGGTGCTCTCCGGCATCCTCATGACCGGGAACTACGACCCGCACTTCCTCAACCCCATCGCCGAACACATCACCCAGCTCGACACCCAGGACAAGTACTGGCCGGCCCCGCCGCCCTCCGTCGCCGACCGGGTGCACGGCTTCAACCTGCTCGGCGGCCCGGAGGCCGGCGCCGGCTTCCGGCCGACCACCGCGATCCTGGAGGCCCTCGGACACAGCCCCGAGGCGGCCAACACGTTCTTCACCGAAGCGCCGACCGCGTACAACCAGGACGGCACCGTCAACCCCGGCGGCAAGCCCAAGCCGGCCGACTACTTCAACTACTACGTCCACGACAAGGACTGGATCCCGGACACCACCTCCCTCCGGGACCCGGACGCCGCGAACACGACCAAGCAGGGCGGCCCCGCCGCCCTCGGCCACGCCCTGGAAGCCGCCACCACCGGCCACCCGTACGACGAACCGGCCGCCGTGCCACCGGCCAAGCACACCCCCGAGCAGGCCGGGCTGATGCGGAAGGTCGTGGACACCTTCGGCACCCACGGCGACCACGGGGCCCTCGACGACATCAAGGGCGACGGCAAGCTCGCCCCGATGCGGACCAGCCTCGGGCACATGAGCGCCGAGTACATCGGGGACGTCCAACGGGCGCTGTCCGACGCGAACGACCTACCGGTCAACGGCTCCCCGGCCGGCCTCAACGGACCTGCGGTGCAGGGCCTGCTGGACGCGCTCGGGCGCGACCCGGAGTCGTACGGCGCGGTGACCAACGCCAGCCAGGCGTACACCACCGCCCTCGTCCGCGGCCACATGGACAGCGGGCAGACCGACTTCGCCCGGCTCCAGGCGGACATCGACCACGTCGCCCGGGCCGGCGGGGTGGTCAACGGCCTCCTCGGCGAGGCCCGCATCGACGAGGTCCACACCCAGCACGCCGTCTCCGACAAGGAGTTCAACGACGCGCTGGAGAAGAACGTGGGCTACGCCAAGGACGCCTTCAACAGCACCATCGGCATGGTGACGGACAAGGTGCCGCTCGGCGGCGAGCTCTCGGGCATCCTGGTCGACTCCATCGCCGAGAACGTGATCGCGGCCAACTCGCGCGACACCACCGCAGACGGCCAACAAGAGGCCCGCTACTACGTCGACGAGGCCAAGAAGGGGGCGACGGACGCGGCCTACCAGGCGGTCAAGGACGCGTCCCTCAACGCCAACCTGCGCTATGACGACATCGAACGGCTGGCCAACAGCGCCCACGACCGGGCGAAGGACGGCTTCATCGACGGCCTCTCCACCGAGATGGCAACCATCGCGAAGGGCAACGCGTGAGGGCGATCGGAGGCCGATGGGTGCTGCCCGTCACCATCGCGGTGGCGGTGGCGGCCACCGGAGCCGTCGGCTACCTGGACTGGCGGGGCCACCGCCCCGTGGAACCGCCCGGCCGGGCGGCGTACCTCTGCGGACTGCGCACCGGTGACGACACTCCGCTCGGACGGCTGCTGCCGCCCGGCGGACAGGACGTGGAGGAGAAGGAGGAGGGCCGCTCCGGCGACGACCCGGTGTCCTGTTCCATCCGCGTGGACGGGCGCACCGCGCTCACCGTCTCCAGCGCCCTGCAGACGGGCGCGGTCGCCCTCTCCCCCGAGGCCGCCAAGCACCCGGACGCGCGCAGATTCGACGCGGGCGGTGCGGCGGCCTCCTGGCCCGGCGGCGCCACCGCATCCGACTACTGCCAGGGCGGGCCCGCCGGCCACGCCCAGTTGGTCGTCATCGCCGGCGAAGCGGCGCGGCCCGGCACCGCCGACCGGCAGGCCGACCTGGAGCAGATCGCCCGGGACGGATTGAAGAGAAGCAAGAAGGACGTCTGCCAGTGAAACACCCCGGACCAGTGATCGCGGCGGCGACGGCCCTGCTGCTCGGCGGCGGCCTGCTCGGCTGGCACCTGTACCTCGACCGCACCGAGTACCGGCCGCCGGCCGTCGACCTGTCGCACGGCGAGTGCAAGGGCGCCCTCGACGATCCCGGCGTCACCGAGCTGCTCGGCGACACCCCCCGGGTCTTCGTGAGCACGCGGTACCGGTCGGCGGAACCGAACTCCCCGGCCGTCCTGGACTGCACGCTCACCGGGGAGCGCGGGCGCGTCCTGCTCGCCGCGGTGACGAGCGGCTCCGCCGCCTCCAGCAACAGCGTCGGAGCGGTGGTGTTCACCTGCACCCTGAACGGCAGGGCCGCGCCCTACCGGGCCTCCCTCAGGCTCGCCGACAAGGACCTCCACCCCGCCGACGACCCCGGCCCGGCGCGCCTGGGCGAGTTGGCGACCGGATTCGCCAAGCGGACCGCCGAGACCTTCGGCTGCGCCAACGGCGCCGAGTCGATCACCGTGACCTGACCGACCCGGGCCGTCAGCCGGCACTCCGCGGGACGCGCCCCGCGCCGGGCCGGTCAGCCCAGTTGGGCGAGGCCCTCGGTGGCGATCCGCTCGAACACCGCGAGGTCGTTGGCGAAGATCGAGTCCGGGACCGGCCAGTGGATCACCAGCTCGGTGATGCCCAGCTCCTGGTAGCGGCCGGCCCAGTCGACGAAGGCGTCTAGCGACTGCAGCGGCTGCTCCGCCGTCGAGCCCTGGAGCAGCATCTTCTCCAGCGTGGCCACGTCCCGGCCCTTCGCCTCGCAGGCCGCCGCCAGCTTGGCGATCTGCTGGGCGATCACCTCGGGCGCCTGCTCGACGGGCACGTCGGCCGGGCCGCGCGGGTCGCCGTACGTCACCCAGCCCTGCCCGTACTCGGCGGCCAGCTTCAGCCCGCGCGGTCCGGTCGCGGCGACGTAGAACGGCACCCGCGGGGTCTGCACGCAGCCCGGGATGTTCCGTGCCTCGACCGCCGAGTAGTAGGTGCCCTCACGCGTCGTGGCGTCGGTGCGCAGCAGCTCGTCCAGCAGCGGCAGGAACTCGCCGAACCGGTCCGCGCGCTCCTTCGGCGACCACGCCTCCTGGCCCATCGCCGTCGCGTCGAAGCCCGTCCCGCCGGCCCCGATCCCCAGCGTCACCCGCCCGCCGGACACGTCGTCCAGCGTGATCAGCTCCTTCGCCAGCGTCACCGGGTGCCGGAAGTTCGGCGAGGTCACGAGCGTCCCGAGGCGGATCCGCTCGGTGGCCGTGGCCGCCGCCGTGAGGGTCGGGAGCGAGCCGAACCACGGTTCGTCGCGGAACGACCGCCAGCTCAGGTGGTCGTAGGTGTAGGCGGCGTGGAACCCGAGCTCCTCGGCCCGCCGCCAGATCTTCTGCCCCTCGCTCCACCGGTGGATGGGGAGGATCACGGTACTCAAGCGCATGCCCTCGACCCTACGCGTGTGCTCCGGCAGGTGAGGTTGCGTGCAACCCGCAGTGACGACACATGCGTAACCGCTAGCGTAGTGCCATGGGTGCATTGGGCAGGACCGAGCTTGAGGCCATGATCGCGATGAGGCCACCGTCGACGCCTACGGCGAGGACGAGCAGCTGACCGGTCTGTTCACCATGTTGGAGGAGAACCTCGCGGTGCCGTTCGGCACGACGGTTCTCGGAGTGGAGGTGACTGTGCGCGGCGTCGACCTCACTCAGGATGGCCGGATCGTCGCACTGTGCTTTCGCGGCCGTGTTCGACAGGAGATCGGGATCCTGGAGCTGCCGATGCCGACACCTGCCCCGGACGGCGCCGAGTGGATCGAGGCTTACCGCCACTGGACCGGCTGACGCCAAGCAGCTCACACATCACTTCGGAACTCACGTGCAGAGAAGGCAGGACATGGCGATCGCCGTTCGGGATACGGACCACGGCGAGTGCTCGCTCACCGATCTCATCGAGCGCAGTGCCGAGTTGAAGGGGGAGTTGGTCGCCTTCGCGCAGAGCGCGCGCTTCGATCGGTGGTTGACTCCCGCCCTTCTGGAGGCGGCGGGCCCTGAGCGGCGGCTGGACGAGGGCGCGGCGCGTCTCGGCGGCCTCATCCGGGTGAAATGCTGGCGAGCCTGATGCCCGTACGGGACGATGAAGTAGCGTCGGATTGTCGTCTGGAGCCAAGGAGGTGCCGCATGTCGTACGAGCCCAAACTGGCTGCCGCGTTGTCCGGTGCGACTCTGCGGCAGCTGTCGCACTGGCGGCGGGCCACCGGCGAGCGCGGCGCTGTCCTGGTGCCGGAGATCTCGACGTCTCGTCCGATCCTCTACTCCTTTCGCGACGTGGTCGCTCTCCGAGTCTGTGTCCGTCTTCGCGAGGAGGCATCCCTCCAGAAGATCAGGCGGGCGCTGAGCACGTTGCGCGAGGGCCTCGACGAAGGGGAACACCTCTCGGCCTACCGGCTGGTCGCGGGCGGTGACACGATCTACCTGGCAGACCCGGACCACGCAGTGGACCTTGTGCGGAGCAAGGGCAATGTCGTCATTCACGACATGGTGGACGTGCTTGCGCCTTTCTACCGTGGTGGTCGGCGAATCCCGGACCTCCTTGAACCCCGGCCGCACGTGTCTATTGACCCTGCTGTGCGAGGCGGCGAGCCGGTCGTCGAGGGGACACGTATCCCGGCGACAGAGGTTGCTGCTCTCCTACGGGACGGCGTGCCACCTGAGCAGATCGGCGACTACTACCCGGGCGTCACAGCAGAGGCAGCGCGCGACGCAGCGGACTTCGCCGACTATGTCGACAGTTACGAGGATGCGGAAATCCGGCAGGCAGCGTCTTGAAGCTGCTGCTCGACGAGAATGTGCCGCTTCCCATGGCACGGATCGTGCGGCTGCTCCTGAAGCACCACGTTGTCGAGCACGTGGCCGAACTCAGCGGGTGGGCGGGAACCAGGGACGTCGACCTCTATGCGCGTGCGGCAGCGGACGGCTTTCAGATCGTTGTCACGAATGACACGAAGCAACTGAGCCGTCCACTCGAGGTAGTCGCCATCGCCGAGTCGGGCCTGCATCGCATCGAGTACCGCCAGAATCACAAGCACGGCGGGTTGGTGGGTCTCGGTGCAGCTATCGCCACCGTGTGCGCCGGCCTGCCCCATGCCTTGGCTGAACTCGACCAGGCAGACAGTCAGCGCCTGATCTCGCTGAATGCGGTCGACCCGTCCCAGCAGAGCCGCTTGCGGATCGTGGATCCTGCCAGCGCCCCGCCCAAGTTCTGGCCCGCCGACTCACAGGGGTAGTGGCATCAGGGGCTGAACCAGCGGAACATCGCAGGTCAGCGTGTGATGCATGAAGAAGGATTGACCGAGGTCACGAGCGTCCCGAGGCGGATCCGCTCGGTGGCCGTGGCCGCCGCCGTGAGGGTCGGGAGCGAGCCGAACCACGGTTCGTCGCGGAACGACCGCCAGCTCAGGTGGTCGTAGGTGTAGGCGGCGTGGAACCCGAGCTCCTCGGCCCGCCGCCAGATCTTCTGCCCCTCGCTCCACCGGTGGATGGGGAGGATCACGGTACTCAGTCGCATACCGGCGACCCTACGTCCGTCGGGAAGATCGGGCGGATCCCTGTTCCACAGCCGGTCGGGCGATACGGTCACCGGGGTGGCGCGGGGGCGCCATCTTGCCACCGTGGCTCCAGGAACTCCTCGTCGGCGTGGGCGAGCGGGAGTTCCGCCACATCATCGTCCACCACCCCGACCGGCTGATGCGGCAGCCCCGAGACCTCGAAGAACTGCTCACCATCTCCGACGAGCACCAGATCCTCCTCCGCGGGGAGGCGAACCGGCGGAACCTCTCGGACCCGGACGACCGCTCATCCTCCGCATCGAGGTGGCCCACGCCTGCCGGTCGTCCGACGACACGTCGCGGCGGCTGAAGGGCACGCTCGCGGACCGGGCCAACGCAGGCAAGCCCCACACCGGCAAGCACCGTGTCCTCAGCCGACCCGTAGTTGTGCCCCGGCCGGGCCCAGTCGACGGAGTCAAGTCCTTCCTACATGCGCGGGACATCACCGCCGCCCCCGCCTATGTGCTCCTGAGGGCCTTCAGTGGGTCGGTGCGGGCGGCGCGGAGGGCCGGGTAGAGGCCGGCCAGGAGGCCGACGACGGTGCCGATGAGCGGGGCGGGCAGGGTGGTGGCGGGCTGCAGGACGGCGGTCCAGTCGCGGGCGGCGGCGACGGAGACCACCGTCACCACGCCGAGGCCGCTGCCGATCAGCCCGCCGAGGGTGCCGAGGGCCGTCGACTCGGTGAGGAACTGGGCGGCGATGTGACCGGTGCGGGCGCCCAGCGAGCGGCGCAGGCCGATCTCCGCGGTCCGTTCCAGGACGGCGACCAGCGTGGTGTTGGCGATCCCGACGGCGCCGACCAGCAGGCAGATCCCGGCCAGTGCCAGGAAGAGTCCGGTGAGGTCGGAGGTCACCGTGTCCTGGAGGCTGTGCGGGTCCGGCGGCGGGACCACGGTGAACGCGTGCGGGGCGTCCGGCCGCAGGGCGAGCGGGAGTTGGGCCGCCACCACGGGCGCCGCACCGACCCTGGTGGCGACCAGCCCCTGGGCGCCGCGGTCCGGCTGCGGGGCGGGGTTGCCGAAGTGCTCCAGCGCCGTGCTGGCCGGGATGATCAGGCTGAGCAGGGCGCCCGGCTGGCGCTGGACGTCCGCGTAGACGCCGACGACGGTGTACGGGACGCGGTCGATGAAGACGGCCGGCTGGGCGTCCAGCCGGCTCACCCCGAGCCGTTTGGCGGCGGCCTCGCTGAGCAGCACCACCGGCTGGGCCGTCCGCTGGACGAACTCGTCCAGGGTGACCCCGGCGGTCAGGGTCGGCTCCATCGCGGCCACCCCGCCCGGGGTGGCCGCGAGGACGGACAGGCCCGTGCCCTCGTCGGGGCCGTCCGGGCGGCGGGAGACCGTCGGGGCGCCGGGTACCGGCCACCAGACGCCGCCGGCCCGGACGCCGTCGATCGCGGCCATCCGGTGGTCGACGTCGGCGGGGAAGTCGCTCGGCGGGTTGGCGCCGGGGGCGACGCCGTCGGTGCGCGGCTGGTCGGTGACGGTGACAGTGGTGGCCTTGGTGAGGCTGAACCGCTCGCCGATCTGGCCGGTGGCGGTTGCGGTGAGGCCGAGGACGGCGACGAAGGCGCCGATGCCGAGCACCGTGCCGAGCATGGTGAGCACCGAGCGGCCCGGGCGCTGGAGGATGCCGGACAGGGCCTCGGAGAGCAGGTCGCGCGCGCACAGGTGGGAGGGTGGCTCGGGGAGCACGGCTCCGCCGCGTCGTCGGATGCGGATCACCGGACGGGTGCTCCCGCCTCGCTGAGCACGCCGTCGTGGATGCTCACCCGGCGCTGGGCGCGGGCGGCCACGGCAGGGTCGTGGGTGATGACGACCAGGGTGTAGCCCTGCTCGTGCAGTGCGTCGAACTGGACGAGCACCGCCCCGGCGTTGGCCGAGTCCAGGTTGCCGGTCGGCTCGTCGCAGAGCAGCAGGCTCGGCCGGTTCACCAGGGCGCGGGCGATCGCCACCCGCTGGCGCTCGCCGCCGGACATGGTGCCGGGTAGGGCGTCCGTCCGGTGGCCGAGGCCGACCAGGCGCAGCGCGTCCACAGCGGCGGCGCCGCGGGCGCGGCGCGGGGTGCGGTTGTAGACCTGGGCGAGGGCGACGTTCTCCTCGGCGGTGCGGTGCGACAGCAGGTGGAAGGACTGGAAGACGAAGCCGATCCGGTGCCCGCGCAGCGTCGAGCGGTCCTTGTCGCGCAGGCCGCCGGTGTCGATGCCGTCCAGTTCGTAGCGGCCGGTGGTGGGGGTGTCGAGCAGGCCGAGCAGGTGCAGCAGGGTGGACTTGCCGGAGCCGGACGGGCCGGTGACGGCCAGGTACTCGCCGCGGCGGACGGTCAGGTCGGTGGGGCGCAGCGCGACCACGGGCGGGCGGCCGAGGTGGGTGCGGCCGACGCCGTACAGGGCGATCACGGGCTTGTCGCCGGCCTCGGTGGCGGGTTCGGTCACTTGCCGACCACCACCTGGTCGCCGGCCTTGAGGTTCACGCCCTGTGCCGGGGTGACGGCCACGAGGCCGTCCGCGGTGACGCCGGTGGTCACCGGGACGGTGGTGCGGTTCCCGGCCGCGTCCACCGTGGTGACGGATGTCCGGCCGGCCGCGTTGGTGGAGACCGCGGCGATCGGCACGGCGGTGACGGGGGCGCCCGCCTTGGCCTTCAGGACGGTGAGCCGGACGTTCTTGCCGCTCATCGCGGCGGGCAGCGGGGTGTTCGGG
Organism: Kitasatospora sp. NPDC086801; assembly: GCF_044745805.1. Taxonomy (NCBI): domain Bacteria; kingdom Bacillati; phylum Actinomycetota; class Actinomycetes; order Kitasatosporales; family Streptomycetaceae; genus Kitasatospora; species Kitasatospora sp. NPDC086801. The sequence goes on from NZ_JBIVAX010000009.1 coordinate 127,600, forward strand.
GTGATCGTCACCGGGACGTAGCTCTGTCCGCCGGGTTGGCCGTTGGGCTGGCCGGGCTGGCCGTTGGGGGCTCCGCCGCCGTCGGGGCCGCCCTTGCCGCCGCCCGCCGCGCCGCCGAGGGTGATGACCCTGCCCGCCGGGGGAGTGCTGGTAGGGGAGCCGACCTCGGCGACGGTGCCGGGGACGGTGAGGTTGGTGTCCTCGGCGAGCAGTTCGACGGCCATGCCCGGTTGCACGCCCGCCGCCTGGGACGGGGTGAGCTGCCCGGTGGCGGCCAGGCCGCCGCTGGTGAGCGAGAGCAGGGTGCCCGAGACCGGCGAGCCGACCGCGCCGTTGACGGCGGTGACGGTCGCGGGGAGGGCGGGCAGGAACAGCACGTGGGCGGCCGGGACCATCGGGCCGTTGGCGGCCCTGGCCCTGGCGAGGGCGGCCTGGTCGGTGGCCAACTGCTTCTTCGCGTTGGCGAGTTGCCGGTCGAGATCGCCGGACGGGGGCGGCTGCTGGGCCTGCGGCGAAGTGGTCGCCGTCGGCGGCTGGGCGGAGCCCGCCTTCTTCCTCTCCGCGAGGCCGTCCACCGTCTGCTTGTCCGTGTCCACCGCCTTCTGCGCGGTGTCCACCGCCTGTTGGGTGGTGGCGCCGGTGGCCGGCACCGGGTAGCCGAGCTCGCCGTAGAAGGCCGACACCGCGGCGGCCGTACCCGGCCCGTACGCCCCCTTGTCGTCCCCGTCGATGCCGTGTCCCAATCCGGCCAGGGCGTCCTGGAGTTCGGCCACGTCGGGGCCGGTGCTGCCCGGCTTCAGGTCACGGAACGCGGGCACCGCCCCGGGCAGGGCGAACAGCGGCTGCCCGGACACCTCGGCGAGCAGCTTCCCGGCCGCGACGGCGTCCCCCAGCTTCACGGCCAGCTTGGAGACGAACAGTTGGGTGACCTCCGCCGAGGCGGCGACAGGGACGACGTTGTACTGCGCGGGCGGGTACACCACCGCGCGGGCCGTGATCGAGGGCGTCAGCACCTGGCTGACAACCGGCACGGTGAGCAGACTGTTCGGCGGCGGCGCGGTCTGCGCGGCCCGCTCCGCCGGGGACTTCACCAGCGTCGCCGCCCCCACCCCGCCCACTGCCACCAGCGCGGCGGCCAGCGCCACCCCCAGCAGCACCCGCCTGCGCCGCACCGCCCGCGAACGGGCGGGCGGGGGCGCCGGAAGGGGCTGGGCCATGTCGTCGTCAGCGCTCATCGTCGTCAGCGCTCATCGTCGTCGCGGTCAACGGTGCCCCCTCCTTGATGGTGCCCTTGGGAAGAGCATGACCTATCGGATGTCGTTGAGACGTAAGGGGGGTGGAGACGATCGGCCGACAACGAACCCCAGTTGGTACCGCAGCATCACGGGAGCCACCCCTGGTCTGCCTTCAGCACTCCGACAGCACCTCGCTCCGTGTCACCAGCCAGCGGCCATCCCTGGGCGCGAAGGTGTAACTCGCCGGTTGTTTCGGACGGTTCGTCAATTGGCCGGGCTGAACTCTTCCGCTCCGCGCCTCCAGTAGTCACTGGAGTCCTGCTGGACGCGTAGTCGTTCACCCGTGAATGCCTCACCGCTCTCGGTACTCGACCGGTTCGCGGCGAACGTGCCAACGAATCCGACGACGGCGAGGAGGGCCAGGACGAGCAGCAGGAGCCCACCACGGCGACGGCCGCCTGCCACCGCCGTCATGCCTGGCCCAGCAGCTTCTTGGCTGCGGCGATCCGCTGCTGGGAGATTTCCCTGTCTGCTTGGAGGGCCTGCTCGTTCCTGCCGATGTACACCTGCTGGTAGGCGGTCAGCACGGCATTCCAGGTGGCCAGCAGTTTCACCTGCTCTTTGCAGTTCATGTCGGCGACCGCCGTGTCCCGCTCCTCCTGTGACACCTGCTCCGGCCAGGCCGCCGAACTCGCCTGTACCGGATTCGCGTAGTTGTAACCCAGCTTGGTCATGCAGCTCTGCCAGTCCGCGAGCGAGGCGCGAACTCGGCTGTCGACGGCGGCGTGGTCGTACGCCTTGGCACGGAGGGTGCCGACCAGGTCCGAGGCGGTGTTCTTGACGCCCTCCGCCTGGAGCCGCCGTTCGAACTCTCCCATGCAGCCCCGGTCTGCCTTGGAATCGGCGGCACCGGCCTTGGTCCCGCGATCCCCCGTCAGGGCCTTCTGGTATTCGGGGCCCTGCCCGGACGGATTCCCCGTACCGGAGGTGCCGTTGCCTCCTGGCCTGGGCGGCCGGTGGTACCCGGTCTGCTGCGCGGCGGAGACCGAGAGCAGGCCCAGAAGCGAGGTGTCGATGGGAGTCGGCGGGGGAGGTGTCGACGCCGGCCCGGGGTCGTAGTCGAACCCCTTGGCGGTCATGCAGGTCCGGGTGGCCTGGCCCATGGCCCGGAAGATCAGCGCGGACTCCTCGGCCCCTACCGAGTAGCCGTCCAGCGGATGGGTTACCGGCGAGCCGTCTGCCGGGTCCGCGCCGATCTGCGGGACCACGGGCTCGCCCACGATGTCGGAATCACCGCCCGCCTTCGTGTCGTTGCTGCAACCTGCGGCGAGCACCGCCAAAGCCACTACAGAGATGACCACTTGAGCTCTGTTCATCCGCATTCAACGCGCCACCTTCCTGTCCGACGTCGTCTGTCGACGCAAGCCTCGCACCGTCGTGGCCCCGCCGGAGAGGCGGGGCCACGATCAGTCTCCCCCCGACCGGTGCCGTCCGTCGTCGTCCTCGCGGGCACCTTGGAGCCAGCCCTGCCAGGTCATGCCTGACTGAGCAGGCTCAAGAGGTAGGGCCGACGGTGAGGAGCGGCACGTCGTAGAGGTCGGGGTTCGCGGCCGGGTCATGGTGGGTCCGGCGACCAGGCCGCAGTCCCGCCACCGTCGGAAGAAGGCGTGGACGCGGTCCCACGCGGGAAAGTCCTTCGGCACCGCCCTCCAGGCGATGCCGCCCGGTATCACGTAGAGCACTGCGTCAACCGTCTGACGATGGCAGTCGCCCTCCGGCTGCCCACCCCGCCCTTCCAATCAGGCGAGGACGGACACCGCGTCACGCACGACCGCCCACTCCGCGTCGCCAGATCTCCTGACCCTCGCTCCACCGGTGGATGGGGAGGATAACGGTACTCAAGCGCATGCACCGACGATACGCGCGCGTGCCGAGGACTTTCGGGCCACTCGGGAGCCGGCGGGCTCAGGTCGGCTAGCGTGGCGCCATGGGTACGTTGAGCAGGCGAGAGCTCGCCGCGCTGCCGGCTCCGGCTCCGGATCCGGATCCGGCTCCGGACGGAGCGGAGTGGGTCGAGGCGTACCGCTACTACTGGGCGCAGTGAGCGTCAGGTCTGCCGTGGTGTCCCGAGTGTTGGAACCTTCAGGAGCGAGAGGGCTTGCATGGTCGTCGCCACACGGAGTGAGGACGAGGTGTCGTTGCGACGCCTGATCGAGCGAAGTGCCGAACTGAAGGGGGAGTTGGTCGCCTTCGCGCGGAGCGACCGCTTCGACCGGTGGCTGACTCCCGTCCTGCTGGAGGCCGCAGGCCCTGAGCGACGGCTGGACGAGGGCGAGGCGGTCCGGATCATCGACCACTTCATCCTGCGCTTCCGACTGCCGGACGGTGCGACGGTGGTGGACCGGTTCGTCGCCGGGCGGCGGGACTTGACCGAAGACGACCGGGAGATGCTGCTCGGCTGGCGTGACCCGGTCGAGGGCGTCTTCGAGGTCCGGCGCAAGGACGGGGACGCCGTCGTCCTGCTGAACCTGGTCGACGACCTGGAGTACCGCACGTACTCGAACGTCGGGCCGGCGGCTTTCCGCGGCGTGTCGAAGGGCGGGTTCCTGCTCACCTGTCTGGTGCCCGTCCTCCCGGTCGACGGGGTGTGGCTGGTCTCCGGAACGATGTCGTCCTACCCGAAGTCCAGCGCCACCGAGATCGCGCAGGCCGCTCTCCAACTGGCCGTCAGCCACCCCGAACTGGTGTTCCGCAACCCCGAGAAGATCGAGCAGGGATGGGAGTCGGTGCGGGAGGACCGGGCCGCGTTCGTCGAGTTCTTCGGCGGCGACGAACTGGTTCTTCCGCCCGCCGAGGCCGAGGAGCGGCTCAACGCCTACTACCGGCACCGGCAGGAGGCCGCCGTCGCCGAGCAGCCTGAACGGGCCCGGGGCAGGCGGCTTCCGGGCCTCGGCCTCCCGGCCTTCGAACTGCCGCGAGGGCTCGCGGACTCGGACACGGTCGGCGTCATCTACGACGAGGTCGACGGACTCAACTTCTACGCCGACTACGGGATGCTGCGGGACCTCTTCGCAGACCCGGCCCTCGCGGGCCGCAGGCATGACCAGGACGCGCTGCGCGCATACCTGCGCGAGGAGTCGATCGCGCCGCTGCCGATCCGCCGCCTGGCCGCCGCCCACCCCGAGACGGTCGACGCGGTGTTCCGGAAGCTGCTGCGGAAGCCCGGATTCTCCTGGAGCGAGCACGGCGAGGCACTGCTGCGCCGACGCAAGCCCTGGTACTACGCGCAGGAGCCCCGCCCCGGTGTCTCCGTGGTCGGCGAGCGCCTCGTCGAACTGGCGGCCGGCACCGGACAGCAGAAGTTCACCAGGGCGCGGCGTGTGCCGAGTCAACCCCGTCGCCCGTAGCCGCGAACGCCGTAGCCGCGAACGCCGTAGCCGCGAACGCCGTGGCCGCCGCCGGAGGGCCGCCACCCGGTCAGAGCTGGCGCACGAGGGGCAGGGTGTCCGTGCCGCGCTGCCTCGCGTCGCGGCGGGCGAGGCCCGGCGAGTCGCCGGTGCCGACGAGTCGGCCGTCGGCGACCGCGATCCAGGTGCCTGCGGCCAGTTCGGCGGGCGCGGGGACGGCGAGGGCCGATGCCACGGCGGCGTCCGGCTGGAGGCGGTCGGGGCGCGGGGCCGGGGATTCGGTGCCGGCCCGCCAGCGGGCCGTCGTCCGCTCGCCGCCCAGCCGGCGTGACCACACCACGTGCTGCACCACGATCAGGGGGCCGAGCGCGGTCAGCAGGGGGAAGCCCTCCGTCAGCGCTCCCAGGGCGAACAGCGCACTGACCGCGCTGGTCACGACCACTCCGGCGGCCGCCGCCAGCAACGCGGCCGTCCGTCCGAACGCCTTGGCGGCCACCAGCGGGTACAGCACGAGGAGCAGCAGGTCGCCGAGGCCCACGGCGACCGGCGGGCTGCCGCCCGTCAGGACGAGCATCGGGGCGAACGGCCGCCCCTGGACCTGGGTGACGAAGTGCGCGGTGACCTGCGTCAGTGTGGTCGCCACCAGGTCGTAGCAGGACAGGACGGCGGCCAGGGCGGCCGCGTGCGCCGAACGCATGCCGCTCTGCGTCCACAGGTTGGCCACGCCCACCACCGCGACGGCGAGCATCACGTCGGTGCCGGCGCGCACGGCGACGGGGTGGCCGCTGCACGCCGCCGTGACACCGGCGGCCACGAGTGCCAGGCCCCAGGCCCAGCGGCCGGAGAGGACCGGCGCCAGGGTGAACTGCACCGCCAGGCAGAGCACCAGGCCGAACAGCGCCGAGACGACCACGCCCGGCAGGTTGACGTAGAGCAGCGGAGCCAGCACGACGCCGACGCACAGGACGGCGATGTCGCTGGAGGTGTAGACGCCCACCGGGGGCCTGGGCATCCGCACGCGGACCAGGTACACCCCGGCCACGGCCATCAGTAGGGCCACGCAGCAGCTCAGACCGACGAGGGGGATCACGTTCATGCGCCGCTCCCGGCCCGGACGCCGGCCGGGCGGGCCGACTCGAAGGTGTGTTCCCGCAGGTCCGCGCGGACCGGCCCGGACGGCGGCATGCCCGACCGGTCGTCGTGGAGCACGATCCCGGCCAGCGGCAGCCCCGCCGCCGACGCCCGCTGTTCCAGCCTGCGGTGCAGTGCCGCCGCGGGCAGCGCACGGACCAGGAGGTGCAGCAGCGCGCCCCCACCCGGCTCCTCGGTCAGCGTGTACCTGGCCGGCAGCGGTACGTCCGGCTCCGCCTCGACCAGGTCGAGGACGTCCCTGGTCGGGACGGAGGCGCTGAGCGGCCCCGACCAGCGGCCCAGGACGGCGGACGTGGCCGGCAGGTGCGCCCACTCGCAACCGGCCTCGGCGGCCGGCAGCCGGACCAGGTCGCCGGTGGCGTACCGCAGCAGCAGGGTGCACTCCCGGTAGGGCACGAAGGGGGTGTGCACCAGCATCCCGACCTGCCCCGGCGCGGTCGGCTCCCAGGTCTGCGGGTCGAGCACCTCCAGGTGGCCGAACTCGGTGGTGTGGTGCAGATGCCCCTGGGAACACGGCGTGCCGCCCGAGGGAAGCGTCTCCGTCATCAGGTAGGACGTGGACACCGGCGCGCCGAACGCCGCTTCGGCCCGCTCCCGCAGGGGGGCCGACAGCACCTCGCCGCCCACCCCGATGCTCTCCAGCCCGAAGTCCGCGGACCGCCACCCGCCCTGTTCGGCCTCCTGCACGAGCGCGGAGAGGTACGACGCGGAAGCAGTGAGGTGGGTGACCTGCGGGGCCTTGCCGGGCAGGCCGAGCGGTGCGGCGAGGCGTTCCAGTGCGAGCGCGGGGTCGATCGTCCCGAACTGGACGAACGAGGCGCCGACCCGGGTGGTGGACTCCTCGGCGACGACCAGCGGCAGCGTGGCCCTGGAACAGCCCGCGTAGGCCACGGTGTGCCGGGGGCGCAGCCCCAGGGTCAGGGCCGCCGAGATGGTGCTGAGGGCGATCGTCGTCTCCAACTCGGCCCGGGAGTACCAGACCGCGGTCGGGGTGCCGCTGGTGCCCGTGGTCAGCGCCATCAGGGCGGGCGCGGCGGCGGCGGAGACGAACGCGGCGGGCATGCCGCGCAGGGCCGCCTTCGGGGTGACCGGCACCCGCGACCAGGTCTCCGTGTCGAGCGTCTCGGGGTCGATCCCGAGGTCGCCGAAGGTCCGCTGGTAGTAGGCCGTGTGGCGGGCGGCGGCGCGCGCGGTGGCCCGCAGGCTCCGCCGGGTGACCGTGCGCCGCATCTCCGGGTCGACCTGGCCGGCCTGCCCCGGTAGCAGCGCCGAGTCCGCGCCCGGTTCGCCGAACTCGGCGAGCGTGCGGACCATGTCGTCGGCGATCCGCCCGAGGTCCTGGGGCCGGATCCTGCGGTTGAGCAGGATTGATGCGCCGTACCGGAGTTGACTCACCGCTGTGCCGAACACGAGACCTCCTGGAACCTGGGCCGGGGATCCTCACCCCGGCCCAGGCCGGGACGACTCGGTCAGGCCATGTGCGCGAACATGGCGGCGGTCAGCGTGCTCAGGGCGTACTTGAAGTAGTGCTTGACCATGTCAAGACCTCCTTGTGGGGGTGATGGCCGACGCGGCCGAGCACGCCCGATGACGTGCTCCGGCCCCGGCGGACCGGGAGTGCAGTTTAGGGAATCGAACAAACCTCGGCCAGAGGTGTGACGGCATCACATTCCTTGCCCTGCACGGGCGGTGCCCCAGGAGTCACGGGTGCGCGCGGGTGCGCTGGGCCGGGAGGCGGGGCCCGGGGGCCCGGCGGGCGATCTCGGCGAGGGTGTGGAAGAGGACGTCGCCGAGCAGGACCGGCTCGCGGGAGGCATCCGGGGAGGCATCCGGGGAGGCGTCCGGGGAGGCGGCGGGCGGGATGGTCGGGGGAGGCTCGTCTCGGAGCTGGCGAGTGGGCATGGCTCTTCCTGCCGACGGGGTGGCCGTGCACACTCCTGCCCGCCGCGCCGGGGGGACACCCCGGGTGGCGGGCGAATAGGCCGGAAACGGCGCCTCGGGGGCCGAAAGCCGGAGGTCCGGCGGGTCGGCGGCCCAGTCCGGCGGGTCGGCGACGCGGCCCCGACGGGTCGGCGACGCGGCCCGCCCGCGCCAGTGACCGGCGCGGCACCGATGGGCGAAGATGGACCGGTGACCGAAGCCCGTACCGCACCCCGCCTCATCGCCACCGACCTGGACGGCACCCTGCTGTGCGCCGGCGGCACCGTCAGCGAACGCACCGCCGCGGCCCTGGCGGCAGCGGAGGCGGCCGGGGTGCAGGTGGTGTTCGTCACCGGGCGTCCGCCGCGCTGGATGCAGCAGGTGAGCGCGCACACCGGCGGCCACGGGGTGGCGATCTGCTCGAACGGCGGCGCGGTGGTGGACGTGCGGCGCGGTGAGCTGTTGGAGTCGTTCCCGCTGCCGGCGGAGACCGCGCTGGCGGTGATCGAGGTACTGCGCGCCAAGCTGCCCGGCACCGCGTTCGCCTTCGAGTACCCGGCCGGGTTCGCCCGCGAGCCCGGGTACGAGGTGCCGATGTGGGGCGAGGAGGAGGACCACCCGGTCGGCCCGGCGGAGGAGCTGCTGGGGGCGGGCGGACCGGTGCGGGGCCTGTTCAAGCTGCTGGCCAAGCACCCGGACCTCGACCCGGACAAGCTGCTGGGCGAGGCCCGGGACGCGGCCGGGCACCTGGCCGAGATCACCCGCTCGGCGCCGATCCCGCTGCTGGAGATCAGCGCGCCCGGCGTCACCAAGGCCAGCACGCTGGCCCGCTGGTGCGCCGGGCACGGGATCGACCGGAGCGAGGTGGTGGCCTTCGGCGACATGCCGAACGACCTGGAGATGCTGGACTGGGCCGGCACCGCGTACGCCGTCGCCAACGCGCACCCGCAGGTGCTGGCGGCGGTGCCGCTGCACACCGTGAGCAACGAGCAGGACGGCGTCGCGGCGGTGCTGGAGGAACTGCTGCGGCTCCCCCAGGGCCCGGCCCCGGAGCGGCCCCAGCGCTTCGGCTAGGGCCCCGGAGCGGCCCTAGCCGAAGCGGCCGTTCACGTAGTCGGAGGTCCGCTGGTCGCGCGGGTCGCCGAAGACCTGAGCGGTCGGCCCGGCCTCCACGATCCGGCCCGGGGTGTCGTGGGTGGCCAGGAAGAAGGCGCAGGTCTGCGAGACGCGCTGGGCCTGCTGCATGTTGTGGGTGACGATCACGATGGTGAGCCGCCCGCGCAGTTCGGCGATGGTCTCCTCGACCCGCCGGGTGGAGGTCGGGTCGAGTGCGGAGCACGGCTCGTCCATCAGCAGGATGTCCGGCGAGACCGCCAACGACCGTGCGATGCACAGGCGTTGCTGCTGCCCGCCGGAGAGCGCGCCGCCCGGGGTGTGCAGCCGGGTGGAGACCTCGTCCCAGAGCCCCGCCCGGCGCAGGCTGGTCTCCACCAGGTCCCGCCGCTCATCCTTGGAGACCTTGATCCCGGCCAGCTTCAGCCCGCTGGCGACGTTGTCCTGGATGGACATCGCCGGGAACGGGTTGGGCCGCTGGAACACCATGCCGATCCGGCGCCGCACCTCGGCGGGGCGCCGCCCGGGCCGGTAGACGTCGTCGCCCTCCAGCAGCACCTCGCCGGCGAGCGCGGCACCGCGCACCATCTCGTGCATCCGGTTGAGGATCCGCAGGTAGGTGGACTTGCCGCAGCCGGACGGGCCGATCAGCGCGGTGACCTCGCCGGCCGGCATCGCCAGCGAGACCCGCTCCAGCACCTTGCGGGCGCCGAACCAGGCGGAGACCTCCCGGGTCTCCAGCCCGGCCAGCGGCCCGCCGCCGGGGTGCGGGGCGGACGGCAGCGGCGGGAGGGTGAGGGTGTCGGCGGCCGGGTCGGTCGCCGGGGCGTCGGCCGTCGCCAGGCCGGTGCTCGGGGTGTCGGTCATCGGTGCATCCGTCATCGGTACGGCCTTCCGGGCGCGCTTCAGTAGAGGTTGGGCAGCAGGGCGGCGGCGTTCTCGTAGACCGCCCAGAGCAGCGCGCCGACCACCGGCACGAGGCTCAGGTAGGCCGCCGACGACCGCCAGTACCGGGCCAGCAGGAGCGCGCCGAGCACCGCGCCCAGCAGGCCGAGCGACCACAGCTGCAGCGTGGCCAGCGCGCCCTTGTCGGCGGCCAGCGCCTTGTCGTACGGGACGGTCCGGGGCCGGCCGCCGGGGTTCTGCTCGGGGTCGCCGTCCAGCCGGGCGCCGACCATCACGGTCGAGCCGGGGATCCAGTCCGAGTCCCCGGTGACCAGAACGAGCCGGTTGCGGGCCGGGTCGGCGATCGGGTGGTCGCCGTCGCCGTACACGTTGACGGTGTAGGTGAACCTGCCCTGCCCGGTGGTGGCCTCGATCTTGTCGCCGACCCGGAGCCCGGACAGTTCGGCGAAGGGCGCGCCGAAGGTGGCGCCGCGGCCGAACACCACCGCGACGCCGCCCTGGCCGGGCAGGGCGGTGTCCCGGCGGTGGCCGGGCCCGCGCATGAGGTCCCGGCCGGTGGTGCCCTCGACCACGACGGCCTGGTGCAGGCCGATCGCCGGGATGTCCAGCAGGGCCACCGGGGCGCCGTCGGCGGCGGCGCCGGTGGGGGCGACGGCCCGGGCGAGCTGGTCCCGGAAGGTCTTGTACGCGGTGGACTGGAAGTGCCGCTCCTGGACGTGCGAGAGCGTGAACAGGTAGCCGACGAAGCCCAGCACCAGCGCGGCCAGCAGGCTGGCCACCCAGGCGCCCTGGAGGAAGCGGCGCCGCACGGGGGTGACGGCGGGCCCGGCCGCGGGGGTCGCGGCGGGCGGGCCCGCGGGCGTGGCCGGCCGCGCGGGGGCGGCCGGCTTCTCCAGCACCGGGGCGGTCACGAGGCGCCGTCCGAGGACTTGCGCCGGCGCAGCAGCCGGCGCCCGAGCAGCGGCGGGACGAGCACCACGGCGAGCAGTTCGAGGGCGGTGAGCGTGCTCAGCGTCCAGTCCTCGGGCTTGCCGGCCACCTCGACCACGTTCGCCGCGACGTCGCTGCCGCCGCCGCGGCCGCGGGCGACCACCTGGCCGGTCTGCGGGTCGACCACGTCCTCGGTGCCCGGGTCGCCCGACGCGGCGCCGGCCGCGTTCGGGTCCGCGCCGGCCCCGCCGTCGGCCGCCGCGCCGCCGTCCCCGGCACCGCCGGCGCCGGCTCCACCCGCACCGCCGGCGCCGCCGGCCGCACCACCGCTCGTACCGCTGCCGGTCCGGCCCGCGCCGCCGCTGCCGCCGCCCGTACCACCCGTACCGCCGGCGCCACCGGTACCGCCGGCCGCGCCGCCGCCACTGCCGCCGCTGCTGGAACCGCCGGCGCCCGAACCGGTCTTGACCGCCTGGCCGTCCTGCACGGTGCAGTCCAGCGGAGCGCCCTGCTTGTCGCACGGGCTCGGCATCGGCGCGTTCTTGAGGACGGTCAGCTCACCGGCGGAGTTGAAGGTCGGGTTGGCGCAGTTGGACAGGGAGTCCGGATCGACCGGGCTGGCGTTGCCGGGGATGCTCCTGGTCTGCAGCAGGCCGCCCTTGACCAGGCCGCGCGGGATCGGCGAGTAGCCGAGGCCGTCCGCCTCGCCCTGGCCCTCGCACAGCACGTAGGCGAGGAAGCGGCTGAGGGCACTGCCCTTGTCGTTGTTGAAGCGGGGCGGCGGGGGCAGCGCGGCCCCGGAGCGCGGCACGATCACGTAGCTGTAGCTGGAGATCGGGTAGGAGCGCGGGTCGTCCATGGTGTAGACGCCGTCGAGGTTCTGCTGCAGGTAGTTCGGGTCGGACACCGGGGTGTTGTCGTCGACGCCGCGGATCTTCGCCGCGGTGAGCGCCACGGCGACGTTGGAGGCGGTCGGCAGCGAGTAGTAGCCGGCCTGGTTGAGCACCTTCACGACCGGCCAGTTGCTGCGCTTGGCGAAGGCGTACTCGTCGTAGCCGATGGTGCCGAGACCGGAGGAGGCCTTGATGTAGCCGGCGACGACGTCCGAGCCGTTCTGGGCGACCATCCGGCCGGACGGCGGGAAGAACTCGGTGTAGTCACCGCAGGAAACGCCGTTGACGGAGGAGCAGTACGCGTCCCACTGGTCCTTGTGGGTGTGCTCCATCCAGCGGGTGAACTGCGCGGTGGCGCCGGAGCCGTCCGAGCGGACCACCGGGGTGATCGGCAGGTTGGGCAGCGTCTTGCCGTAGTCGGCGGTGATCTTCGGGTCGTTCCAGTTGGTGATCTTGTTGGTGAAGATGTCGACCACGGTCTGCGGCGAGAGCCGCAGGTCGCGGACCTGCTTGCCGCCGACCACCAGGTTGTACATGAAGGTGGTGCCGCCGGCGGTGATCGGTACGTACGAGAAGCCGTAGGTCGGCTGCTCCGCGCTGCCCTGGCCGTTGCGGCGGCCCGCGTCGTTCACGCCGGCGTCGGGCGTGGTGCGGAACGGCACGTCGGAGGCGGTGAAGTCGTTCTGCCCGAGGGTCCAGGAGTTGCGGCCGGCCGCCGAGCCGACCGGGTTGAAGCTGATCTGGATGCCCTGCGACCCGACGTCCTGGCGCCACTGGTCGATGGCCGGACCGGCCCAGCTGGAGCCGTCCGCGCTCAGCGCGACGCTCGCCGCGAAGGCCCGGGAGCCCGGCCCCAGCATCGGCGCGGCCGCGAGCAGCAACAGGGACATCAGCAGGGCGAGCGCGCGGGCCACGGGGCGGCCGGCAGCCTCCCACGACATGGGGACTCCTCTGGGACGGAGGGTGGTTGGGTGGGTCATCAGCTGTTCCCGGGGAGTGGGACGGCGGTGGCCGACGCATGGGCGGACGCGGTCCGCGCCAGCGCCGGACGGACGGTGTCGGACGGCCGGGCGGCTCGTGCGGCGGCCTCGGCGCGCCGCGCCTCCAGGTCGATCCGGCGCTTCTGCCGCCTGGTCAGCTCACCCGGCTTGCGGCCGCCGAGCACGCGCGCGGTGACGAAGAGGATCAGCACCAGGACCATCAGGGTCAGTCCGGCCGCGAAGGCGCGGGCGACCATCTCGGGGTAGGGCTGCTTGACGTAGTTCCAGATGTACAGCGGCAGCGACACCTGGTGCTCGTGGAACGGGTCGGCGTTGAACTGCGAGGTGAAGCCCGAGGTCAGCAGGACCGGCGAGGTCTCCCCGACGCCGCGCGCCATGCCGAGCACCACCGCCGTCACCAGCCCGGGCCGGGCGGTGGGAAGCACCACGTTCCACACCGTGCGCCACTGGCTGCCGCCGAGCGCGTACGAGGCCTCCCGCAGGGTGCCGGGCACCAGCCGGATGACCACCTCGGCGGCCCGGGTGACGATCGGCATCATCATCACGGTCAGCGCCAGCGAGGCCGCGAAGCCGCTCTTCTCGAAGCCGAAGGTGATGATGAAGACGCCGAGGATGAACAGGCCGGCCACGATGGAGGGCAGCGCGGTCATCGCCTCGACCAGCGTCCGCACCGGGCGCGCCAGCCGGCCGCCGACCTCGGACATGAAGATCGCCGCCGCGATGCCCAGTGGCACCGCGAACAGCGTTGCCAGGCCCAGCTGTTCGAGCGATCCGACGATCGCGTTGAGCGCGCCGCCGGAGGTGATCGGGGAGAGCGCGGCGGTCCGCTCCATCGACTCGGTGAAGAAGTTGACGTGCTGGGCCGCCTCGTAGCCGCGGCTGGCCACGTAGCCGATCTGGTCGGCGATCAGCGCGACCACCAGCAGCCCGGAGCTCCAGGAGGCCACCGACACCAGCCGGTCGCGCACCATCAGCTTGCCCCACTGGAGCCGGCCGAGCGCGAAGTAGCCCGCCAGGAACAGGAGGTACCAGCAGACCAGGAAGCCGAACGCGCCGCTGAACGGCAGCACCCGCTCGTACAGCAGCCAGTTCAGCGCCAGCGAGCCGGCCAGTGAGCCGGCCACGGTGAACACGTCCTCGCGGGTCACACCGCCGAGCCGCACCTTGGTCTGGGGGCGCGGTGGCGCGGCCTCGGCAGGCACCCCGGCGGAGCCGGGGGGCGTCGGACCTCCGGGCTCGGACGCGGCGACCGGTGGCAGGTCGAGCGTGGTCATCGGGTCGTCCCTTCGACGCGGTGGGTCATGTCGGTACGCCGCCTCAGTCCGCGGTGGAGGCCCCGGAGCGGGACCGGTTGATCACGAAGCCGGCCGCCACGTTGACCAGCAGGGTCAGCGCGAACAGCACCAGGCCGGCTGCCATCAGCGCGGAGAGCGAGAGCGCGTCCGACTCGCCGAAGCGCAGCGCGATGAGCGCCGAGATCGAGTTGGCGCCGTTCTCCAGGATGTGCGTGATGGTCTTGAAGCTCGGCGAGACGATCAGCGCGACCGCGATCGTCTCCCCCATCGCCCGGCCGAAGCCCAGCATGATCGCGCCGATCACCCCGCCCTTGCCGAACGGCAGGACCACCGCGCGCACCATCCCCCAACGGGTCGAGCCCAGCGCGTACGCGCCCTCCCGCTCGCCCTGCGGGGCCTGGGAGAACACCTCCCGGCTGAGCGAGGTCACGATCGGGATGATCATCAGCGCGACGACCACGCCCGCGATGAAGGTGGAGGAGGTGTAGGAGGTGCCGATGTCGCCGGTGCGCACCTTGAGGAAGGGGATCGTGTCGCCGAGGTGGTTGGTCAGCCAGCGGACGAAGCCGATGATGCGCGGCTGGAGGAAGAACAGCCCCCACAGGCCGTAGATGATGCTGGGGATCGCCGCCATCAGGTCGACCAGCGAGATCAGCGCCGCCCGCAACCGGACCGGCGCGTACTCGGAGATGAAGATCGCGGTGAAGAGGGCGACCGGGACGGCGATCACCAGGGCGATGACGGCGATCAGCAGGCCGTTCGGCAGGACGGCCGCGATGCCGAAGTTGTGCGCGGCGGTCTGCCACTTCTGCTCGGTCAGGAAGGACCAACCGACCGCGCGCAGCGCGTCCGTGCCCCGCAGGACCAGGAAGAACGCGATCATCCCCATGATCGCGAAGACCGAGAGCCCGGCGACCCGCAGCACCCCGCGGAACAACCGGTCGCCCGGGGTCGCGGGGGCGGTGATGGTGCGCGGGACGTCCCGGTCGGGCCCGTGGTCGGGTTGGCCTGGCACCCCGGCGTACGGTGCCGCGGGCTCGGCGGCGGATGTCATGGTCTGCTCTCCGTGCTCGGGTGCGGGGGACGGATCCGGTGCGTACCCATTCGGCCAGCCGCAGGTGGCCGGATCGGGTCGCGCGTGTGTACGAGGGCCCAACGCGGCAACTCGGTAGCGGAGTTGGGAACTCCGAATGGCCGGACCGGACCGGCGGATGACGTGTCGGTACTGGGGTTTCTCACCCAAGTCCTTTGATGTGGAAGGTATTTGACTTCGATCACGGGTGGTCGGACCATTGGCCGATTCCGTTCCAGACGCAACGCGCGTTGACTCCAAGCGACTTCACCCATGCGAAAACGACTCGGCGGGGCCGAAACGGCGGCCCGCCGAGTCGTTCTTCGGTGATTCCGTGGTGTCACCGCGTCAGACCGTCACGGACGGCGGCGCACCCGCGACCAGCCCTTCCGCACCTCCGCCAGCGCCCGCGCCCCGGCGGGCGTCCCGCCCAGGAAGAGCGCCGCCGGACCGCCGACCAGCAGCACCAGGCCGCCGATCAGCGCGACGGGCAGCAGCAGCCGCGCGGCGCCGGAGCGGTCGGGCGCCGGAGTACCGGCGGCGACGGGTGCGGCGGACAGCGACTTGCCGGGCGCGCTGGGCGCCGCACCGGGCTTGGCACCCGCACCGGCACCCGCCGCCGCTCCGCCGGCCGCCGCCCCCGCTCCACCGGCCGCGGCGCCCGCACCGGTGCCGGACAGGCCACCGCTGGAGGACCCGTCGGACCCGCCGGACGCCAGGTCCCCGGTCCCGCCGGAGGCCGCAGCCCCGCTCCCGCCGGACGCCCCGCCCTCACCGACCTGGGTGACCGGGGCGACGCCCTGCCCACCCCCCGTGCCGGAGGCCGGCGTCGAACCGTCACCGCCGGTCGCGGGCGGGTTCGGCGGCGCGGCCTGGTTGCCGGGCAGCTTGGCGTCCTGCGCCTCCAGGTGGCCGATCGCGTCCGCGGTCTGGGTCCGCTGGGCGGCGGTCAGGGCGAGGAAGCCGGGGGCGAGGTGGCCGGGCTCGTACCCGTAGACCTGACCGGTGGTGGTCACCGCGCGCATGAACTTGGTCATCGCGGCCACCTTGCCGGCCGCGACGTCCTTGGTCGGGAGCATCGCGTACTGCACCGAGGTCAGCGGGTAGGCCTTCTGGTCACGCGAGAGGGCCGAGTCGGAGGTGCCGTACGGCAGGGACTGCACGCCGGTGGCCTGGTCGACGGTCATGTCGGCGACGGCCGCCTGGAAGCCCGGGCCGTCCGGTGCGACGAAACCGCCGGCCGGGTTGAGCAGTTGGGCCTCGGGCAGCGAGTAGGCCTTCGCCTCACCGGTGTCCATGATCGCGAACAGCGTCCGCTTCCCGATCTTGAGCGGCGGGCACAGGTCGTGCGAGCCGTCCGACTTCGTGTCCCCGTTGACGCAGTTGGGCTGGTTCCACAGCACCTTGCGCACCACGTCGTTCAGCCCGGTCGAGATCGGGTTCCACTCGAACTGCTTCCAGTTGCGCTTGGCGTCCTCCTTCGCGTCCGGGATCCCCGAGGAGTCCTGCCGGACGAGGGAGTCGGTCGGGTAGCCGGAGAAGGCGGGGCGCAGGTAGAAGCTGTCCACGTGCATGCCCCACGGGTCGGGCTCGCCGTCCAGGAAGCGCACCGCGTCGGGGTCCGAGGCGATCCACGACGTCAGCTGGTACGTCATGTCCGCCGTCCCGCCGAACACCGTCGGGGTGGTGGTGTTGGAGAGGCAGCCCGTGGGCCAGGAGACCGTGCCGTCCGGGGGCAGCGGGTTCAGCTTCTGGAACTCCGGGTCGTCGAAGATGCAGATCGGGTTGCCCTTCACCGACGGGATCGCGGCGCCGGGCGAGGCGTAGGACTGCGTGAGCAGCTTGGCCAGCAACCGCGCGTTGAGCTTCATGCCCCTGATCTGCCGACCGGTGTTCGGGTCGTCCACGACGAACACCACGGAGATTCCCGAGGTCGCGATCGGCGCGTACACGTACGGGCGCGGTGGCGGCGCCTGGGTGTCCGGCCGGGACGCCAGCGCCATGTCGCCGTTGCCCGACAGGAAGTCCGTGCGGGCCTGCGCGTCGCCGTTCGCGAAGCCGTACGTGAGCGACATCGGCTCGGTGCCCTGGCACAGCCCGGCCTGCCACTGCGCCATCGCCCGCTTGGCCGGTTCGAGTCCGGCCACCCTGAAGGCCGCGTGCTGGTCCGGACAGGCCGCCGCCGTGGGGGCGAACTCCAACGGCACCACCGCGCGGCGCTCCCAGGAGCACTGCTCGGACGTCTTCATGTTCGTGTAGCGGTTGATGGTGCCGTTGAGCTTCAGGTCGGACGCCATGCCGAAGTCCAGGTCCAGGCTGTGGTTGTCGCAGCCGAGGACGCCCTTGCGGGTCTTGTCCGCCCAAGCGATGGAGTCGCCACCGTAGTTGGGCTCGATGACCAGCGAACACGGGTGCTTGTCGTCACAGCCCAGGGTGGGGCTCTGGTCGGCCGTGTAGAGCTCGATGTCCGCGAAGCCCGAACCGTCCGCGCCCGTGACCGAGACGACCATGTTCGACGGGTAGTCGGGGAAGGTCGTCCCCGGGGCGGGCGTCTTCTGCTGGAAGCCCGCTGCCGCGTCGGCGTTGTACAGGGTGCTGTCGTAGCAGTCGGTGACCTTGGGGTCGGTGCCCCGGCACTGGTACACCCGCACCTGGTAGAAGGGCTGCTCGCTGCGCGGTGCCGGCCCGTTCAGCCAGGGATCGCCGTTGGCGTCCGAGGTCGGGGTGAACCCCTTCCAGCCGACGTGGACCACCTGGTTGACCAGGTTCTTGGTCTGCGCGACGCTCACGCTCCCCTCGGCGCCGTACACGCCGTCGTTCGGCTGCCACACCTTGGGCCCCGGCACCGTGACGGCGGAGTCCTCCGCCACGGCCTGCGGCAGAGCCCCCAGGCCGATCGGCAGCACGCCGATCGCGACCACCGACGACCACACCATCGCGAGAGCGGGCAGTCGGCGGCGCCACCGGCCCAAAGGTCTCCGGTCGGGCGGTCGGACTCTCATGGCGGGCACCTCCGTGCGATTGCGCGCCGCCGGGAGACGCGGCGCAGGGGATCAGGCATCGAGCGGCCAACGATTCCGGTACCCGTCCATTCGGCCAGCCACAGATGGCCGGATCCGGTCGCGCGCGTGTACGAGACCACAACGCGGCACCTCGGTAGCGGAGTTGACGCCTCCACGGGAAAACAGGCCCGCGCCTGTCGGCACGGGCCTGGACCAACCGGTGGGCGATGCTCAGCCGTTGACGGTCAGCGCGAAGGAACCGACCGCCTGGCCGTTCGTGAAGAAGGCGGTGTTCAGCTTGCCGTCGAGGAACTGCGCACCCGCGGCGTCCACGGTGAGGGCGGACGCGGTCAGGGACTGCGTGGTACCGCTCTGCTCGGTCCGCTGAAGGCCGGCCGGCTTGAACAGCGGGACCGGGTCGGTGGCGCCGTCCGGCACACCGGTGAGGCGCCAGTCGTCGGCGCTGAACGCGAGCTGCTTGAAGAGCACGCTCTTACCGGTGAAGACATCGACGAACAGCAGGCTGCCGCCGAGCGTCGCGTTGCCGTAGTAGCCGCGCAGATTGACGCTGCCGCCGGTCACCGGGAGGCTCGTCGACAGGCCCGCGGTGGTGTTGTAGGAAACGCCGGCGTTCGGCAGCGGGACGATGAACACGCCGTTGCCCGCCGCGGCCTGGAGGAAGGTGTTGTTCTCGGTCACCACGGCGCTGCCGGTGGGGGCGGGAGCGGCGTCGGCCGCGGCCACGCCGCTGAAGGCGGTGACGGCGAGGACGACCGCGACGCCGCCGGCGAGGAACCGACCGGTGGTACGGGACATGCTGGTCTCCTTGGGAGAGGAAGGTTTCGCGCTGGGGGTGGAGCACCGGTCCGAGGACCGGCCGACGGGTCCGACCGGAGCCGGACCCGTGGTTCAGGGGTGCGGTACGGAGCCACAGGTGGGCAGCGCGAGGTTCCGCGTCCCGCCGGGTCGGCGGCGACGGTGGGGCGCGGGGTGCCCCGTGGTCTCGGGTGAGGGTGGCGACACCGCAGGGCCGCGGTCGGCAGCAGGTGGGCGTGGTGGTCGAGGGCCGGCCGGTTCATCGCCGGCCCGTTCCCTTCGACACGCCCTGCCGGTGGGCCGGCGGCCACGGGCGCGAAGCCCGTGGCCGCCGGATGGTGCGGGGTGGATCAGGTGAGGGTGCGGGGTGGATCAGCTGAGGGTGCGGGGTGGATCAGGTGAGGGTGGCGACACCGCAGGCCGGGGTGGCCAGGAAGCCGTAGCTCGCCAGGTCGGCGGCGGCGACCGGGTCGGTGCAGATCCAGCCGTTGGAGCCGAAGATCGCCTGGAGCGCCTGGCCGTGCGCGTCGGTCGCCGTCCACTCGGTGTCGCGGACCACGTTGTAGACCACGCGGCCGAAGGAGGAGTTGGCGAACTTGGTGTTGATCACGTTGTTGGTAACCGGGGTCAGGGTGGCGCCGTTGACCACGATGTTGCGCAGGGTCAGGCTGCCGGGGGCGTCGGTCGCCGTGCCGTGGCCGCCGACGGTCTGGCCGAGGTAGTGGGCGACGGAGTAGGGGAAGACGACGTTCGGGTCGGTCAGGTTGGCGTCGGTGCCCTCGTTCTCCTCCGGGCCGGTGGTGACGCAGGCGCCGGGGGTGGTCACGCCGATCGCACCCAGGAAGAAGGAGCGCGTGCCGGAGTCGGCCTGCGGCAGGAACGGCTTGATGGTGGCGTTCGGCAGGCTCGCGTTGATCTGGTTCCAGTTGGTGGTGGTGCAGTTGTAGATCGCGGTCAGCTGCGCCGAGGTCAGCTGCGCCGGGGCGTTGCCGGCGCTCGGGGCGGACCAGGTGACGGCGTCCTTGGCGAGCGCGACGAAGTCCAGGCCGTGGGCGTCGCTCGCCGCCGGGCCGCGCGAGGAGCGGGCGAAGTCCACGGTCGCGCTGGTGTTGGCGACCAGGGCCTTGATGCCGGCGCCGGAGCCGTTCGGGCGGGCGATCGAGGTGGCACCGGTCTTGGTGGTGATCGGCGAGGTGCCGGTCGCGTCCCAGCTGTACAGGTGCGGCGCGGTGGAACCGGCGCCCAGGGAGGCGTTGTAGTCGGCCGAGAACTGGTTCAGCAGCACCTGGATGGTGTCCGAGCCGACACCCACGATGTCCTGGGCGGCCGGGGTGACGCCGGCCGCCGGGTCGGCGACGGCCGAGCCCGAGGCGACGGTGGCGAGGGAGGTCGCCAGGGCGGCAACGGTGAGCAGCTTGGCAGCGGTCTTACGCATGTTTCTCTTCCTCCGGTGGGAGAGACGTCCATCGCGTGAACCCGTGCTCTGGTTGGGAGCCCGGGGCCGGTGGCCGCGTCCGCTGCGGCCGCTCCGGCAGTGCAGATCCTGTCCGGCCCGGAGGTTCCGCCGGAAGAGAGGTCGAGGGCGGGTCGGGATTGTCGACTCATCGGTTCGACGAGGTTTAGCGACTGGTCAGCGGGCCCGCGACAGAGGGGAAAGGGGGTGGTCACAGGCCTGGGACGTTCTTCTCCAAGTGGCGACTCGGGGTGTTGCCGGAAACCTGCGCTTCACCGGAACTGCACGTGAGCCCCGGCCGCCTCACAGCGGCCAGCGGCCGTCCCGACCGCCCCGCCGCAACTCCTGCCCCACCCACTGGAGTCCGGACAGGAAGCCCTCGGCGCCGGCCTGGCACTGGTCGCGCCGCAGGTAGCCGCGGGCGCTGCGCGCGACCGGGGCGGGCTCGGCCGCCATCCGCCGGGTGCTGCGCGCCGGCAGGTAGGCGGACCACACCCACTGCCGGCCCTCGGACTGGGCCACCGAACATCGAAGGGCCGCCCGCTCGATCAGCAGCACCCGGACCGCCTCGGCGAGTTCCTCCTCGCTGCGGTAGGTGCGCACGCCCACGCCGAGCGGCCGCCCGTTGGCGGCGCGCAGCGCCCAGCCCAGGCAGCGCTCGGGTGCGGGGACGATCAGCAGGCGGGGGCCGCGCCCCTCAGCGGCCATCGAGTCGTCTCAACGAGACGGTGTTCCGGGGGAGTTCACGGGCCGGCAGGTCGCGAGCGGGCCGGCCACGGACAGGCCGTTCGCCGACGGGCCGCTCGCGAGCGGGCAGATCACGAACCGGGAGTTCGCGGACGGGCAGCTCCCGCGCGGGCTGTTTGGCCAGCAGCACGACGAAGCGGCGGAAGGCGTTCTGGCAGGTCGCGTACCGCTCGTACGCGCGGCTGGAGCGCACCTCGGGCAGGCTGCGCGACCCGGGGACGACCCAGATCCAGCCGATGCCGTCCCGGACGTGGGTGATCCGCGCGGTGAGTTCGGCGGCCCCGACGCGTAATCCGTCGAAGCCGCGCTCGGCCTCGCCGGGCGTCTCGAACGTGGCGGCCGTGATGGCCACCACCCGCCCGTTCGACGCCTTCAGCTGCCAGCGGTAGCGCCCGTCCGGGGCACGCTCCGTCCTGAACCCGCCCCGACTTGCTCCTGCTGCGGTGTTCCCGCGGCCAGACGCGTCCACTGCTCCCCCGTCCGGTTACCCCTCCGAGACCGGACGCAAAGCTATGTGTGCACACGGACCCGCGGAAAGCCCAGAACGTTCACAACTTGCGGTGTTGGTCGGGAAGTTCTCCCTCGTTTAACTTTCACCGGCCGGCCGCCGAGAAGGCGAGCGGGAACGGGGCCGGGCTCAGAGCCGGGCCGTCCAGCGGACCATGGTGCCCTTCCCGTACGGCCCGGCCTCGTGCCAGGCGGCGCCGCCGAGCGCCTCGGCCCGCCGGGTCAGGTTGAGCAGGCCGCTGCGCCGGCCGCCCGCCGGGATGCCGACGCCGTCGTCGGTCACCGTCAGCAGCACGCCCGGCCGCCCGCCCCGGTCCAGCGACTCCGGGTCCCCGCTCACCGGTCGACCGGAGTCGTCCAGGTGGGCGGTCGCGTCGATCTCGACGCCGACCCGGGAGGCCCGCGCGTGCCGGGCCGTGTTGGAGAGCATCTCCCGTAGTGCGGCGAGCAGTTGGCGGCCGTTCTTCTCTTCGACCAGGCTCTCGACCGGGCCGACGAAGCTCACCGACGGCTTGAAGCCGAGCGCGGCCGCGGCCTGGCTGGCCTCCCGCAGCACCCGGGTGCGCAGGGTGTCCGGCGCGTCGCCGTGGTTGTCGTGCTGGAGGGCGTAGATGGTGGTGCGGACCTCCTGGATGGTGGCGTCCAGTTCGTCCACCGCCTTGCCGATGCCGACCTTCACCTCGGGCACCACGGAGCGCCGGGCCGCGCTCTCCAGCATCATCCCGGTGGCGAACAGCCGCTGGATCACCAGGTCGTGCAGGTCGCGGGCGATCCGGTCGCGGTCCTGGAAGACGGCCAGCCGCTGCTGGTCGCGCTGGCCCTCGGCGAGCCGCAGGGCCAGCGCGGCCTGCGAGGCGAAGGTCTCGGCGAGCTGCTTCTCGGTGTCGGTGAACGGCAGGGCGCCGCGCGGGCGCCAGACGCAGAGCCCACCGAGCACCCGCCCGGCGGCGACCATCGGGACGGCCATGGACGGGCCGAAGGCGCGGGCGAGCCGGATCAGCACGGTCGGGTCGCTGGACATGTCGTCCAGGTAGACGCTCTCCCCCGCGAGCAGCTGGGCCGCGAAGCTCTCCCTGGGCAGCAGCTCGCCCCGGACGAACTCGGCGGCCTCGCCGGAGGCGTGGGCGACCCGCATCTGCCCGTCGCCGTCCTCCGTCGGTTCCGTCGGGAGCAGGATCATGCCGAGCGCGGCGTCCGCCAGCTCCCGGACCTGCTCGGCCGCGACGGTGAGCGCGGTCTCGGCCTGGTCGGTGGAGAGCAGCGCCGTGGTGACGGCGGAGGCGCCGGCGATCCAGCGTTCCCGGCGGCGGCCCTCCTCGTACAGCCGGGAGTTCTCGATGGCGACGCCGGCCGCCGCGGCGAGCGCGTGCACCACCTGCTCGTCCTCGGGGGTGAAGGCGCCGCCGCCCTTCTTCTCGGTGAGGTAGAGGTTGCCGAAGACCTCGTCGCGGATCCGGATCGGCTCGCCGAGGAAGGTCTTCATCTCCGGGTGGTGCGGCGGGAATCCGGAGGAGCGCGGGTCGGTGCCGAGGTCGGCGAGCCGCAGCGGTTCGGGGCGGTCGATGAGCGCGCCGAGGATGCCGCGGCCGGCGGGCAGTTCGCCGATCGCGGCGGCGGTGTCGTCGTCGATGCCGACGTGGATGAAGTCGGCCAGGCCGGTGCCGCCGGGGGCGATCACCCCGAGGGCCGCGTACCGGGCGTCGACGAGTTCGGCGGCGCCGGTGGCGATCCGGTGCAGGGTGGCGTGCAGGTCGAGCCCGGCGCCGATCGAGACCACCGCCTCCAGCAGCCGCTGCATCCGGTCGGTGACCGCGGCGGCCGACTGCAGGCGCTCCGCGACCTCGGTGACCAGGGTGTCCAGCCCGAGCGAGGCGATCTCCGGCACCCGGTGGGGTGTCGGCTCGGGGGCGGCGGGGAGGTCTGGCGTGGGGTCCATGCAGAAAGCCTAGTTTGTACGGTTTTCAGCCGAAGGACGGCGCGACTGGAGCAGCGCCTCCGACCGGCGCTCCGACGGCACGCCCCGGCAGCGCCCGGCAGGCCGTCCCGACCGGCTCCAGCAGCCCGTCCGCCTCCCGCTCCCGCCGCCACATCGCGTGCAGCCGCCCGTCCTGGTCCGCGACCAGCTCCGACCAGCGGCCGCGCTCGGCGACCCGGCCGCCGTCCAGCACCAGCACCTCGTCGACCGTGGTGTCGTCCAGTCCGGCCAGCCGGTGGGTGATCAGCACGGTGGTGCGGCCCTCGGTGGCGGCCAGCAGGTCGGCGGTGAGCGCGTCGGCGGTGGGCAGGTCGAGGTGTTCGGCGGGCTCGTCCAGGACGAGCACCGGGAAGTCGGCGAGCAGGGCCCGGGCCAGTGCGAGGCGCTGCCGCTGGCCGCCGGAGAGCCGGGCGCCGTGCTCGCCGACCATGGTGTCCAGGCCGTCGGGCAGGGTCAGCGTCCAGTCCAGCAGCCGGGCGGCGGCGAGCGCGGCGCGCAGGTCGTCCTCGGTGGCGCCCGGCCGGGCCAGCCGCAGGTTCTCCCGCAGCGAGCTGTCGAAGACGTGGGCGTCCTGGGCGCACAGTCCGATCACCCGGCGGACGTCCTCGCCCGCGAGCGCGCGACTGTCCACAGCCTGTGGACGGCCGCCGGCGAAGGTGACGGCGCCCGCGCTCGGCTCCAGGAACCGCAGCAGTGCCTGGGCCAGGGTGGTCTTGCCGGAGCCGGACGGGCCGACCACGGCGATCCGGCGGCCGGCGGCGAGGTCGAGGTCGACCCCGGTGAGCGCGTCCACGGCCTGCCCGGGGTGCCGGACGGTCAGTCCGCGCACCGCGACCGGCAGCGGCTGTTCGGGCAGCGCCACCGGCTCCGCGGGCTCGGCCACCGGCACCGACGCCTCCAGCACCTCGTCCAGCCGGGCCCGGGCGGCCCGGCTGCGCTGGCGCGCCTGGACGGCCAGCGGCATCCCGGTGACGGCCTCGAAGACCGCCAGCGGTGTGAGCACGACCACGGCCAGGCAGACCGGCGCCAGCGCGCCGCCGTGCACCCCCTGGACACCGACGGCCGCCGCGGCGGTCACGGTCAGCCCGGTGAGCAGCGCGATCAGCCCGGTGCCGAGCGCGGTGGTGGCCGCCGAGCGGGCGGCCAGCCGGGTGAGCGCGGCGTCGGCGCTGCGGACGGCGGCGAGTCGGCCGGGCAGCGCGCCGGCCACGGTGAGTTCGGCGGTGCCGGTGAAGGCGTCGACGACGGTGGTGGCGAGCCGCCCGCGCTCCGGGGCCTGCCGCCGTTCGGCGCCGGCCGACCAGCGGGCGGCCAGCGCGGGCACCACCGCGCCCGCGAGCAGCAGCCCGAGCCCGAGCACGACCCCGGCGGCGGGCAGGAAGGCACCCATCGCGACCGCAGCGGCCAGCGAGACCACGCCCGCCACGGCGGCCGGCAGCCGCCAGCGCAGGTGGTGGTCCTGGATCGCGTCGACGTCGGCGACCAGCCGGGAGAGCAGGTCGCCGCGCCGGAAGGCGGGCAGCCCGGCCGGGGCGAGCGCGGCGAGCCGCCGGTAGACGGCGGCCCGCAGGGTGCCGAGGGTGCGCAGCACGGCGTCGTGCGAGACCAGCCGCTCGGCGTAGCGGAAGACGCTGCGGCCGATGCCGAAGGCCCGTACCGAGGTGACGGCCATCATCAGGTAGAGCACCGGCGGCATCTGGGAAGCCCGGGAGATCAGATAGCCGGAGGTCGCCATCAGGGCGACGGCGCAGCCGAGGGCGAGCGCGCCGAGCAGGACGAACAGCGCCAGCCGGGGGGTGGCGGCGGCCGCCTCGGGCTCGTCCTCCGCCACGGCGGGGGCGGGCGTCGGCCGCCCGCTGTGCGCGGGCCGCTCGGCCGCAGCGGCAGCCGGAGCCGGAGCCGCACCCGCCAGCCGGACCCGCTGGTCGGCGACGGCCAGCAGCGCCGGCCGGTGGGCGACGATCAGCACGGTGCGCGCCGGGTCCTCGGCGAGCGTCCGGACGGCGTCCACGACGGCGGCCTCGGAGGCGCCGTCCAGGCCGGCGGTCGGCTCGTCGAGGAGGACCAGCGGCCGGTCGTCGGCGAGCAGCACCCGGGCGAGCGCGAGCCGCTGCCGCTGCCCGGCGGAGAACCCGGCGCCGTCCTCGCCGAGCGGGGCGTCCAGCCGAGTGACGAAGTCGAGTGCGTGCGCGGCCCGCAGCGCCGTCCACAGCTGCTCGTCGGTGGCCTCCGGGCGGTAGAGCCGCAGGTTCTCGGCGACCGTCCCCGCGAACAGGTGCGGGTGCTGCGGCACCCAGGCGATCTGCCGCCGCCAGCTCGCCGGTTCCAGTGCGGCCAGGTCGTGGGTCCGCCCGTCGGCGGCGGTGATCCGGACGGCGCCGGCGTCCGGGGCGACGAGGCCGAGCAGGACGGCGAGCAGGGTGGACTTGCCGGCCCCGCTCGGGCCGGTGAGGGCGGTGGTGGCGCCCGGGCGCAGGGTCAGCGTGGCGCCGTCCAGCGCGGGCTCGGTCCGGCCGGGGTGGCGCACGACCAGGTCGGAGGCGGCGACGACGGCCCCGGTGAGGGCGGGTGCGGGCACCGTGCCGGCGGCGGGCAGCGGGGTCTCCAGCACCTGGAAGATCTCGTCGGCGGCGGTCAGGCCCTCCACGCTGGAGTGGTAGAGCGCGCCGACCTGGCGGATCGGGAAGTACACCTCGGGGGCGAGGATCAGGATCAGCAGCCCGGTCTCCAGGTCGAGCGTGCCGTCCACCAGCCGGAAGCCGACGGTGACCGCGACCAGCGCGACCGACAGGGTGGAGAGCAGTTCCAGCGCGAAGGAGGAGATGAAGGCGATCCGCAGGGTGCGCAGGGTGGCGCGGCGGTAGTCGGCGGTGATCCGGGCGATGGTGGCGGCCTGGGCGCGGGCCCGGTTGAACACCTTGAGGGTGGGCAGCCCGGCCACCACGTCGAGGAAGTGGTGCGAGAGCCGGGCCAGGGTGCTCCACTGCCGGTCCATCCGGCTCTGGGTGGCCATCCCGATCAGCACCATGAACAGCGGGATCAGCGGCAGCGTCCCGGCGATGATCGCGGCCGAGGTGAAGTCCGCGCCGACGATCCGCAGCAGCACGATCACCGGGACGACGACGGCGAGCGCCAGCTGCGGCAGGTAGCGGGCGAAGTAGTCGTCCAGCGCGTCGACGCCGCGGGTGGCGAGGGTGGTGAGTTCGCCGGTGCGCCGGCCCGCCAGGTAGGCCGGGCCGAGCGCGGTGGCGTGGTCGAGCAGCCGGCGTCGCAGGGTGGACTTCACCCGGGCGACGGACCGGTGCGCGGTGAGTTCGGTGAGCCAGCCGACCAGCCCGCGCCCGACGGCCGTCAGGGCGAGCAGCAGCAGTGGCGTGGTCAGTTCGCCGAGGGTCGCATGGCGCTGGAAGGCGCGGACGACGATCTCGGCGATCAGACTCGCCTGGGCGACCACCAGGGCCGCGCCCGCCCCGCCGAGGAGCACGGATCCGGCGAGGAAGGCACGGGTGGTGCGGGCGTACCCGAGGAGTCGGGGGTCGACCGGCTTCACGGCGTCAGGCCTGGTCGAGCGCGGCGGCCGGGTCGTGCCCGGGGATGTGCTGGACGCCGATGCGCTTGCGGAACACCCAGTACGTCCAGCCCTGGTAGAGCAGCACGAGCGGGGTGAACACGGCGGCCACGATGGTCATCAGCTTCAGCGTGTACGGCGAGGAGGCCGCGTTGGTCACCGTCAGGCTCCAGCCGTCGTTGAGGGTGGAGGGCATGACGTTCGGGAAGAGCGCCAGGAAGAGCATCGCGACGGCGGCCACGATGGTCGCCCCGGAGAGGATGAACGCCCAGCCCTCGCGGCCGAGCCGGTTGGCCACCAGCGCGCCGACCAGGGCCAGCACGGCGATGATCAGGGCGGCCAGGCTGCGGCCGTTGCCGTTGTCGGCCTGCGTCCAGAGCAGGAAGGCCAGCGCCAGCACCGCCGCCACCACGCCCACCCGCAGGGCGGTGGCCCGCGCCCGGTCACGGATCCCGCCGACCGTCTTGAGCGCCGCGAACACCGCGCCGTGGAAGGTGAACAGGCTGAGCGTCACCAGGCCGCCGAGGATCGCGTACGGGTTGAGCAGGTCCCAGAAGGTGCCGACGTAGTTCTTCTGCGCGTCGATGTCGACGCCGCGCACGATGTTGGCGAAGGCCACGCCCCACAGGAAGGCCGGGAGCAGCGAGGTCCAGAAGATGGCCTCCTCCCAGTTGCGCTGCCAGCGCGCGCCGTCGCGCTTGGCCCGGTACTCGAAGGCCACGCCGCGCACGATGAGGCAGACCAGGATGATCAGCAGCGGGATGTAGAAGCCGCTGAACAGGGTCGCGTACCAGTCCGGGAAGGCCGCGAAGGTGGCGCCGCCGGCGGTCAGCAGCCAGACCTCGTTGCCGTCCCAGACCGGGCCGATGGTGTTGATCAGGACCCGCCGCTCGGCGGTGTTGCGGGCGAGCGGCTTGGTGAGGATGCCGATCCCGAAGTCGAAGCCCTCCAGGAAGAAGTAGCCGATCCACAGGACCGCGATCAGTACGAACCAGACGTCGTGGAGTTGCATGTCAGATCCCCTGTGGTCCTCAGTAGGCGAAGGCGAGAGGCTTGTCGGCGTCGTCGTCCGAGGACGGTCCGCGCAGGGTCGGGTCCTTGGCGGGGGGTTGCTCGGTCACCACCGGGCCGGCCTTGGCGTACTTGACCAGCAGCCGGACCTCGACGACGGCGAGGATCGCGTACAGCAGGGTGAAGGTGGTGAGGGCGCCGATCTGGGTGCCGACGCCCACGTTGGGGGAGACCGCGCTCGCGGTGGTCATCAGGCCGAAGACGGCCCAGGGCTGGCGGCCCATCTCGGTGAAGATCCAGCCGAAGCTGTTGGCGATCAGCGGGAATCCCATGGTCAGGATGCCGATCCGCCAGCTCCACTTGGTGAGGAACGGACCCATCTCCCGCCCGGGGGTGAGCATCAGCCGGGGCACCTCGGTCTCGCCGGTGCGGAACTCGGGGCGCAGGAACCTCTTGCGCCGGGTGGTCCAGAGTCCGATCAGGCCGGCCACGAAGGAGGTCATCCCGAAACCGATCATGAGGCGGAAGCCCCAGTAGGTGACGAAGATGCTCGGGATGTAGTCCTTGGGGTCGCCGCCGTACTTGGCGGCCTCGGCGGCCGCGGTGTCGTTGATGCCGGGGACGGAGGAGTTGAAGTCGCTGTGGGCGAGGAAGGAGAGTATCCCCGGGATCTCCAGCTCGACCGAGTTGTGGCCCTTGCTGACGTCGCCGACCGCGAAGATCGAGAACGGCGCTGGCGACTGGGTGTCCCACAGGGCCTCGGCGGCGGCCATCTTCATCGGCTGCTGCTCGAACATGACCTTGGCGAGCGAGTCGCCGCTGAGCGCGGTGCCGGCGCCGAAGACCACGGCGAGGACCAGGCCGAGCCGCAGCGAGGTGCGCATCACGGCGGTCTTCTTGGGGTCGGCGCTCTCCGGGCGGCGCTTGGCCTTCCAGAGGTGGAAGGAGGCGATGCCGACCATGAAGGCCGCGCCGGTGAGGAAGGCGGCGGTCAGGGTGTGCGCCACCACGGTGAGGGTGGTGTTCTGGAACAGCACCTTGGCGATGTCGGTGAGCTGGGCCTTGCCGGTGGCCGGGTCGATCGAGTAGCCGACCGGGTGCTGCATCCAGGAGTTGGCCGCCAGGATGAAGTAGGCGGAGAGCACGGTGCCCAGGGCGACCATCCACATGCAGGCGCAGTGGATCTTCTTCGGCAGCTTGTCCCAGCCGAAGATCCACAGGCCGATGAAGGTGGACTCGAAGAAGAAGGCGATCAGCGCCTCCATCGCGAGCGGGGCGCCGAAGACGTCGCCGACGAAACGGGAGTAGTCGGACCAGTTCATGCCGAACTGGAATTCCTGGACGATGCCGGTGACCACGCCCATCGCGATGTTGATCAGGAAGAGCTTCCCCCAGAACTTGGTGGCGTGGAAGTACTTCTCCTTGTTCGTCCTCACCCAGGCGGTCTCCAGCCCGGCCACGATGGCGGCGAGGCTGATGGTGAGCGGGACGAAGAGGAAGTGGTAAACGGTGGTGATGCCGAATTGCCATCGCGCGATGGTCTCGTGAGCGATTGCCAGCTCCACGTCGCCCTCTCTCCAACCGACCGGCCCTGTTGAAGGGCATGTTTCGGACAAACTTCATCTATAGCTGTAGACCGCTGCCCAACCACGCAAGCTTGTCCGCTTGTGAACGTGAACACGTTCACAAGGAGCAGTATCCATCATCCTTACGAAGGAATCGCAGGCGGGGTGTGGTTGACACCTTCGGAACGGTGTGTAGCCGCACGTAGCGGGGCGTGGCCGTGGGTGGCCGTGCGGCGGCGGTGCAGTGGTGAACGCAGTGGCGGTGGGGACAGTCTGCGGAGCCGTCCACGGCCCTGACAACGAACGGCCGGGCAGCCGGCGGAGCGGTCTTGGCCGATCCGTCGCTTGACACGACAGCGCCCACGCCGTCGCGGACGGCGTGGGCACCTGACTGGGCCAGGGGGCCCTGGCCCTTTCCCTGTTCTTCCGCTTCCTTAGTTCTTCCGCTTCCTTAGTTCTTCCGCTTCCTTAGTTCTTCCGCTAAGCCCGGCCGAGGAGCTGAGTGCCCGGGGTGGAGTCGGCGCGGGCGGTGAAGAACTCGGTGAAGCCGTGCAGGAACTCCTCCACGGTGATCCGGCCGTCCCCGTCCACGTCCAACTGGCGGAACCCGTGCGAGAGTTCGGCCGGATGGACGCGCGGTCCACCGAACACCGCCCGGTACTCGTCCGCCTCCAGGAAGCCGCTGCCGTCGGTGTCGGCGGCGGTGAACACGGCCCGCAGCGCGGGCAGCAGCCCCTGCTCCAGATAGGCCGGATCCCGGTCGCAGCCCGCGACGGTGGCCGCCACGAACTCCTCCCGGCTCACCTTGCCGTCGCCGTTCGCGTCCATCGCCGCGCGCAGCTGCTCCCACCAGCCGTCGAAGGCCTGGTACACCCGCGCCTCGGCGGCCTCGTCCAACTCCAGCTGCCAGCACACGTTGTGCGCCATCGCCCGCAGGTCGTGGACGGTGAGGTAGCCGTCGCCGGTCTGGTCCAGCACCTCGCGGAAGAACCGGTCCACCCGGGAGCCGCGCGCGTCCCGGCGCGGCGGACGCCACCGGGACGGCGCACCGCCCTGCTCCGGGGAGCGGTAGCGCAGCCGGTCCGGCAGCCGCGGGACGACCGCGCCGGCGCCCCGGTGCAGCAGCCAGGACAGCAGCGCCGCCCGCCGCGTCCGCACCAGCCCGAACCGCTCCCGCACCGCCGGCGGCAGATCCGCCACCGTCAGCGCCGTGATCGCCCGCGCCACCACCACCCGCAGCACCCGCCACCCGGCGTCGCCGAGGAACCACAGCCGGCGCGGCCGCGGCGCCCCGCGCAGCATGTCCTCCAGCAGGTAGCGGGCCGCCTCGGTGCGCTCCAGCCGCTCGCGCGCCGCCCGGGCGAAGTACGCGGGCAACTCGGCCGCACTGGAGGGAAGTTCACTCTCGGGGAGCCCGAAGGCCGTCACCGATTCGGTGAACTCCTGGTACGCCGACTCCAGTTGACCGGCGTCGTACGGATCCCCGCCCAGCCGCCGCATGGTGACCACGCACTCGAACAGCGTCAGCAGCACCCACGCCCGGGTCGCCGCGTCCTCGGCGTCGTACGCCCGCCCGTCCGGCGCCGTCCCGCGGATCCGCTTGTGCGCCCGGTCCAGCCGCGCGACCTCCCGCCGCAGCGCCTCCCCGTCCTGGTAGAACAGCCGCCGCCCGCTCCCCAGCGTGTGCTCCACCCGCCGCCACGGATGCGCCTGGTACGTCGAGTGCTCCGCCATCCCGGCCCCCACCACCGGATCCGCCGCCTGCAGCACCAGCAGCCGCCACGCGACCAGCGCGATCCGCCACTCGGACAGGTCCCGCTTGAACGACACTCCGGGATCAACCACGGGATCAACCACAGGATCAGCCACGGCGCTCACCGGTGATCTCCGGCCCGATCACGAACCCCTTGGCGGGGCCCTCGGGGATCACGGCCTCCTCGCCGTACGGGATCCGGGTCGAGGAGGCGTACGCACGGCGTTCGGAGTCAGGGCGGGAAAGGA
This sequence comes from Kitasatospora sp. NPDC086801, assembly GCF_044745805.1. Lineage (NCBI taxonomy): Bacteria > Bacillati > Actinomycetota > Actinomycetes > Kitasatosporales > Streptomycetaceae > Kitasatospora > Kitasatospora sp. NPDC086801. The sequence continues at coordinate 159,169 of NZ_JBIVAX010000009.1, forward strand.
CAGTCACGGTACCGCCGTGGTCGTAGTCATCAATGATCACGTACACCGGAATGCCTGCCGACGCGTAGGCACGCGGCTTGAGCTCCTGGTCACGACGGTCGTGGCAGTCGGGCCACACGACCTCGGCGACAAGGGGGACCCCGGACGCCAACAGCCCCACGCCCTCCGGGTGTTCGATCGCCTTGGTGTCGTCCGGCGCCACGGCGAGGTCAGGTTTCATCGCCTTCAAACCGGCGACCACATACCGGCCTTGCGTCGGCTCGTACCCCGTCCCGCACAGGTGCTTCGTCAGTGCCTTCCCGAGGCCGCCTCCCACCGCTGCATGACGGAGGTCACCGATGACCGAAATGGCGATGCTGTCTTCGTCGATCTCTGCGCGTGCGTGCTTCGGGAGGGCCATGCTCTTCCAGGCCTTCCATAACCTCTGATCAGAGTCCACAGCGATCTCCCGGTGCGTGAGTGAGCACCTGGACCATCGCACAGGACCGGGGGGCCGGTCGGGTGAACGGCGGGGGTTCACCCGATCGGGGCGTTTCGGGCCCGGAAACGCGAACCCGCAGGGCGGGCCGGGAGGGGGCCTGCCCTGCGGTTCGGGGTGCTGTGGGGTTCGCGCCCTCCTCCCGAGCGGGCGCGAACCGGGTGGATCAGGAGGAGGAGCGGGCCGGCTTGCGGCGGGAGACGTAGAGCGCGGCGGCACCCAGGCTGAGGGCCAGGCCGGAACCCAGCGCCAGGTACGGGGTGGCCGGGGTGGAACCGGTCTCGGCGAGCTCGGTGGTCGAACCGGTGGTCGCCTTGGCCGGGGCGGCGGTCGTCGACTTGGCCTGGCTGCTCGCGGTGGTCGCCTTGGTGCCGGTGCCGGTGCCGGTGCCGGTGCCGGTGCCGGTGCCGGTGCCGTTGTTGGCGGTGGTCGCGGTGGTGTCCGAGACCGGGGTGACGGCGGCGGGCTGCTGGGCCGGCTGCTCCGCCGGGGCCGGGGCGGGCTGCTCGACCGGCTTCTCGCTCGGCTTGTCGGCGGGCTTGTCGGCCGGCTTCTCGGCGGCGGCCTTGGCGTCGGCGAGGGCCTTGTCCGCGGTGGCCTTGGCGGCGGCCGCGGTCTTGGTGGCCTCCTGCAGCCCGTTGAGCTTGCGCAGCGCCGCGACCTTGGCGTCGTCCAGCGCCGTACCGGCGGCGGTCACGGCGGCCTTGGCCTTGGTGTCCGCGTCGGTGGCGGCGTTGGCGGCGTCGAACGCCGCCAACATCCGCACCCTGGCCGCTTCCAGCTCCTCCGGCTTCGCGGAGCGGTACGCGGCCGAGGCCTCCACTGCTTCGTTGTAGGTCTTCTCGTGGGCCGCGGCGGCCGTCTTGGCGGCGGCCTGGGCCTCCTGGAGCTTGCCGAGGTAGGGCTGCGGGTTGTTCATGAAGGCCGTGGTCTCGGCCTGCCCGGCGGCCTCGGCGGCGACGGCGGCCTGGTGGGCCTTGGCCGCGGTGGCGGCGGCCTTCTCCAGCTCCGCGATCGAGCCGGTGTCGCTCCGGGTCTGCGCCGTCGAAGCCGACTCCGCGAAGGCGGGTGCCGCGGAGAGCATGGCTGCGGGCGAGATCACGGCAGCGACGAGGGCGGCCGAGACCAGCGTACGGCGGAGTTTCACAATGACCCCTTTCGGGTCGGAAAGAAAGCAAAAGCCGTTCGCCGGGCCGTACTTGACGGCCCGACGGCGTTGATCATAGGCACACGGATTCTTTACGCTCCATGCCGAATCCCGGCAGCGAAAACGGCCCGTCATTGCCTGGTCAGCAGGAGAATTGACGTGTCGACAATGCCGTCAGGACGTCCGGTCACCGTTGGTGGGCAATTCGACCCGGAACGTGGCGCCGGCGCCGGGGGCGGTGTCCAGGGTGAGGGTGCCGCCGTGCGCGTGGGTGAGCGCGGTGGCGATGGCGAGGCCGAGTCCGGCGCCGCCGCCGCCGTGCCGGCTGCGGGAGGCGTCGACCCGGTAGAAGCGGTCGAAGACCCGCTGGGCCTGGCCGTCGGTGAGCCCCGGCCCGGCGTCGGCGACCTCCAGCAGGCAGACGCCGCCCGCGCCGCCGACCCCGATCCGCACCGGGGTGCCGGGCGGGGTGTGCTTGACCGCGTTGCCGACCAGGTTGGTGACCACCTGGCGGAGCCGGGCCTCATCGCCGAGGACGGGGGCCGCGCCGGGGGCGCCGGTGCCGGACGGGCCGGTGAGGGAGACCGGCCGGGTCGGGTCGAGGGCGGTGAGGTCGTGCAGCGCGTCCGCGGCGAGGGTGCGCAGGTCCATCGGGGCGAGGTCGAGCGGGCGTTCCTCGTCGAGCCGGGCCAGCACCAGCAGGTCCTCGACCAGGGCGCCCATCCGGACGGCCTCGCTCTCGATCCGGGTCATGGTCCGCTTGACGTCCCCGTCGGTGGGCAGCGCGCCCATCCGGTAGAGCTCGGTGAAGCCGCGGATCCCGGCGAGCGGGGTGCGCAGTTCGTGCGAGGCGTCGGCGACGAACCGCCGCATCCGGGCCTCGGATTCGGCGCGGGCGGCGAAGGCGGCCTCGATCTGGGTGAGCATGCCGTTGAGCGCGATGGAGAGCCGCCCGACCTCGCTGCCGGGGGAGAGTTCCGGCATCCGGTGGGAGAGTTCGCCTGCGGCGATCCGCGCGGCACCCGCCTCGATCCGGCGCAGCGGCCGCAGTCCGGCCCGGACGGCGAAGAAGCCGAGCGCGGCGATCAGCACCAGGACGGCACCGCCGATCGCGAAGAAGGAGCTGCGCAGCTTGCCGACGGTGGCGTCGATGTCCGCGCGGGAGACGGCCACCATGACGTAGGTCGCGGTGACGGCGGGCGAGGCGTAGTCGCTGGGGCCGGCGGCGGCCGGGGCCCGGGGGGTCTGGATCGGCAGCACGAGCACCCGCCAGTTGTAGTGGCCGCGCTGGTCGGGCAGGTCGAAGGGGACGTCGGGCTCGGTGCGGGTCGGGTCGAGGCCGGCCAGCTGGGGCGCCGGGTCGCTGTCGGAGACGGGCTGGCGCATGACGGCCTGCACCTTGCCGTCCGAGGAGAGGTACTGGACCAGGTACTGGCTGGGCAGGGTGCTGCGCTTGCCGGTGACGGCGGGGCGCCCGGCCTCCGGGGTGCCGACCCGTACCGGGCCCTTGTGGGACAGCGGCAGCCCGTACCGCTGGAGCTGCTCGTCGAGTTGATCGACCAGCTGTACCCGGACGGTGCCGAGGACGACGGTGTCGCTGACCGCCAGCCCGGTGGTGACCAGCACCAGCGCGAGCACCAGCAGCCGGGCGCGCAGGGACAGCCGGGACAGCCCGGACATCGGCAGCCGGAACAGGGGCAGCCGGGAGAGCGACCGCCGGAGCACCGACAGCCGGGAGGAGAGCCGAGCGAACACGGAACGGACCGGTCAGCCCTGCGGGGGGCGGCGCAGCGCGTAGCCGATGCCGCGCACGGTGTGGATCAGCTTGGGGCCGTGGGCCGGGCCGGAGTCGAGCTTGCGGCGCAGGTAGGAGATGTACGACTCGACGATGGAGAGGTCGCCGCCGAAGTCGTAGGCCCAGACGTGGTCGAGGATCTGTGCCTTGGAGACCACCCGGCCGACGTTGGCCATCAGGTAGTGCAGCAGCTTGAACTCGGTCGGGGAGAGCGCGACGGGGGTGCCGGCCCGGGTGACCTCGTGGGCGATCGGGTCGAGGCTGAGGTCGGCGACGATGAGCCGGCCGTCCTCGGCGGGCCCGCCGGAGCGGCGCAGGATGGCGCGGATCCGGGCGATCAGCTCCTCCAGGCTGAACGGCTTGGTGACGTAGTCGTCGGCGCCTGCGGCGAGGCCCTGGACCTTGTCGCCGACGCCGTCCTTGGCGGTGAGGAAGAGCACCGGGAGGTGGTCGCCGGGGTGGCCGTGCGCGGGCCCGGCGATCTGGCCGCGGTTGGTCCGCTCGCGCAGCTTCTCGACGACGGTGAAGCCGTCGAGGTCCGGGAGCATCACGTCGAGGACGACGAGGTCGGGGCGTTCGACGGCTATCAGGTCGAGGGCCTCGGTGCCGCTGGCGGCGGAGGCGACCCGGAAACCGGAGAAGCGCAGCGAGGCGGCGAGCAGCTCGCGGATGTTGGGTTCGTCGTCGACGACGAGGAGGAAGGCCTCGCCAGGGCCGCCGGCCACCGCGGACCCGCCTGGTGTGGTGACTGTGCCTTGCACGGGGCTTTCGCCTCCTGGTCGGACGATGGCATTCGGCATGAGGCTAGCCCCCGGAGGCTATGCGGCATCAATGAATGTTGGATTAACACCTTATCGGTCGGTTTTTTGAGCACAAGGCTCCCAGCGCAGGCTGGGTGGTATGCGCACGGACGGTGACGCCCCGGAAGCGCCGACGGCCGAGCAGCCGACGCCTGCGGCCGAGGAGACCGCTCCCCGGCCGCGGAAGGGGCTCCGGTCAGGCGTGCTGGCCCGGCTGGTAGCCGCCGGCGGGCATCCGCGCGATGACGTTGCCGCGGTTGAAGGCGTTGATGACCGCGATGAGCGACACCAGGGCCGCGAGCTGCTCCTCGTCGTAGTACTTGGCGGCGTTCGCCCAGGCCTCGTCCGTGACCCCGCCGACCGCGTCCGCGAGGCGGGTGCCCTGCTCCGCCAGCTCCAGGGCGGCGCGCTCGGCGTCGGTGAACACCGTCGCCTCCCGCCAGGCCGCGACCAGGTTGAGGCGGGTCGCCTCCTCCCCGGCGTGCACGGCGTCCTTGAAGTGCATGTCGACGCAGAAGCCGCAGCCGTTGATCTGGCTGGCGCGCAGCTTCACCAGCTCCTGCGTCGCGAACGGCAGAGTCGAGTCCACGATCACCTTGTTGGCCGCGATGAGGTGCTTGAGGAACTTGGACATGGTCTGGCTGGCGAAGGGGTTCAGGCGGGCTTCCATCGTGCGCTCCCTTGGTCGTCGTCCGCTGGTGCCCTCTGAGACAGGGCACCCCCACGGGCTGTGACAGGTGCGGATGTGACCTGCACCACTGCCATCGGGGCGCCGTTGGATACCCTGCTCGGCGAACTGAGGGAGGGGTTCCAGTGCCGGAATCAGCCATCGCCACGGACGCGACCGGATACCGGCCGCTGCTGTTCTCCATCGCCTACGGGATGACGGGCTCCGTGGGCGACGCCGAGGACATCGTCCAGGACGCCCTCCTCGGCCTGACCCGGGCCGACCAGTCCGGGACCACGATCACCAACCTCAAGGCGTACCTGACCACCTCGGTGACCAGGCTGGGTATCAACCACCTGACGTCGGCCCGGGTCCGCCGGGAGACGTACGTCGGCGAGTGGCTGCCCGAACCCGTCGTGGTGACCGCCGACCGCCCGGGGCCGGCCGAACACGCCGAACTGGCCGACGAGTTGTCCATGGCGTTCCTCGTCCTGCTGGAGGCCCTCTCCCCGACCGAGCGGGCGGTGTTCATGCTCCGCGAGGCCTTCGGCTTCGGCTACCCGGAGATCGCCGACGCCGTCGGCAAGTCCGAGGCCAACTGCCGCCAGATCCTCACCCGCGCCCGCAAGCACCTCGCCCCCTCCGCCCAGGCCGTCGACACCCGGGCGCGCAAGGCGGAGGCCGACGAACTCGCCCGCAGGTTCTTCGAAGCCACCGAAGGCGGCGACCTGGACGCCCTGCTCCAGCTCCTCGCCCCCGACGTCGTCTTCCACGGCGACGGCGGCGGCAAGGCCCGCGCCCTCGGCAAGGCCCTCACCGGCCTGCGCCGCGTCGCCCAGCTCCTCATCGGCGGCCTCCACCGCAACCGCAAACTCGGCATCACGCTGACGCCCGCCACCGTCAACGGCCGCCCGGGCGCCGTCCTCCACGACGCCGCCGGCCGCGTCGCCAGCGTGCTGGAGCTCCACATCGCCGACGGCGCGATCCAGGCCGTCCACGCCGTCTCCAACCCCGACAAGCTCACCCACCTCGGCCCGGTCTCCGACATCGGCCTGGTGAAGCCGAGCTGACCTACCGCCACCTCAAGAAGTCCGGTTGTTTCGGATCAAGCGCCCATGCCCTTCAGGTACTCCTCGAAAGGCACCGATTCAGCAATGGCGATTCGCTGGTACTCGACGAACGGGCTGTTGTCGCCCTCGAACACGGTGCGGTCGATCTGCGTTCCGTCGGGGAGGTAGTTCATGAGTACGACCTCCTTCCGGTCGAACATCCAGTAGTCGGTGACACCGGCCAGGGGGTTCGGGCGATCCGTGACGTCCATGATGCGCACGTCCTCACCAGCCCGCACGTGCGGCAGGTAGTACATGAACTCGTAGCGGAGATAGTCCGATAGCGGCCGCGTGACGATGTGAACCCGCCCCTTGGCCTTCCTCTCTCGCCGCACGCGCTTGAGGTCGTCCGTGTATGCGCGACTATGAGCTCGTGCAACGCGCCAGCGCCGACCCCGCCCATCTCGGCCAGGAAGCGCTGATAGCGCGCGCCGACGCCACGCTCGTATCCGGCCATGGCCAGGTGGAAGCGCGCGGCTGCACCAGGCTCGGTGTGGTCGAAGTCGGTCGGCTTCAACCGTCCTGTGGTGTCGCGGAACGCCAGATGGTCCAGCGGTGCGATGCGCTCGGCCAGGCCGAGTCGGTCGGCCACCGTCGCGGCGATCACCCGGGCTTCGCGGTCGGTGGCCCCCTCCATGATGACGCCGAGATTCCGCGTCGAGACGGCGCTGCCCTTGTCCACCCCCGAGTACGCCTGGCCTTGCGTGTCACGCCGGTTGATCCCGTACCGACTGCGAACCACCTGCCCCGCCTTAAGCCGGTACTCCCGGAACGAGCCGAAGTGCAGGCAGTCATGGGCATAGGACCGCAGCAGGTCGAGCGCAACCAGTTCGGGCAACGCCACCCGGAGATCACTCAGCCGCCCGTAGCGTGTGATCACCGACGCGAGCTGGACATGTCGGTAGCCCTGGTTCGGGTGGTGGAATCCGCCGAAGGCCGCAGGCCGGGTCGAACGCACCCCGACCCACACGCGGTCGACCGGCAGCAGCCGGCTCAGACCCAACTCCCAGTACCGGTCCGCCAGAAGCGCGGCCCCCTGCCGGAAGACCTCACGAGCCGCCTCGTCGGCCCAAGTGTCCAGCACCCAGTGCAGCAGCGAGAACGTCATGTGCGGATGCGCCTGGTCCAGCGCCGCCGTCGACCGCCGTGCGGCCAATAGGTGCGCCAGTTCGGCGCGATCGGCCGCCCCGCCGGCCAGATGCTCGTTCGGGCCCAGGCACGAGGGCGTGAGCGAGCGGCCGAGCGTCAGAAGCGCTGACGGCCGATCAGTTGCCGGTGCGAATCCTGCAGTCCCTCGGGAAGGTCGTCCGGTGAGAACCATCGAGCCTCCAGAATCTCGAACGAGGCCACCTCGATCCGGCCGCTGACGTACAGGGCCTCGTAGGCGACTTCGACACGCAGCTTGTATCCGCTCTTCAGGTGCGCCAGCTCGCCCACCTTCACCGTCAGCCCGGTCTCCTCCCGGACCTCGCGCACGACGGTGTCCTCGAAGGTCTCCTTCGCGTTCGCGTAGCCGGTCGGCAGACCCCACTGCCGGCCCTCCGACCACATGCGGTGCTTCAGCAGCAACACCCGACCGTCCTGGTCACGGACGATGCCCGTCACTCCGACCATGAACTTCGAGTGCCACAGCCACAACACCCGCCACTGCATCGGCCCCCGAATGATCCGCCAGAGCCTCGCAGCGATCTTCTTCATGGGTTCGCCCCTTCATCGGTCGGGCCACTCCCGCGCCGCTCGCACGGTCGGCCCAAGGTCCCGCACAGCACGGCACCGACGCCAACTCCGTGATTTGTCAGATAAATCCGGGGCGCACATCCATCTGCCGGCTGTAGTCCCCAGCCAGGTAGGCCGCCCACTCCTACTCCCTCAACCACACGAATTCCACACACGGCGCGTTCGTCGTCATGCTGCTCTCCCCAGGGATTTCATCGGCGGGCGAGCGCCAATGTATAGGCTGGAGAGGAGCTTTAGGAGACGGTTTCCTGTTCCGTCAAAAACTCGTCGCGGATTTCTTCGACCATACGACGCATCTCGTTCCCCACTACAGCCACCTGTTCGAATGCCTGGAACTTGGATGCATACTGCTCGACATCCCTTGGCTCACTCGTAGTGATTTCCGCGTGCGGAATTTCCACGATGACCAAGCGCGCATCAAACATGACGAACGAGCATGTCGGAAGCTGAGGCTTCGGAGCCGACTGGGGTACCACGCCAACGGCGATGTTGGGCAGGCGCGACATGGCCACGAGCTTGTCCAGCTGCGCAGCCATCATAGGGAGTGAAATGATCTCCCACCGCAGGACGGGCTCGGTGATCAAAAAGTGGAACTTCCGAGCCGGGTCGAAGAGGATCTCCTGACGGCGCAATCGGGCGCCGATCATCTTCTCCAGCGCATCATCGGTGAGCTCAGAATGCTGTTGAACCGCCCGAACATACTCCGGTGATTGCAGCAGCCCAGGGATGCAGGAGTGCTGAAAGACGCGAAGCACCTGCGTTCTCGCCTCTATCGCCCGGATCTCCTCCTGGTGCTTGTGCAGGCCGGCCCGACGGTAGATCCGCCAAGCCGTGGCCTCTGTGGCAACCGCGCGCGCAGCCTCGGCCAGGCGGACCTTGGCCTCGTCCGGAACCTCCAAGACTGTGAGGATGCGTTCCACATCAATGACGCTGGGTGCGAGACGCCCGTTCTCGATCTTGCTCAGCTTGCTCGGAGACATGGCAGCGCCGCGGGCAACCGCCTTGGCCTCCTTTCCGCTGGCCAGTCGCAGTTCCCGCAGCGCTTTACCAAGATCTGTGCCTCTCACTCGCTCCCGTACCGCTCCCACCACTCAGCGAACGGCACGGCGTGGCTCAGGGCGATGTCGCGGTACTCCAGCCATTTCCCGGCGGTCGACTCCTTGTCCGCACCGAGGAAGGCTCCGCCATCGCCATAGCGCATGGTGACGACCGTCGACTCGTCGAAAGCCCAGAAATCAGGAACGCCGTCGAGCGGGTTGGACTGCTCGGTGGTGTCGAGGATGAAGAATTCCTCACCGACGGTCGCGTTCTTGGCGTAACCCCAGCCGAGTTCGAACCGAAGGTAAGGGGTCAACGGACGCGAAAGGATGTGAACCCGATACATCCGCTTGCCGCTGCTGATGTTTTCCCGAACCTCGTCCACCCAGTCCTGGTTGTAGTCGGCCGGCTGCGGTTCGCCGTCAAGGAATGACCGAATATTCTCTACGTCCGATGATCCGCTGTAGTCGTTCAGCGTTTCGAGCCGGAACGCCTCTCGCCGGAAATTCGAGAACAGGTTCTCGAAGTCTTCACCCGAGATACTCACTGGAAATCCTCCGAATCAACGAAGCCGGAATGCGAACTGCGGTCTCTCCGGCGGGGAGCCGGATCGTCGTCAGCGCCTCCGCATCGTCCACCACGTACCCCTGAACGATGAGGTCTCCGGTGCCGTCCACGGCGTACACCGTTGGGCAGGTGCCCCTCTCGCACTCTCCAGCAAGGCGTGTCAGCTTCATGATTGCGCTTCCTTCCCCGACGGCCAGCGTCCCGTTCGATGCTCCCGAAGCCGTGACCACCGGGTCAAGGCTTGGCAGTTGAGAGAACAGGAAACCGTCCCGAGGTCACTGGATCGGGTGACCAGAGCAACTGTGCAACCGCCAGCGCCACCCCAGCGAGCATCAGAGACCGCGACGGAGGAGTTGCTGGAGCAGTACCGGCAGCTACTGCGGGCGAGCCGCAGGCCTCAACTCGCCTGAAGCGCCTTGAGGAGTTGCACGGCCTCGCGCCGTGCAGCTTCGGCCCTGGGGTCGTTCGGGTGAGCGTCGGGGCCGGCGAACCTCGCGAAGACGAACAGCGTCATCACCTTTCCGTCCCGGCTCTCCAGGTCGCGGCTCCTCCGCCCGTGCAGCAGCCATGTACTCGGTCTTGACTTCATCGGACACGCCTATAGCCGTGAGGATGCGGTCCACGTCGACGACGGTGGGTGACACCTTGCCGGTCTCGATCTTGCTCAACTTGCTCGCAGACATGACAGCGCTGCGGGCCACGGCCTTGGCTTCTTTGCCTGAAGCCTGCCGAAGTTCCCGCAGCGCCGACCCGAGCCGTGTTCTGTTCACTCGCCGTACTGGTCCCACCATTCCGCGAACGGCACGGACCGCGCCATCACCGTGTCACGGTACGCCCTGAACTCATCGATCCGACCGCCGTCGAGGAATTCACTTCCGAGATACTTGCCGTTCCCGTCATAGCTCATCGCAGCCACGGTCTCGTCATCGAACAGCCAGAAGTCCGGAGCCTCCGGGACCGGGTTCTCCTGGCTGGTGGTATCGAGAATGAAGAACTCCTCACCAGCCGCCATGTTCCGCTGGTATCCCCATCCGAGCTCGAACCGAAGGTAGTCGGTGAGCGGACGCGCGAGGATGTGAACCCGATACATGCGCTTACCGGCACACGTGGCGTCGGCCACTGTCCTGACCCAGTCGGCGGTCTTGAAGTCCTCCGGCTGGTCCTCGCCGGCGAGGAATGCACGGTAGGCATCCACTCCGCCCGACTGGCTGTAGTCGTCCAACGTCTCCAACCGGAAAGCATCCCGGTTGAACACCGAGAACCAGTCTCCGAGGGTCCTAGATGAGGTTGTCACGAACGGCCTTTCGAATGAGTTCGACGGGAATTTCGACCAGGATCTCGTGAGCCGGGATTCGGAGGTCGTGTTCGGTCACCTGCACGCCCTGGACGGCAAGCGTGCCCCGATCAGTCAGGTACAGAGTTGGACAATCACCCTCGTCACAGGAACCCACAAGCCTTGTCAGCTCCACCATTGCCCCCTCGATCGCTCGCCACCCCCACGATGTTCCCGAGGCAACCACGACACGGCAAGAGGTTCGCGTTTCCGATACTGGAAACCGCCCAACTTCGAACAGGTGATCAGAAGTTCATCGACCGCACGCCTGTCCGGCGGCAGCCCCTCGCGCGGGTGGGCGCGAGGGGGAGGCGGCTTCGGCGCAGGAAGTCGGTTTGGCCGACTTCCTGCGCCGGGGCGCGGGCAGCGCCGTGACGTGCCGCCGGCGACTGGGTGCGGGGCGCGTAGGGGTGCCGTCGGTGGGGCTGGGTGGCGGCGGATCGCACGAGTCGGCGTCGGGGCTCACCGGGCGCAGGCAACCTTTCGGCCCGTTCGCGGCATCTAAGTGGTGTCAGGGCCGCGAGAGGGGGAGGACGCGGTAGGCGGGAGCCACGGGTGCCGCAGGCATGGTCCGTGGTGTGTCACGGGGGGGGGATGGATTAGTTAAAGGCGGCCTGTATTTCTATTGCGCCAATTTGGTGCGTATGCGATTTGACGTGCCGTGGTCGACTTCCGCCATCTGTTGCACAGCCGTGACAGCCTTGCGCGAAAAAACGTTCGATCCGCAGAGTGTGTGAGGACTAGCATTCCGGGATGGAATCGAATCCCCCTTCGATATGGAATTCCTCCGACAGCGCGGCTCTCCCCCCGCCCCGCAGGACGCCGCTTCGGCTGGCCCGCTTCGGTGCGATCTTCCTGGCGGCGAGCGTGGTGTCCGGTGTGCTGCTGGCTGGCCTCGCCCTGCCCGCCGCCGGCGGTTTCGGGCTGACCGCCAAGGGCACGGCGGAGGGCTTCGAGGACATCCCCAGTGACTTCAAGACTCCGCCGCTCACCCAGGCGACGCAGATCTTCGACGCCAAGGGCGGCCTGATCGCCAAGGTGTACGAGCGCGACCGCACGGTCATCACCCCTGAGCAGATGTCGCCGTTCATGCGACAGGCTCAAGTCGACATCGAGGACGCCCGGTTCTACGAGCACGGCGCCGTCGACCTCAAGGGCGTGCTCCGCGCGATCAGCAAGAACGCCGAGAGCGGCACCGCCTCGCAGGGTGCCTCGACGCTGACCCAGCAGTACGTGAAGAACGTCAACGTCGAGAAGGCGGGCGAGGACCAGGCCGCGGTACAGGAAGCGCAGCGCAAGACCCTGGGTCGCAAGATCCAGGAGCTCAAGGTCGCGATCAAGCTGGAGGAGGACCTGTCGAAGGACCAGATCCTCACCAACTACCTCAACATCACGTACTACGGGAACGGCGCCTACGGCGTGGAGGCCGCCTCCCAGCGCTACTTCAGCAAGAGCAACAAGGACCTGACCATCGCCGAGGCCGCCATGCTGGCCGGGCTGGTGCAGAACCCCTCCCAGTACGACCCGAAGCTGCACCCGGTGGCCGCGCAGAAACGGCGGGACACGGTCATCGACAAGATGCTGGAGAACAAGCACATCACCGCGGACCAGGCCAAGGAGGCCAAGGCCACCCCGCTGGGTCTCAACTTCAAGGACCCGCAGAACGGTTGCATCACCGCCACCGCCCAGGGCGGCATGGGCTTCTTCTGCGACTACGTGCGCCACGTGGTCAAGCAGGACCCGGCGTTCGGCCAGAGCGCCGCCGACCGCAAGAAGTTCTGGGACACCGGCGGCCTCAACATCTACACCACGCTGGACCCGGACAAGCAGGCCGCCGCCCAGAACGCCGTGACCTCCAACGTGAAGATCACCGACAGCGTCTCGGCCGCCGCCACCATGGTCGAGCCGGGCACCGGCAAGATCCTCGCCATGGCCCAGACCCGCCCGTACGGCCTGGACGCCAACAAGAACCAGACCGTCGTCAACCTCAACGTCGACGCGGCGATGGGCGGCGGCAACGGCTTCCAGCCCGGCTCCACGTTCAAGCCGGTCGTCGCGGCCGCGGCCCTGGAGGCGGGCCTGCCGGCGACCCAGGAGTACTCGGCCCCGAACAAGCTCGAATACCCGACGATGAAGACCTGCGAGGGCACCTGGAAGAACCAGGGCCGGCCCAAGACGGTGGTGCCCAACGAAAGCGAGAACGAGAAGGGCCCCTACCAGCTGAAGCAGGCGATGGCGCTCTCGGTCAACACCTACTTCGTGCAGATGGAGCAGGAGATCGGCCTCTGCGCGGTCAAGCAGATGGCCGACAAGCTGGGCGTCACCGGCAAGGCCAGCGGCAAGCCGCTGGAGGAGGTCCCCGCGATGGCCCTGGGAGTGGAGGAGATGAGCCCGCTGACCATGGCCAACGTCTACGCGACCTTCGCCGCCCAGGGCACGCACTGCGCCCCGATCGCCATCAACAAGATCACCACCGTGGACGGCAAGGACGTCCCCGTCCCGGCCGGCCAGTGCGAGAAGGCGTTCTCCGACGACACGGCGCGGGCGATGAACACCGTCCTGAACGGCGTGACCGAGAACAAGGGCACCGGCGCGGCGCTCAACCTGGACGACAACCGGCAGATCGCCGGCAAGACCGGCACCTCGGACCGCAAGCGGGCCGCCTGGTTCAACGGCTACACCCCGCAGCTCGCCACCGCCGTCTGGCTCGGCGGCCCCAACGGCGGCGTCGAGATGCGCAACATCACCATCAACGGGAAGTACCACAGCGAGGTGTTCGGCGCCGACGGCCCCGGCCCGATCTGGCAGGACGCCATGAACCAGGCCCTGCGCGGCACGCCCAAGAAGTCCCTGCCGATGGCCGACATCCCCGACCCGGCACCCAAGTCCGACCCGAACAACACCGGCACCGGCACGGGCGCCCCCGCCACCACCCCGCCCGGCCCGCAGCACTGACAGCAGTCACACCGGCGGCCCCTTGCGAGCAGCAAGGGGCCGCCGGATCGTTTCGCTCAGGCGTCACCGGTGAAGTGGTCGAACTCGCCCGCCTTCGCACCCTGGAGGAACGCGGCGAACTTGTGGGCGGTGGTGCGGACGATGACCTCGCCCTCGTCGGACTCACGAAGTTCGATCGCCCCGTCCACCGCACGGACCTCCACGCAGTTTTCGCTGGAGCTACTGAAGGACGACTTCTGCCATTGGTCTTGATACATCTCAGCCTTTCAGGTTCTTGACCGTGCGATGGATCAGATCTCGCGAATCCCCGCCATTGAGAGCAGCCTTCTCGATGCGGTTGAAGACTTCACGATAGGACTCAAGCTCACTCGGGGCGTCGAAGAAGATCGGGCCCTGCGAAGACTCCACCTCGACCGTATCAAGCTCGGGTACCTCCCCGGAGGTGTAGATGAGGCTCTCGACCGGTCCGGGATAGGTGTGGGCGGTGAAGGGAATGACGCGGATGCTTATGTCATCCCTGAGGGAGTCATCGGTCAGGCTGTGAAGCTGCCCTCGCAGGACGTCGGTGCCACCGAAGCGCGTGAGCAGACTGGACTCATGTAGATAGGCTTCGAGCTTCTTCCGAGGGCTCTGAAGGACCCTCGTTCTGCGCTCCGAACGGAACGCGACATGCAGATCGAGTTCGTCGGCAGGAAGTCGAGGGATCCGTCGACTGAAGATTCCTCGTGTGTAGTCGTCTGTTTGCAGAAGCCCCGGAAGGAACGTCGACACGCAAACCCTGATCGTCGTTGCCGCGAAGTCCTCGTGCTCGGCGGATTCGAGGAAGACGTCGGGGATGTGGTTGCGGTACTGCTCCCACCAACCCTTGTCTCGCACTGTGATGATGCCGTTGAGGGCGTCGATGAGCGGCTGGTTGTAGCACTCGCAGGCATCGGCGACTGTCCGGAGCCGGTCCACGCTGACGCTGGTCTTCCCGTTCTCCATCTGCGTCACCTGGGCAGGGCTCACTCCGAGCACGCGAGCAAGTTGGCTGCCTCCGAGGCCTGCTTGCTCTCTCATCTTTCGCAGTTCAGCGCCCAGGCGACGCTGACGAAGGGTTGGGTTGTGGCGACCAGGCATGGCGTCCTCTCAACATCCTGTGGGATCAGTGTGCCGCGTCGGCTGCGGCAAGGACCATCCGTCCCCCGGAAGAGGGATCTCCCCCGCAACTACCTAAATTTAAGTTCCGATGCGCTATCGTCGATTTCAGGTCGATCCGATGGATCGTCAGAAATGCCTATTCGCCGGGCAGTAGGCGCCTGCTGCCCGCGCGCCGAAGGCATCCCTCTCCCCTCTCCCCACACCAGCAGCCTCGCGGAGGTTCCCGTGTGCACCCTCAACACCCCCTCGCTCGCGCTCGCCCGGCAGTCCCTGCGGGACGCCCTGACCCGCTCCGGGTGGGACGCCGAGACCATCTTCTTCGCCGAACTCGCCTTGGCCGAACTGGTCGTCAACGCCTGGCGGCACGGCAAGACCGCCTCCCCCGTCGTCCTCCTCTCGCTCCTCGACGGCACCCTCCGGGTCTCCGTCTCGGACGAGAGCGACGTCCTCCCCGAACGGCAGTCGCTCCCCGCCCTGGCCACGACCGGCCGGGGGCTCCAGCTCGTCGAAGGGCTCACGCACCGCTGGGGCGTTGACTCCCAGGAGCGCGGCAAAACGGTCTGGTACGAACTGGACTCCGCCGCGTGAGCGCGGCCCGCGAACCCGTCGCGCCGGACGACCCCCGGATGCGCGACTACACCCAGCCCCAGATCGTCGCCCTGCTCGGCGAGGTGCACCGGCGCGGACGCTCCTACGGCCTCCTCTGGGGCTCCGCCTTCCCCCACGAGACCACCCTCGACGGCCGCATCCTCGTCGACTTCGGCAACGCCCCCGTGAGCACTCTACTCAACCTCCTCCACCTGCTCCGCGACGCGGAGCGGAACGAGGCGTGGGGGTGATGAACTTCTTCGTTGGGGCCGTTCTGGTGGCGCTCCTCGCGCTCGCGATCGTCACCGTGGCCCTCGGCGTCATCGCGACCCTCAGGATGCCGCGCCCCGACGACCGCGACGAACGCGACAACCAGCGCTGACCACATGCGAAGGCCCTCGCCCCAGGGATGGGCGAGGGCCTCGCGGCGTCCGGGAGCTACGGGGTCAGCCCCCGGACGGGTTCTTGGGAGCACCGCCGCCGAAGCCGCCCGCGCCGGCGGCCGCGCCCTCGACGAGCTGGCTGGCGGCGTAGCCGCCGTTGGCGTCGGGGGTGCCGACGACGGTCACGCTCTGGCCGGGCTGGAGGTCGGCGACCTTGCCCTCCTTGTTGAGCTGGACCTTCGTCGCGTCGCCGGTGGTGACCTTGACGGTGTTGCCGTTGGCGTCGGTCAGGTAGACAGTGGTGCCGTCGACGGCCTTGACCGTGCCCCGGGTGAGGCCGCCCGGGCCGCCCTGGCCTTGACTGCCCTGGCCCTGACCACCCCGGCGTGAGCTGCCTTGCCCGTACCCGCCACCGCTCGCCCCGGCCGCCCGCTGCTGCGGCACGGCGCCAGCGGCCGTCGTGTGCGAGGAGCCGCTCTTCGTCCCGTGGTTCTGCTGGTACCAGACCCCGCCCGCGAAGGCCCCGCTGGCGATCACCCCGCCCGCCAGCGCCAGGCTGAGCCAGGGCAGCTTGCGCCGCGGCGGAGCCGCGAGCTCGGCCGTGACGTCGCGGGCGTCCGGCGGGGTGGCGAGCAGGGCGACCTGCTCGGCCGGCGTGGTGGTGCTGACCGTGGCGATCTCGTTGCTCATGGGTGTGGGTGTCCTACTCGTGCCGGAGGGCGTCGATCGGCCGCAGCGAGGCGGCCCGGTTGGCGGGGTAGCTGCCGAAGAACAGCCCGATGGCGACGGCGATGCCGAACGCGCCGATCACCGATTCGGGGATCACCACCGGTTTGATGCCGACGATGCTGAAGTGCGAGCCGGCGATCCCGGCGGCCACCCCGAGCCCGGCGCCGAGCACCGAGAGCAGGGTCGACTCGGTCAGGAACTGCCCGAGGATCACCGCGCGCGGGGCGCCGAGCGCCTTGCGGATGCCGATCTCCCGCGTCCGCTCGGTGACGGTGACCAGCATGATGTTGGTGATCCCGATCCCACCGACCAGCAGCGAGATCGCCGCCACTGCCCCGAGCAGCACGGTGAAGGTCTTCGTGGTGCTCTCCCTCGCCGTGAGCAGCGAGGACTGGCTGGTGATCCGGAAGTCGGCCTTGGTGGGGTCGGCGACCGCGTGGGTGCCGAGCAGGACCCGGGTGATCTCGGCCTGGGCCGCCGTGGTGGTGTCCGCGGACGAGGCCTGCACCAGGATCTGGTTGACCGCCCCGAAGCCGGTGAAGGCGTTCTGTACGGTGGGCAGCGGGGCGATCACCACGTCGTCCGGGTCGGTGAAGCCGCTGCCGCCCTTGGCCTGGAGCACGCCGACCACGGTGAACGGCGTGCCGCCGAGGACGATCTTCTTGCCGACCGGGTCCTCGGTGTCGAACAGCTGCTTGGCCGTCGTGGCACCGAGCACCGCGACCTTGCGCGAGCCGAGCACGTCGTCGTCGGTGAAGTACTCGCCGTGCGCGACCTTCTGGTTGGCGGTCTCGAAGTACGCCGGGTAGGTGCCGACGATCGAGCCGGGGCTGTACGAGACGTCCCCGTACAGCGCCGTCCCGCTGGTGGTGACCACCGGGGCGACCGACCTGATCGCGGTCGAGTCGGTGTCGGCGGCCAGTGCCTTGGCGTCGGCGACCGTCAGCTTCTTCACCGAGGAGGTGGCACGGGAGCCGCCGCTGGCCGAACCGGAGCTGACCGTGAGCGAGTTGGTGCCGAGCGAGGTGATCGACTCCTTCACCGCGACCGACGAGCCGTTGCCGACGGCCAGCAGCAGGATCACCGAGGCGACGCCGATCAGCACCCCGAGCATGGTGAGCGCCGAGCGCACCTTGTTGGCGGCCAGGCCGCCGACCGCGAAGCGGAGCATCTGCCAGAGGATCACGCCGACACCCCCAGGTCGCGCAGCAGCGGCGGCGGCCCGTCCACCGGGGCCTGCCGGACATCGCTGACGATCCGGCCGTCGACCAGCCGGAGCACCCGCTTGGCGTGCCGCGCGACCTCGTCCTCGTGGGTGATCAGGACGACCGTGCGGCCGGTCGCGTTGAGCGCGTCGACGAGGTCGAGGACCTCCTCGGTGGAGCGGCTGTCCAGGTTGCCGGTGGGCTCGTCGGCGAGCAGCATCGCGGGTGCGGTGACCAGCGCCCGGGCGACCGCGACGCGCTGCTGCTGGCCGCCGGAGAGCTGGTTGGGCCGGTGCCCGGCGCGCTCGGCGAGGCCGACCAGGGAGAGCGCGGCCAGGGCCCGGCGGCGGCGCTCGGCGGCCCGGACGCCCGCGTAGGCGAGCGGCAGCTCGACCTGGGCGAGCGCGGTGGTGCGCGGGATCAGGTTGAAGGACTGGAAGACGAAGCCGATCTTGCGGTTGCGGACCAGCGCGAGCTGCCCCTCGTCGAGGTGGCCGACGTCGATGCCGTCCAGCAGGTAGCGGCCGGCGGTCGGGACGTCCAGGCAGCCGAGGATGTTCATCATGGTGGACTTGCCGGAGCCGGAGCTGCCCATCACCGCGACGTAGTCGCCCTGGTGGATGTTCAGGCTGACGCCGAGCGGGCCGCCGGTGTCCGGGTCCTCCGGGCCGTGCAACGCGTGCACGACGGCGTCGCCGTGCCCGTACGCCTTGGTGATCCGGCGCAGCTGGATGACGGGCGGGGGCGCCGCCGGGACGCGCTTGTCGATGACGTGACGCATGCTCAGCCCTTACCGCCCCGGCCGGCCCCGCCGCCGCCGTTGCCACCACCGCCGACGCCCGCCAGGCCCCCGCCCGCCCCGCCACGGCCGCCGCCGACCCCCGGGAAGGAGGCGTTCGGGAAGCCGTTGCCGCCGCTGGTGGTGGGGAGTTCGACCTTGTCGCCCTCCTTCAGCCCGGAGACCACCTGCACCGTGCTGTCGCCCTCGACGCCGACCCCGACGCTGACCCGCTCGCTGGAGCCGTCCGGGTGCACCACGGTCGCGGTGCGGCTGGCGCCGGTGCCGGAGAGCGCGGAGGTGGGCAGCGACAGCGCGCTGTCCGCCTCGCCGGTGATCACCTGGACGGTGGCGCTGAGGCCGGTGCGCAGCGCGCTGGTGTCACCGCTGAGCTGGAGCGTGGCGGCGTACTGGACGGCCGTCGAGCCGGCGCTGCCGCCGCTGCTGCTGGGCAGCGAACTGACGGACAGGACACTGGCGTTGAGCTTGGTGTCGGACTGCGCGTTCAGGGTGACGGTGGCCGCCTCGCCCTTCTTGAGCTTGAGCGAGTCCAGTTCGGAGAAGTTGGCGGTGACCTGCATCCCGGTCGGGTTGGTCAGCACGATGAAGCCGCTCGGCGCGCCGCCCGAGGCGGTGCTGCCGGTGGACGACTTGCCGGTCGACCCGGTCGACCCGGTGGAGCCCGACGAACCGGACGAGCCGCCGGAACTCGCGCCGCCCACGGTGTCGCCGACCTTCGCCGAGACGGACGCGACCGTCCCGTCCACCGAGGCGGTCAGGGTGGTGCCAGTCAGCGCCGCCTGGGCGTTGGCGAGGGTGGTCTGCGCGGTGGCGACCTGCTGCTGGGCCTGGGCGACGGCCGCGTCGTCGACCTTGGTGGTGGTGATGGTGGTGGTCTGCGGAGCGGGCGTGCTGTTCGCGCCCGCTCCGCGGTCCCCACCACCGCCGCCGTTGCCGCCGGCGCCGGAGGTCGCACCCGGCAGCGGCTGGGTGGTCGTGGTGGTGACACCGGCCTGCGCCTTGGTGAGGTTGGCGTTGGCCGTGGTGAGGGACGCCTGGGCGGCGTCCACCTGCTGCTGGGCGGCCGTGGTGTCGACGGTGGCGAGCACCTGGCCCTTCTTGACGGCGTCCCCCACCGCGACCTTGACCGAGGTGAGCCGGCCGCCGGTCGCGAAGTCCTGGGCCGCGTCGGTCGGTGAGACCAGGGTGCCGGTTCCGGACACGGTGGCCAGGACCGTTCCCTTGGCCACGGTCGCGGTACGGATCTGGGTCTTGCCGGCGGCGGCACTGGTGCCGCTGTTCACGGTGGCGTACACCAGGGCGGCACCGCCCAGGAGCGCCACGCCGAGCGCGGAGTTGACGAGGACGACGCCTCGCCGTCGCGGGAGCACCTTCATGCCGGACAGCTTTCCTGGGCGCTCTTGCGGAGCCCTGGGCGCCGGCTGGGAGAAGACTGACCGGGCGGATCCGGGCATTCCGGATACACCACCCGGTTCGCGCGGGCGCCTTGGCCGCACCGTGGGCCGCCGTTGGCCGAACTCCCAGCGGGCTCCCAGCGAGTTCCGGTGAGTTCCGGTGATCTCCAGCCGTCCGGCAGCGCCCCGGGTCCCACCGCCGACCGGCCCCAGACCCCCGGGAACGCCGTAGGGGCGCACCGCGAACGGCGCGCCCCTACGGAGAAGGGAGGGATCAGAGCGTCTTGCGGAACGCCTCGGCCACCGAGAGGAAGATCGAGTTGCCCTCGGTCTCGCCGATCGAGATCCGGACGCCCTCCGGGAACGGCCGGACGATCACCCCGGCCTCGGCGCACGCGACGGCGAACTCCTGCGAGCGCTCGCCGAGGCCCAGCCAGACGAAGTTGGCCTGCGAGTCCGGGATCTCCCAACCCTGGGCGCGTAGCCCGGCCACCACCCGGGTGCGCTCCTCGACCAGCGCGTCCACCCGCTCCAGCAGCGCCTGCTCGGCGCGCACCGAAGCGACGGCGGCGTTCTGGGCGAGCTGGCTGACGCCGAACGGGACGGCGGTCTTGCGCAGCGCGTTGGCCACCGGCTCGTGCGCGATCGCGAAGCCGACCCGCATGCCGGCGAGGCCGTACGCCTTGGAGAAGGTGCGCAGCACGCAGACGTTGGGGCGGTCCCGGTAGAGGTCGATGCCGTTGGGCACCTCGGGGTCGCGGATGAACTCGATGTACGCCTCGTCGACGACCACCAGGACGTCGGACGGGACGGCGTCCAGGAAGCGCTCCAGCTCGGCGCGGTGGATCACGTTGCCGGTGGGGTTGTTGGGGTTGCAGACGAACACCAGCCGGGTCTTCGGGGTGATCGCGGCGAGCATCGCGTCCAGGTCGTGGTCGCCGGCCCCGGTGATCGGCACCGGGACGGGGGTGGCACCGGCGACCTGGGTGATGATCGGGTACGCCTCGAAGGAGCGCCAGGCGAAGACCACCTCGTCGCCGGGACCGGCCGTGGCGAGGATCAGCGACTGGGCGACGCCGACCGAGCCGGTGCCGGTGGCGATGTGCTCGACGGGCACGCCGAAGCGCTCGGCCAGCACCTCGCTCAGCTCGCCGACGGCCATGTCGGGGTAGCGGTTGAGCGAACCGGCCGCGGCGACCGCCGCCTCCAGCACACCGGGCAGCGGGTCGTACGGGTTCTCGTTGGAGGACAGCTTGTACGCGTCGGCGCCGGCCGGCTTGCCGGGCTTGTAGGTGGGGATGCCGTCCAGGGTCGGCCGCAGCCGCGGGCCCTGCGCTGACGTACTCGTCACGGTCCTACTCCTTCTCGATGCTGTCCGCGCGTGCTCGGCGCGTGTTCTCGGCGCGTGTTCTCCGGTGCGATCGCCACCGCCGCCGGTGCGACCGCCCCCGCCACCAGTGGGATCGCCACCGTGTCCGGGATCTCGGAACGCGTCCGGGCACCCCGGTCGGGTGCCTTGAACGATACCGACCGCGCTCACCCGTAGGGGTGAGATGCCCGGTCGGGTGACAGGCGCAGATCAGCCATTCTGCCGGGTTCCTTTGGCACATGTCAGAGGTAAGACGGCTGGTTTCGTGCGGGTATCGAAGGAGCGCACCCCGGCTCACTCTTGGAGAAACGTATCTCCAAGGGCTCCCGATGCGCCGGTCACAGACCCTTGTCAGGAGCCATACGATCGGTCCGCCATGACAGCAGCAGCCAACCAGAGCGGTCGGCGTCCCACCACCTCACGGCGTCTGGAGCGGGCCGGCATCCGGGATGTGGCAGCAGCCGCCGGAGTGTCGATCACCACCGTCTCCGACGCGCTGAACGGAAAGGGCCGCCTGCCCGACGAGACCCGCAGCCGGGTGCGCGAGGTCGCCGAACGCCTCGGCTACCGGCCCTCCGCGGCCGCCCGCACTCTGCGCACCGGACGGTCCGGCCTGATCGGGCTGACCGTCACGACCTACGGCGAAGAACCCTTCACCTTCACCGAGTTCGCGTACTTCGCCGAGATGGCCCGGGCCGCCACCAGCGCCGCCCTCGGCCGCGGCTACGCGCTGGTCGTGCTGCCCGCCTCCTCCCGCCACGACGTCTGGGGCAACATCGCCCTGGACGGCACCGTGGTGATCGACCCGCCCGACCAGGACCCCCTGGTCAGCGAGCTGTACCGGTCCGGCGTCCCGGTCGTCAGCGACGGCAAGCCCGGCAACTGCCCGGTCACCGCCTGGGTCGACAACGACCACGAGGCCGCCGTGCTCGGCATCCTCGACCACCTCTCCGAGGCCGGCGCCCGCCGCATCGGCCTGCTCACCGGCACCAGCACCGACACCTACACCCGGCTCTCCACCGAGGCCTACCTCGGCTGGTGCGCCAAGGTCGGCCAGGAGCCGGTGTACGAGACCTACCCCGCACACGACCCGGCCGCCGGCGCCGTCGCCGCCGACCGGCTGCTCGCCCGCCCCGACCGGCCCGACGCCGTCTACGGCCTGTTCGACCCCAACGGCACCGACCTGCTCGCCGCCGCCCGCCGCTACGGCCTGCGGGTCCCCGACGACCTGCTGCTGGTCTGCTGCAGCGAGAGCGACGTCTACGCCACCACCGAACCGCCGATCACCACGCTCTCCCTCAAGCCCCGCCGGATCGGCACCACCGTGGTCAACCTGCTCATCGACGCCATCGAGGGCGTCGACTCCGGGACGGGCGTCGACATCGCCCGGCTCTTCCCGCCCCGCTTCCGCACCGCCGGCACCGGCCCGCCGCCGGGCACCCTGATGCCGACCGAGCTGATCGTCCGCGCGTCCTCCCAGCGCCGGAGCCCGCGCACCACCGTCAGCCCTCCCCGGCCCCCGGGCGAGGTCTAGACCATACCGAGCCGGGACAAAACGGACCTTGCGGGACGGCCCGGCTGACGCTCCGGAGGATTGGATACCCACCAGGTGACGACGCCGGGAGAGTGGTCTTCCTATGATGGGCGAATGACACCCGAGGACCGCTTCCCCGGGCCTGAACACCCCGACTCAGGCCCCCGCCACCAGCCGGACCTCGACGTGCTGCCGTACGGCACCTACTACGAACCGGAGCCCGCCACCGGCTACCCCGGCACGCCGTACGAAGCGGAGACAGCGGAGACCTACAGCGGCTACGGCGGAGCCCGCTACCTGGAACAGCACTGGCCCGCCGACGGGCAGGGCCACACCGTGCACGCCCCGGAGAACGCCCCGCCCTTCTCCCACCAGGACCACCCCGGCTACGAGCCGACCCTGCCCGACCAGCCCTCCCCCGGCCACCAGGCCCCCGCCCACCAGGCCCCCGGCCGCGACGACCCGCCGACCATCGAACTCGGCCCGCCGCTGCCCGACCCCTCCGTACCCAGCTACCCGTACCCCGCCCCCGGCCCCGGCGAGCCCCCCGGCCCGCTCTACGTCGTCGGCGACGTGCACGGCTACCTGGAGGAGCTGCGCGCCGAACTGCGCCACCAGGGCCTGATCGACGCCGACGGCCACTGGTCCGCCGGCCGCTCCCGGATCTGGTTCCTCGGCGACTTCACCGACCGCGGCCCCGACGGCATCGGCGTCATCGACCTCGTGATGCAGCTCGCCGCCGAAGCCGCCGCCGCCGGCGGCTACTGCCGCGCCCTGATGGGCAATCACGAACTGCTCTTCCTCGGCGCCGCCCGGTACGGCGACGAACCCGTCCAGTCCACCGCCGGCACCGCGTCCTTCCTCGCCGCCTGGCGGCTCAACGGCGGCCAGCAGCACGACCTGGAGCGCCTGGAGGCGCACCACATCAGCTGGCTCTCCCGGCTGCCCGCCATCGCGCTGGAGGACGGCCACCTGCTGCTGCACTCCGACACCACCGCGTACCTGGAGTACGGCGAGTCCATCCCCGACGTCAACGACGCCGTCCACAGCCTGCTCGCCGACGAGGGCGTCGACGAGTGGTGGGACTGCTTCCGCCGCTTCACCAAGCGCTTCGCCTTCCGCGGCGACGCCGGCCCGACGGCCGTCCACGAACTCCTCGACACCTACGGCGGCACCCGCATCGTGCACGGGCACAGCCCCATCCCGTACCTCACCGGCGCGGTGCACGCCGACGACGGCCAGCCGCCGCACATCCCCGGCCCCTACGTCTACGCCGACGACCTCGCGGTGGCCATGGACGGCGGCGTCACCATGGAAGGGCGCCTGCTCGTCGCCCGACTCCCCGTCAACTGAGGCCCGCGGACCGGGGCCGGTCGAACGGGCGTTCCCGGCGCCCGGGCCACCCCGCGCGCGCGGTCCGGGGCGCGAAATTCCGGAAACCGACTGTCAGCACGGCCACGCCCGCCCCTACCATGAGGCACACCACACCCGGCCGCCCGTCCGGCGGCCCGCCTCCGCGCCCGTTTCGGCGTCCCTGAGGGTCCCGCGGCCCCTGGGGCGGAGCGAACCGGGGTCCGCATGAACGGGGTCCCCATGACCAACCCCCCGCCGCTGCTCGCCGAGGACCGCCCGGAATACGAGCGCCTCCTCGCCGAAGCCCTGCGCGACCGCACCGTCCTCACCGCCCTGCGCGCCCCCGGCGCGCTCACCACCGACCAGCTGCGCATCCGCGCCCTGCGCGACGCCGACGCCATCGCCGCCGCGGCCACCACCGAGTACACCCACTACACCCGACTGCGCGAGACCCTGCGCACCACACCCCCGCCGCCCCCGGACGCCGAACCCACCGCCCCCGGGCTGCTCACCCAGCTGCGCTCCGCCAACGGCGGCGCCGGGCTCTTCCCCGTCCTCACCGTGCTCACCCCGATCCTCGCCTGGACCGCCGCCCTGGCCCTGCTGCTCATCGGCTACCTGCTGCGCGCCGCCAACCCCGACCTCACCCTCGCCCGCACCCTCGTCACCGCCGGCTGGGTCGCCCTCGCCGCCGGAGTCGCCGCGATGGCCATCGGCATCATCGGGCTCGTCCTCACCGCCATACGCGACGGCGGCGGCGCCGCCCCGGCCGGCACCGACCCGGAACTCGCCGCCGAACTCGCCGACGCCCGCCGCGAATGGCGCACCGCGCTGCGCGACCGCGGCCTGCTCCCCTACCTGCACACCCACCTGCCCGCCGTCCCCGCCGACGCCCCCTCCGACGCCCCCGACTTCACCAGCCCGGGGTACACCTCGCCCGACTTCACCAGCCCCGGCACCGTCCCCACCGCCGACTACACCTCGCCCGACTTCACCAGCCCCGGCACCGTCCCCACCCCGGCCCCCGACTTCACCGCCCCCGGTTACACCTCCCCGGCCTTCACCAGCCCCGACGACGTCACCTGACCCCGAACCCCGGCCAGTCCAGGAGGAGTTCGGCCGCCGGGGTGCGGTTGCCGGTCGCCGACGCCGCCGCCATCGCCGTGGAGGCCGTCTCCGGGTCGGTGCGGGGCGGCACGACCAGGAGGAGGAAGTGGTCCTGGAAGCCGCGCGTGACGCTGATCGTCGCGCTGCTGCTGGTGAGCCAGTTGATCCTGATCAGGAGGCCGTTCACCACGACGGAACTGGGCACGCCGTCCCAGGCCGAGGTGTCCAGGCCCACCCGGATGATGCGCCCCAGGTGGGCGCCGAGCGCGGTGACCAGGTCCGGCAGTTCGGCCAGCACCCGGTTCGAACGCGGCCACCAGGCACCGTCGAAGACCCCGCCCCGCGACATCGTCGGTTCCAGCAGCAGCCGTGGCAGCAACGGGGCATCGGGCACGGACCACGGCCCGGGGGTGGCGGGAACGGGGAGGGGGATCGGCAGCATCGGAAGCCGCCCGTCCGGTCCGCAAGGACCTGTCATGACCTAGGGCGACACCAGCGCCGGTACCGGTATGCGGAATGTCCTCGGTTGTCTCCCACCGTACTCCGCGGCACCCCCCGACGAGCCGCCCGTCACGGGAGTAGGCTCGAAGGCATCCAGGGCATCCCGCATTCCGGTACCCGTTCCGGCTTCGTTCTGGGTGAAGGGTCGTCCGGGCGGTTCCGGCCGGACACCCGGGGACGGGAAGCGGTGAGCACCGTGACCACGCACACCCCACCGGCGGCACGCACCGGCCACGGCCTCACGGTCGCCGACGCGATGGAGCCCTGTGAGTACCAGATAGCCGACGACAGCACCGTCGACCAGGCCAACGACATCCTGCGCGGCGCCCACGTCGAGTACCTGCTCGTCCGCGACCACGACGGCCGGTGCGAGGGACTGGTCACCCGTACCGGGCTGCACACCTTCCTGGAGCACCCCCGGTCCACCGAGCGGACCTCGATCAGCGCCACCGCCCACCAGCGCGGCCCGTTCGCCTGGCCGGCCATGGGCCTGGCCCTGGCCGCGATCGCGATGCGGATCAAGCGCATGGCGGTCTGGCCCGTGGTCGACGACGACGGCTACATCCTCGGCATCCTCACCGCCGACCGCGCCACCGTCCTCCTCGAACCCGTCCCCGTCCCCGTCCCCGTCTCCGTCTCCGTCCCCGCCTGACCCGCCGCGACGACCGCGGGGGCAGCCGGTCGGATGCTTCGCAGGACCCTCCCGCCGGCGGCTGCCGCTGCGTAGAGTGGATACGGACAGTGCTGGATCACGGCTTCCCTTTCCGGAGGGTTATCGGTGAGACGCACTGATGCCTCCGGTGAGGCGGTCTCGGTCCGGCTGTTCCTGGACTTGGTCGACGGCGGCGCGAGTCGCGCCCCGGCCGATCCGATCTGCGCGCCGACGCCTGGAGGGAGGCGACCCCGCTCGCGGCGGTAGCGGCGCGCGGGAGGAGAGCCTCACCATGAAACTGACCGCTGAGCGGCTACGGGCCTCCGCCCACCACGCCGTTCGGACCTCCGCGCACGCGCCGCCGGTGTCCGCCGCCGATGTCGGCCTGCTGGTGCTCCGGCTGGCCGGCCTGCTGCTGGCCGGCCACGGCGCCCAGAAACTCTTCGGCCTGTTCGGTGGCGCCGGTCTGAGCGCCACCGGTAAGGGCTTCGAGGCCCTGGGCTACCGCCCCGGTGTTCTCTTCGCCGCGTTGGGCGGCGCCTCGGAGCTGGGCGGCGGACTGGGCCTCGCCCTCGGGCTGTTCACCCCGCTGGCGGCCGCCGCCGTGATCGGGGTGATGATCAACGCGATGTCCGTCTCCTCGGGCAGCGGTCTGTGGGCCGACAAGGGCGGCATGGAGTACCCGCTGTGCCTGGCGCTGATCGCGATCGCGGTCTCCGCCCTCGGCCCCGGCCGCCTGTCGCTGGACCGTCCGTTCCGCTGGGGTCACGGCGGGTGGTGGAGCATGGCCACCGCCCTGGGGCTGGGCGGCATCGGCGCGGCCATCGTGCTGTCCCTGCAAGGGGTCACCCTCTAGCCAGTGCTGCCGCCCCCGCCCGCGCACCGGCCTGGTCAGCGGACGACGTCGAAGACGTTCTTCTGCACACCGTTGGCGTAGGCCTCGTGCTCGACCAGCCTCAGCTTCTGGGCGTCCTTGTCCGTGCCGCTGAACAGACGCTTGCCCGCACCGAGCAGGAGCGGGAAGACGAGCAGGTGGTAACGGTCGATCAGCCCCGCGTCCGACAGGCTCCGGTTCAGGGCCGCGCTGCCGTGGACGATGATCGGGCCGCCCTCGGTCTCCTTCAGCGCGGCGACCTCGTCGAGCGAGCGCAGGATCGTGGTCTCGCCCCAGTTCGACACCAGGTCGCCTTCGCCGAGGGTGGTGGAGACGACGTACTTCGGCATCACCTTGTAGTCGGAGAAGTCCGCCATGTCCGGCCACACCGGGCTGAATGCCTGGTAGCTGGCCCGGCCCAGCAGCATCGCGGTGGCCTCCCGCTGCTCCCGGCCCTTGATCTCGAACGCCTCGGGGAGGAACTCCACGTCCTTGAAGGTCCACCCGGAGTTCCGGTAACCGGGCTCGCCGCCCGGGGCCTCCACGACGCCGTCGAGGGAGATGAAGGCGGTGCTGATCAGGGTGCGCATCTGAGGTTCCTCGGTTTTCCGTGTCTGACTTCTCGGCGGATCCGACCGGTGCGCGCCTCGACCACACTCCCGGCCGCAGCGCGCAACCATGATCTATGACTCCGGATCATGAAGGAACTCATCGGTCATCGCCCGCCCATTTCTCCGCGCGCCTCCGACCGGGAGGAACACCACCTCGCGGCATGCCGCTACCCGCCCAGGTCGGAATGTCGCGGACGCTGCGCTGGTGGACGTCGGGCAGGACGAAGGCACCACTGGGACGCGCTGCTCCGGCTAAGGGCGGATCGAGGCGAAGATCTCGATCTCGCACTTTGCCGCGCCGCTGCGCTCGATCCTCGCATCACTGGTGATCAGCGGTACGCCGAGGGCTTCCGCCAGGGCGACGTACTGGGCGTCGTAGGCGCTGAGGTCGGCGTGCAGCCTCTTCACTCCGTCCCAGAACGGCAGCGTCTCCCGTTTGACGAGGGGAAGCATCCGGTAGGCAGCGACCGCCTTTTCCACTTCCTTCTCGGTCAGCTTGCCGCCACGCTGCACGCCGAGGAGGGCCGCCTGGATCTCGTAGTCCAGGAGGGTCGGAGCGTAGACGTCGCCCGCCTCGGCCACACGGCTCCGGATGAGCTCTCCGTCGGAGCTGTGGGCCGTGAGGACAAGGACCAGAGCGGAACAGTCGATGACGATCAACGCCCGGCTCGTCCCTCGTCGATGGCCGCGACGATGTCCGCGGCGCTGACGCGGGCGGTGGCCTCCCGGTTCAGTCGCTCCATCATCTCCGCCATCGTGGGCTTGGACGCCTCCCTGGCGATCAGGTCCTGCATGAATGCCTGGAGCGACTTGCCCGCCTGGGCGGCGCGAACCTTCAGGGTCTGGATCTGGTCGTCCGGGACGTCCCGGATGGTGAGCGCCGTCATATCGGCACTTCAGCATCACTAGCTGCACAATGCAGACGATGGGGCTGGCCCGTTCGAGCGGCGAGCCCTCCCCGGCATCCGGAGAGGGCTCGCCCATGGCGCAGGAGCGTCAGTCCGCCAGCGGGAGGTAGACCCGGTTGCCCTGGGCGGCGAACTCGGCGGACTTCTCCGCCATGCCGGCCAGCGCGTCGGCGTCGAACTCGGTGTTCACGGCCGTCGAGCCGTCGCCGTGCTCGTCGCGGATCTTCTGGGAGATCTTCATCGAGCAGAACTTCGGGCCGCACATGGAGCAGAAGTGGGCCGTCTTGGCGGGTTCGGCGGGGAGGGTCTCGTCGTGGAAGGCGCGGGCGGTCTCCGGGTCGAGGGCCAGGTTGAACTGGTCCTCCCAGCGGAACTCGAAGCGGGCGTCGGACAGGGCGTCGTCCCAGGCCTGGGCGCCGGGGTGGCCCTTGGCGAGGTCGGCGGCGTGGGCGGCGATCTTGTAGGTGATCACGCCGGTCTTGACGTCGTCGCGGTTGGGCAGGCCCAGGTGCTCCTTGGGCGTGACGTAGCAGAGCATCGCGGTGCCCCACCAGGCGATCATCGCGGCGCCGATGCCCGAGGTGATGTGGTCGTAGCCGGGGGCGACGTCGGTGGTGAGCGGGCCGAGGGTGTAGAACGGCGCCTCGTCGCAGATCTCCCGCTGGAGATCCATGTTCTCCTTGATCTTGTGCATCGGGACGTGGCCCGGGCCCTCGATCATCACCTGGACGTCGCGCTCACGGGCGATCCGGCCGAGTTCGCCGAGGGTGCGCAGTTCGGCGAACTGCGCCTCGTCGTTGGCATCCGCGATGGAGCCCGGGCGCAGGCCGTCGCCGAGCGAGAAGGTGACGTCGTAGCCCGCGAGGATGTCGCAGAGCTCCTCGAAGTTGGTGTGGAGGAAGTTCTCCTGGTGGTGCGCCAGGCACCAGGCGGCCATGATGGAGCCGCCGCGCGAGACGATGCCGGTCTTGCGGCGGGCGGTCAGCGGGACGTACCGGAGCAGGACGCCGGCGTGGACGGTCATGTAGTCGACGCCCTGTTCGCACTGCTCGATGATGGTGTCCCGGTACACCTCCCAACTCAGTTCCTCGGCCTTGCCGTCGACCTTCTCCAGGGCCTGGTAGAGCGGCACGGTGCCGATCGGCACCGGGGAGTTGCGCAGGATCCACTCGCGGGTGGTGTGGATGTTGCGGCCGGTGGAGAGGTCCATGACGGTGTCGGCGCCCCAACGGGTGGCCCAGGTCATCTTCTCCACCTCCTCCTCGATCGAGGAGGTGACGGCGGAGTTGCCGATGTTGGCGTTGATCTTCACCAGGAAGTTGGTGCCGATGATCGCCGGCTCCACCTCGGGGTGGTTCACGTTGACCGGGATGACGGCCCGGCCGCGGGCCACCTCGGCCCGCACGTACTCGGCGGCGAGGCCCTCGCGCAGCGCCACGAACTCCATCTCGGGGGTGACCACGCCCCGCTTGGCGTAGGCGAGTTGGGTGACGGCGGCACCACCGCGGCCACGCAGCGGGCGGCGCGGGCGGCCCGGGAAGACGGCGTCCAGGTTGCGCAGGTTTCCGCCGCGCGGCGAGGTGTGCTTGATCCCGTCGTCCTCGGGGCGCGCCTCGCGGCCGTCGTACTCCTCGACGTCGCCGCGCTGGCGGATCCAGGCGTCGCGCAGGGCGGGCAGACCGCGCCGCACGTCGGGCTCGAAGGCCTGGTCGGTGTACGGGCCGGAGGTGTCGTACAGCGGGACGGTCCTGCCGTTGGTGAGCTGCACCTCGCGGAACGGGACCCGCAGGTCGGGCCGGGACCCCTCGCGGTAGGCCTTGCGCCAGGCCGGGGTCGGGTAGCCGGTGCCCGCGCTGGTGACGGTGGCTGCGGCGGCGGTGCCGGCCCCGGTGCCGCTGGTCCCGGTGCTGCGGGCAGGCTGCGGCTGTGCTTCGAACGTGGTCATCTGACCTCATACTCCCTACGCCGGCATTACCCGGTCAGGTTCCTGCGGTCGACGCAGCCGTCGGTCCGTCCGTCGACGTCCCGGTCAGCGCCCTCTCAGCCCGGTGCTCCGAGCTCCCGCGTCGGCAGGCGGTGTTGCCTGCACATGACGCCCAACACCGTAGCGAGCCGATCGCCGCAGGTCCAGAGGGGGTCCGGGTGGCCGAAACCCGCGCCCGGAACGCCGAAAGGCCCGGCCCCCTGGACAGGGGCCGGGCCTCGTGCGGTTCCTCAGCCCTTGGCGGCCTTCTTCACCAGGACCACCACGGCGGCGGCGATGCCGGCGACCACCAGCACCTTGATCATGATGCTCAGCAGGGCGCCGACGACACCGAAGACGAATCCCACGATGTTCCAGAGCAGCACCAGGACCAGCACCGGGATGACGATGTTCCGCACCCAGGAGGGCAGCGACTTCCAGAGCTCAGCCATGTCTGATCCTTCTCTCCCCGTGGGGTCGGCTGCCGTCTGGTGCCGTATCCCGCTTGCTTCGGTACTTCGATCGTACGGGGACACCAGGGCCGGAACGAGGCCTGCCGGCCCGGAGAGAACCCCTAGATCACCCCGACCCGGGGCCCCGGGGAGACCCGGGTCCGGGCCTCGGGGACGACCCCCGGGAAGGGTGCCGGACGCCCTGCGACCAGCGGTCAGACCGGCCAGCGCTCACCCCGCCAGGCGGCGTCCCAGAACATCCACTCGTAGCGCGAGGTGGTCGCGAAGTGCTCGACGACCCGGCGCCGTTCGGCGGGCGAGATCTCCTCGCCGAGCCGGTCGGTGAGCGCCAGCACCCGGCGGACGACGGACTGGAACGCCTCGTCGCCGTAGGTGGCGATCCACTTGGCGTACAGCGGGTCGGGGGAGCCCTGGGCGAGCAGCGCCTCGCCGACCCGGGCGTAGATCCAGTAGCAGGGCAGCACCGCGCCGACGGCCTCGGCGAAGGAGCCGCCGTAGACGGTGGCCAGCAGGTAGCTGGTGTAGGCCCGGGTGGTGGGCAGCACCGGTTCGACGGCGGCCTGTTCGGCGCTGCCGCCGAAGGCGGTCAGGAACTCGGCGTGCATGCCCTGTTCGGCGGCCAGCGCGCCGACCGCGTCGTCGGCGAAGGCCCGCACGTCCTCCTCGCCGGGCGCCTTGGCGGCGCAGACGGCGAGGGCGCGGGCGTAGTCGCGCAGGTAGTGCGAGTCCTGGACGACGAAGTGGCGGAAGGCCGCACGCGGCAGGGTGCCGTCGGTGAGGCCACCGATGAAGGGGTGGGCGAGGATCTCGGCGTACACCGACTCGATGGCCGCCCAGAGTTCTTCCGTCAGGCTCTTGCTCATGCCCAGGACCCTAGACCGTCCTGGGCGGTCCTAGGCGGTCCCAGGCGGTCCTGGGCGGTCCTGGGCGGTCCTGGGCGGTCCTGGGCAGTCAGTCCTCGGGCGGGGAGAACACCACCAGGACCCGGAGCTCCTCGGTGACGTGGTGGAAGCGGTGCGGGGTGCCGGCCGGGACGTAGACGACGGTGCCGCGCCCGACGGTGGCGGTCTCGGCGCCGACGGTCAGTTCGGCGCGGCCGCTGATCACCTGGTAGATCTCGTCCTGGTCGTGCACGGTCTGCGGGTCGGCGTCACCGGGGGAGAGCGCGTAGAGCCCGGCGGACATCCGCGGTTCGCGCAGGAAGCGCAGGTACGCGCCGTCGTTCGCCGCGCGTTCGGTGTCCAGTTCGTCCAGCCGGAACAGCTTCACCGCTGCCCGCCTCCTTC
This sequence comes from Kitasatospora sp. NPDC086801, assembly GCF_044745805.1. Lineage (NCBI taxonomy): Bacteria > Bacillati > Actinomycetota > Actinomycetes > Kitasatosporales > Streptomycetaceae > Kitasatospora > Kitasatospora sp. NPDC086801. Next base: position 191,664 of record NZ_JBIVAX010000009.1, read on the forward strand.
GTCCATCCGCCTTCCGGGCCAAGGGCATTCAACACCAGGGGCACCGGACCGGGAGCGCCAAGATGTCCGACGGGAGCGCCAACATGTCCGAGGAGAGCTTCCCCCGGGGTGGCGGTGCCTGCCAGGCTTGGGCGTCATGAAGGGTTTCCTCATCAAGACACTGATCAACGCGGTGGCCATCTGGGTCGCCGCCTGGATCGTCAACGGTATCCAACTCGCGAGCGGCAAGGCCGACTTGGGCCACAAGGCCCTGACGGTGGTCGCCGTCGCCCTGGTCTTCGGCCTGGTCAACTTCCTGATCAAGCCGCTGGTGAAGCTGTTCTCGTTCCCGCTGTTCATCCTCACCCTGGGGCTGATCACCTTCGTGATCAACGCCCTGATGCTGTGGCTGACCTCCTGGGCGGCGGGGAAGCTGAACCTGGACTTCAACGTCACGGGCTTCGTGCCCGCGCTGCTCGGCTCGCTGATCATCAGCCTGGTCTCGTGGGGCCTGCACCTGGCCCTGGACGACGACTGACCTCGGCCGTGGCCGGACACCGGCTGACCGGACACGACCCGGCCGGGCGCGACCCGGCCGGACACGAGAGGGGCCCGCGCCCGGGTGGTTCACCCGGCGCGGGCCCCTTCGCCGGTGGCGGCGGTGCGGCCACCGCTCACCCCGCGTTCTCACACCCCCGGAGGATGTCCGCGAGCTGGGCGTCGAGTTCCTGACCGGTGATCTCCTGCCCCATCGGCACCAGCCGGTCGGTGCGCGCCAGGAAGGCGATCAGCGGCGGCGCCGAGGCCCGCAGCAGGGCGTCCCCCTCGGGGGAGTGCAGCACGATGCAGACCTCGGTGAGCTCCTCGCCGACCGGGTGGATGTGCACGTCGCCCTCGCCGGAGGGCCGGCTGATGCCGTCGAGCAGCAGCTCGCGCGCGAACACCCAGGTGACGGGTTCGTCGCCGGGCAGGTGGAAGGTGAACCGGACGGCGTACGGGTCGCCGGGTTCGTACTCCAGGTCCACCACGATGCGGAAGGAGAGCTCGTGCGAGACCACGAGGTTCATCACCAGGTGGCCCTGGACTGTGCTGTGCTGCATGGCGCCAGTACCTCTCGTGGGGCGGCCGGGTGGGCCGTGGGGGGGTGGGCGTGGGCCGTGGGGTGTCGGGCGTGGAGTGTGGAGTGTGGGGCGTGGGGCGTTGGGCGTCAATTGCTGGGTGCGGGGCGTTTTCTGACGGTTTCGCGCAACTGATCCCTGTTCGATACTCATCGTCCATGTTTGGGGACGTCGTGGACAAGGTGTGCTTTTTCAAATGGTGAACGAACGGGATTCGTGCCGGCACGAGGAGCGTCAGAGGACGAACGACGAGCCCATCGCGCCCACGCTGCGCCGCAGTTGGCTGGCGGCGGCGGTCAGCCGGTCGGCCTGTTCGACCGGCAGCGAGAGGGCCATGGTGGCGACCACCGGCCCGATGGTGATGGGGACGGCCGCGCAGACGGTGCCGAGCGCGTACTCCTGGCGCTCCAGGACGGGCATGGTCGGCCGCAGGGAGGCGAGCCGGCGCAGCACGGCGGCCTCGCCGGTGAGGGTGGAGGGGGTGAGTCCGACCGGGAGGTGGCGGGCGAGGTGGTCACGGCGTTCCTCCTCGGGCAGTTGGCCGAGCAGGCACTGGCCGATCGCGTGCGCGTGGCCGGTGGCGCGGAAGTCGGCCCAGGGCTCGACGGCGGGTCGGCCGGGGTCGTCGGCGACGTCCACCACGTGGATCTCGCCGTCCCGGTAGAGCGCGAAGTAGACGGGGGCCCCGAGTTCGTCCCGTAACCGCTGCATCCGCGTGCGCAGGTCGTGCCGGTCGGACTGCCGGTCGTCGGCCCGGCCTATGCCGTTCACCGACTCCCCGTAGAAGAACCGGCCGTCGGAGCGCCGGAGGTAGCCCTCGTGGGTGAGGGTGCGCAGCAGGTGGTAGGCGGTGCCGAGCGGCAGTCCGGCGGCGCGGGCCAGTTGTTTGGCGGTGGCGCCCTGCCGGAACGCCCCGACGGCCTCCAGCAGCCGCAGCGCCCGCTGGACGGAGCCGATCAGGGTGGGGCCGCGGCCCTTGCCCGGCGGCGAGGTGGGCGTCGGCGACCTGGCGACGCGCCCGGTGCGGACCGTCCTGGACGGCTCTGCGATCTGATCCATGGCCACGTCCATCCCCCAGCCCGAGTCAATGCACAGAAAGGGCATCCGGAGCGAAGCACTCCGATCTGCCCGATAGTGGCTCATTGCAGCACAGGGATGACCTCCCTGCAATCACTCTTCTCCCGATCACTCGGCAAAATCCTTCGAATCGAAGGTGAGAAATCGGAATCAATCGACATTTGGAAGATCGGTTCAAGATTCACCTTCGCTATCCAAGATCCATCCCCGGTTACTCCCCGCCCCCGAACGGACGCACCGGTTCGGGCGGGTTTCGGCCGGACCGCCCCGCGGGAGACTCCCGCACAACGCTCCAGCCCCGGAGGTCGCCATGGGCCCCGACAACCGAACCCCGCCGCCTCGCCCGGTGGTGAAGCGCACCGCGCGGGCGATCCTGCTGGAGCTCGACCCGGACGACCCGTACGGCCCGGCCTCGATCGTGCTGATCCGACGGGTCCGGCCCGGCTCGCCCCGGCCCTACTGGATCACCCCCGGCGGCGGGGTCGAGCGCGGCGACCGCACCGTGGTCGAGGCGCTGCACCGCGAGGTGGACGAGGAACTCGGCGGCAAGGTCGTCGACGTGGTGCCCGCCTTCGTCGACACCATCAGCCACACCCACCACGACGACGGCACCCTGCTCCACCCGCACGGGGTCAAGGTGCAGCACTTCTTCGTCTGCCGGCTCGCCTCGATGGACCTCAGCCGGCGGCACGGGCCCGAGGTGGACGAGCCCAACGGCGAGTACCAGGTGGTCCGGCTGCCGTTCACCCGCGAGGGGGTGACCTCCGTCAACGTCGTCCCACCCCGGCTGCGGGCGTACCTGGCTGCCAACATCGAGGGCGTCCGCGCGCTGCTCGCCCCGGACCTCGGCTGACCACCACCCCTGGTTCCCACCGATCACCCCGCCGCGAGGTCGCCCACCAGGTCGTGCCGGATCCGCTCGGCCGGCACGCCCGACCGCAGCAGCACCCCGACGCCCCGGCGGACCATCGCGGGCGGCCCGCTGAGGAACGCCTCCCGGCCGACCCACGGCCCGAACCGGCCCACCACCTCCGGTAGTTCGCCGGTCAGCGCGCCCTCGGCCGGCCCGGTGCCGGAGAGCACCGGCCGCACGGTGAGCCAGGGCAGCCGCCGGGCCAACCCGTCCAGCCCGGCCAGCTCGTACAGGTCGGCGGCACTGCGGGCCCCGTAGAACACGTCGACGGCGCGGACCGGCGTGCCGCGCTCGGCCACCTCCTCGACCAGCGCGCGGATCGGCGCGATGCCGGTGCCGCCGCCGAGGCAGAGCAGGCTCGCACCGGCGGCGTGGTCGACGGTCATCGTGCCGGCCGCCGGGCCCAGCCGCAGGACGTCCCCGGGCGCGGCCCGGTGCACCAGCGCATTGCTCACCCAGCCCGCCTGGACGGCCTTCACGTGGAAGGTCAGCAGCCCGTCCGGGCGGGGGGCCGAGGCGAACGAGAAGTGCCGCCAGACCCGCGGCCACCAGGGCGTCTCCACGCTGGTGTACTGCCCCGCCCGGTACGGGTACGCCTGGTCCGGCCGGACGGTGATCACCGCGACGTCCCGGGTGCGGCGCTCGTGCCGGACCACCTCCCCCTGCCACCAGGGCGGCGAGGTGCGGGCGGCGTCCTCGGCGGCCTCGATCATGATCGAGGAGACCAGCCGGTAGACCCGGCGCCAGGCCAGCTCCGTCTCGGCGTCCCACCGGCCGCCCGCGTACCTGGCCAGCGCCTGCACCAGGCACTCGCCCACCGGGCCGTAGTGGCCGGTCAGCGTGCCGTACCGGCGGTGGCCGCGGCCGAGCGCGCCCAGGTAGACGCGCAGGCCGGCCGGGTCGTCGGCGCTGCGGGCGGCGGCCAGCAGCGCGCGGAACAGACGGTCGCGCTGGACGTCCATGGCGGCCGGGAAGAGCGCCCGGACCTCGGGGTGGTGCAGGAAGATCAGCGCGTAGAAGTGCGCGGTGGCGCGGTCGGCGACCGGCTCGACGACCGCCAGACTGGCCCGGATCAGCTCGACGTCCCGTGCGGTGAGCGGCTGTTCGACGGCGGAGCCGCTGTGGTCGGGGGCGGGCAGCGGGGTGGGTAGCGGGGCCGGCGGCTGGGCCGGCCGGCCCTCGGCGGACTCCTGAGCGGCCCAGGCCCTGGTCCAACTGTCGCCGGGGCCAGCCCAGTTGAGGCTGGGTGCATCGGTGAACAGCGGCCGGAACGCCGGGGTGGCGGGCGCTGCGGCGGGCGGCCCGACCGGCGGCTCCGGACAGCTGGGCCCGGGGACGGCCGGCGGCCACGCCGGCGGAGCGGGAACCGCCGGGAGGACGGCCGTCGGCGCCTCCGCCGGGGCCGGCGGCGGGAGGTCCGGCGGATCCAGCGGCCTCGGCGGCCGTTCGGGCCCCAGCCCGTCCATCACCACCGTGTCCGCCGCTGTGTCCGCCGCGCCCGTCATCACGTCCGCCACCGCGCCCGCCGGGAGCTCCGGCAGGCCCGGGACGGAGGCGGCCCCCGCCGAGCCGTGCCCGGTGCGGACCAGAAGTGTTCTGCGGGACTTCACCGCAGCGTTTCGAGTACCCAAGAGAATCGTTTCGCCTCCGGCCGGCCTGCGCCACCACCTTGGCGTCTCTACTGACGCCCAGGCAGCGTGGCACGCCCGAACTGCTCATCCGACAAATCACGCGAAGCCCGGACACCCGGGCCCGGGACGCGCTACTCTCACCCGATTCGCGCCCCGTCGCCCTGGGTTGCCTTCGACGCACCCAGGGCGACCATGCCGCGCTCAGAGCTGCCGCAGCAGCGTCCCCGGCCGCTCCACGCAGTCCGCGACGAAGCGCAGGAAGCCGCCCGCCGCACCGCCGTCGCAGACCCGGTGGTCGAAGGTGAACGACAGCTGCACGACCTCGCGCACCGCCAACTCCCCCTCGTGCACCCAGGGTTTGGCGACGATCCGACCGACCCCGAGCATCGCCGCCTCGGGGTGGTTGAGGATCGGGGTGGAGCCGTCCACGCCGAACACCCCGTAGTTGTTCAACGTGAAGGTGCCGCCGGTCAGTTCGGCCGGGGTGAGCGAGCTGTCGCGCGCCCCCTCGGTCAACCGGCCCAGCTCCTCGCCGAGTTGCTCGGTGGTGCGGAGGTGGGCGTCCCGCACCACCGGGACGACCAGACCCCGCTCGCCCTGCGCGGCGAAGCCCAGGTGCACCGCCGAGTGCCGGATGATGCCCGAACCATCCTCCGTGACACTGGAGTTGAGCTCCGGGAAGCGGGCCAGCGCAACCGTGCAGATCCGGGCGAGCAGCGCCAGCACGCTCACCTTCGGGCCCGGGGCTGCGTTCAACTGCCGCCGCAGCAGCATCAGTTCGGTGGCATCGGCGTCCACCCAGCAGGTCACGGCGGGGATCTCCCGGTGGCTGCGGCTGAGCTTCTCGGCCACCGCCTTGCGCAGCCCGCGCAGCGGGACGACGCCCTCCCGCACCACCGCCGCCGAAGCGGCCGGAGCAGCCGGGGTCGTCGGCGCAGCCGCCTTCGCCGCGACCGCCCGTTCGACGTCCGCGCGCATGATCAGCCCGTCCGGGCCGCTGCCGGAGAGCGCGGCCAGGTCGACCCCCTGCTCCCGGGCCAGCCGCCGCACCAGCGGCGAGATCACCGGCACCACGCCCGGAAGGGTCCGCACCACCAGCGCGGGAACCGGAGCAGAAGCCGGAGCCGGAGCCAGAGCCAGAGCCGGAGCGGCAACCGGAACGGCGGCAGGAACGGCAGCCGCAGCCCCCACCCGGCGCCGCCGCCCGCCCTTCCCCGGCTCGGCGACCCCGTACCCGACCAACGGCCGCTCCACCTCCGCTGCCGCCTCGACCGGCATCCCGGCCGCCGCCTCCGCCGCCGCCTCGACCGACAGCGAAGGCCCCTCCGCCGGAGCCACCGCGACCGTCACCAGCGGCGCGCCCACGGCGATCTCCTCGCCAGCCTCGCCGTACCGGGCGGTGACCACCCCGCCGTACGGGCAGGGCACCTCCACCACGGCCTTGGCGGTCTCCACCTCCACCACCGGCTGGTCGACCGCGATCACCTCGCCGGTCTCGACCAGCCAGCGCACCACCTCCGCCCCGGTGAGTCCCTCACCGAGGTCGGGCAGCCGGAACTCGCGCACGACGGGCATCATCCTCGGTCCTCCCACTGCAGCCGGGCGACCGCGTCCAGGATCCGGTCCACCCCGGGCAGGTGGTGGTGCTCCAGCATCGGCGGCGGGTACGGGATGTCGAAGCCGGTCACCCGCAGCACGGGCGCGGCCAGGTGGTGGAAGCAGCGCTCGGTGACCCGGGCGGCGATCTCCGCGCCGGTGCCGCCGAAGCCGCTCGCCTCGTGCACCACCACGGCCCGGCCGAGCGAGCGCACCACCCGGCAGACCGTCTCGTCGTCGAACGGCACCAGGGTGCGCAGGTCCAGCACCGCGAGGTCCCAGCCCTCGGCCTTCGCCGTCTCGGCCGCCTCCAGGCAGGCCGGCAGCGAGGGCCCGTAGGTGATCAGCACGGCGGAGGTGCCGGCCCGCCGCAGTACGGCCCGGCCGATCGGCTCGACCGGGGCGGCCGGGTCGAACCCGTCCTTGCCCCAGTAGAGCCGCTTGGGCTCCAGGAAGACCACCGGGTCGTCGGAGGCGATCGAGGCCCGCAGCAGCCCGTACGCGTCGGCCACCGTCGCCGGGGTGACCACGTGCAGGCCGGGGGTGGCCGCGTAGTACGCCTCGGAGGCGTCGCTGTGGTGCTCGACCCCGCCGATGCCGCCGCCGTACGGGATGCGGACGGTGATCGGCAGCGGCAGCTTGCCGGCCGTACGGTTGCGCATCTTGGCGACGTGCGAGAACAACTGCTCCAGCGCCGGGTAGGCGAAGGCGTCGAACTGCATCTCGACCACCGGGCGCAACCCGTACATGGCCATGCCGATCGCGGTGCCGAGGATGCCGGCCTCGGCCAGCGGGGTGTCCAGGCAGCGGTCCGGGCCGAACTCGGCGGTCAGCCCGTCGGTGATCCGGAAGACGCCGCCGAGCGCGCCGACGTCCTCGCCGAGCACGTGCACCGCCGGGTCCTCGCGCAGGGCGTCGCGCAGGGCCGCGTTGAGCGCCTGCGCCATGCTCGCGGTTCGCGGGGGAGTAGCAGTGCTCATCAGTGCTGCACCTCGGCCTCGGCGGCCAGCTCGGCGGACAACTGGGCGGCCTGTTCCCGGAGTTGCGGGGTCGGCTCGGCGAAGACGTGGGTGAACAGCGCCATCGGGTCCAGTTCGGGGTCGGCGTGGAACTCGGCCCGCATCCGGGCCGCGAGCGCCTCCGCCTCGTCGGCCGCCGCCCGCGCCAGCGCGTCGTCCAGGACGCCGAGTTCGCGCAGCGAGCGCTCCATCAGCAGGATCGGGTCGTGCTCCCGCCAGGCGGCCACCTCCGGATCGGTGCGGTAGCGGGTGGCGTCGTCCGCGTTGGTGTGCGCCTCGACCCGGTAGGTGAGCGCCTCGACCAGGGTCGGGCCGCCGCCGGTCCGGGCCCGCTCGACCGCCTCGGCCAGGACGCCGTGCACGGCGGGCGCGTCGTTGCCGTCCACCAGCCGGCCCGGCATGCCGTAGCCGACGGCCTTGTGGGCCAGGGTGGGAGCGGCGGACTGCGCGCTGAGCGGGACGGATATCGCGTAGCCGTTGTTCTGCACCAGGAAGACCACCGGCGCCTGGAGCACCGCGGCGAAGTTCAGCGCCTCGTGGAAGTCGCCCTCGCTGGTGCCGCCGTCGCCGAGCATGGCCAGCGCGACCACCGGCTCGCCGCCCAGCCGGGCGGCGTGCGCCAGCCCGACGGCGTGCGGGGCCTGGGTGGCGAGCGGGGTGCAGAGCGGGGCGGTGCGGGTGGCGCGCGGGTCGTAGCCGGTGTGGGCGGTGCCGCGCAGCAGGGTCAGCGCCTCCAGCGGGTCGATGCCCCGGGAGACCACCGCGAGGGTGTCGCGGTAGCTGGGGAACAGCCAGTCGGCCTCGCCGAGCACCAGCGCGGCGGCGACCTGGCAGGCCTCCTGGCCGGTGGACGCCGGGTACACGGCCAGCCGGCCCTGCTTGGTGAGGGTGGTGGCCTGCTGGTTGAAGCGGCGACCGACCACCAGGCGGCGGTACAGCTCGCGCAGCAGCGCCGGGTCGCACTTCTCCAGCGCGGGGGTGCCGAGCACCCGGACCGGTGAGGCGTCCGGGAGCAGGGGGGCCGGGTCGGTCCGCGGGGCGGTGGCCCCGGGTGTCCAGCCGGGCACCGCCGTGTGGTGTCTGTGGTCGAGAACGGTCATCTCGGGGCACCTCCTGGGGTGGCGGGGGCTCCCTACCGATTGTTCGGTCGTCTGTTCATCTTGACCAGAAGCGTGACAAGGTGGTGGACATTCGGCCTGAGCGGCGGTCGACTGGTGGCAGTGTGTCCAATCGGCGGGGGTGGGGGGTCATGTCGGCTGAACAGATGTCCAGACTCGACCGGGTCGACCGTTCGATCCTGCGGCTGCTCCAGCAGGACGGCCGCGCCTCGATCCGCTCGGTGGCCGAGCGGGTGCACGTGTCCCGGGCGAACGCCTACGCCCGTATCTCCAGGATGGTCGAGGACGGTGTCATCCGCGGTTTCACCGCTCGGGTCGACCACGAACGGGCAGGTCAGGGCGCGTCCGCGTACATCACCCTGAAGATCGTCCAGAACTCCTGGCGCACGGTCCGGGAGCAGCTGCTGGAGCTCCCCGGGGTCGCCCACATCGCCCTGGTCGGCGGAGACTTCGACGTCCTGCTGCTGGTGCACACCGCCGACAACCACGCGCTGCGGGAGCTGGTGCTGGGCAGCATCCAGTCCATCCCCCAGGTGCTCGGCACCCGGACCATGCTGATCTTCGAGGAGACCGACCAGGTCCCCCCGGACGGGCCGTAGGACCCGTCTTCGAGCTCCCGTCCGCGCGCCGGCGCCGGGGCACGCACCTAACCGCGGGCGCGCAGCCCGTCGAAGGCCAGGTGGACGACCGCGTCCGCGACGCCGTCGGTGCCCTTGAGGCCCGGCCGGTACCACTCCACGATCGAGTTGATCATCCCGAACAGCAGCCGGGTGGCGAGCCGCGGTTCGACGTCCGCGCGCAGCGCACCGTCCGCGACCGCCGCCCGCAGCAGCTCGGCGACCTGGTGGTCGAACTCCCGGCGCCGCTCCAGCGCCCACTGCTCGGTCACCGTGTTGCCGCGCACCCGCAGCAGCAGCGTCACGTACGGCAGTTCCGCGAGCAGCACCTCGGCGGTGCGGCGCACCACGTGCTCCAGCCGCTCCACCGCCGGGCCCCGCACCGCCGCCGGCTCGGCCAGGATCGCGAACAGCCCGTCCAGCGCCCGCCCGACGGCCAGCCGCAGCAGTTCCTCCTTGCCGCGGACGTGGTGGTAGATGGACGACTTGGAGATCCCGGCCGCCCGGGACAGGTCCTCCATCGAGGTGCCGTCGTAGCCGCGCTCGTTGAACACGTCGACGGTCACCGCGAGCAGTGACTCCACGGTGTAGGCGGTGCGCGTGGTGTGATCGGCCATCCTCCGAGTATCCCCGGCCGCCCCGCGCCGTACGCGATCGGGTCCGGTTGGTCCACACCAGACGTCCGGGCACGGGCCGGGGCAGGCCCTAGACTCGGCGGACGATCGTCCACGTCCAGCAGGGTGGGGTCCAGTCCGAATGAACGCAATACCGGCCGTCGCCTCCGACGTGCCCGAGCAGCGCAGCGATGATCCGGAGGGCGTGCCCGGCGGCGGCTGGCGGGAAGGCGCCCGCGCCCTGGTGGTCCGGTTCGGGCCGGCGGTGTGGTGCTACGCGGTGCTGAAACTGATCGGCTTCACCGTCTTCATGAAGCTGCTCTCCTTCTCCGGCGACTACCTCAAGAAGCCGGCCCGGTTCGGCGGCGGCGCCAACCCCTGGGACGTGCTGGCCACCTGGGACGGCTGGTGGTACCAGCAGGTGGCCCAGTTCGGCTACCACCCGGCGCTGATCCCGATACCGAACGGCCCGGTCGGCTTCAGCGTCGAGCAGAACTCCGCCGCGTTCTTCCCGCTCTACCCGGGCCTGATGCGGATGACCTCGGACGTCACCGGCCTCGGCCTGTACGGCGCCGGGATGCTGGTGTCGGTGGTGGCCTCGCTGTTCGCCGCCGCCGGGATCTACGCCGTGGTGGACCGGATGGCCGGCCCCAGGGCGGGCGTGATCGCGGCCGGGATCTGGGCGATCGCCCCGGGCTCGGGCGCCGAGTGGGCGGTCTACTCGGACTCCACCTTCGTCGCACTGGCCGCCTGGGCCTGCTACTGCGTGATGACCAAGCAGTGGATCGCCGCCGGGGTGATCACCCTGGTCACCGGGCTCAACCGGCCGACCGCCGCGGCGCTGATAGGCGCGGTCGGCCTGGCCGCGCTGGTGGAGCTGTACCGGCGGGAGAGCGGTGTCCTGCGCCCGCTGACCGCGATGCTGCTGGCCCCGGTCGGCCTGCTCGGCTACGTGGCCTGGGTGGGCTGGCGGACGGGCGAGTGGGGCGGCTACTTCCGGCTCCAGCACGACGCCTGGCTGCACTACTTCGACTGGGGCCAGGGCACCTGGCACGCGATCCGCGGCGTGCTGCTCGGCCGCAACGACTACCCGTTCGCGTTCCCGGTGCCGGACCTCTTCGCCACCCTGATCGTGCTCACCCTGCCGGTGCTGATCGTGCTGCTGATCCGGCTGCGCCCGCCGCTGGTGCTGACCGCCTACACGCTGGCCACGATCGTCTCGGTGCTGGGGAGCCTGGGCATCTTCGGCAACGTCTCGCGCTACCTGCTGCCGGCGTTCCCGCTGCTGATCGCGCTCGCGGTGGCGATGCGCAAGCTCAGCTGGCCGGTGCTGGCGGCGGTGCTGGGCTTCGGCGCGGTCGCCTCCGGCTGGTACGCGGGGTACGTCATCTTCGAGCTGGGCGTGCCGTAGGCCCTGCCCCTCATCCGCCCCGGGGGCGCGTCCGCCACGGACGCGCCCCCGGGCGTTTTCCCGGATTCCGTCCCCTGCACCCTCTTGAACCGACCGATCGTTCGGTTACCCTGTGACGTGTCCCGTCCTCCCTCCTGAGGAGCGCACAGATGTCCGCAGCGGTCACCCACCCCCTCGTCGGCGAGCTGGTCGAGCGCCACCAGGCCACCCTGGACGCCGCCCTCGACGCCGCCGCCAAGCGCGACTACTGGTCGCCCTACCCCGAGTTCCCGAAGGCGTACGGCGAGAGCGGCCCCGCGGACGGCAAGGCCGCCTTCGACGCCCTCCTCGGCCAGCCGTTCACCCTCGACGGCCACCCCGCCGACGGCGACCTGGTCGGCGGCGAGGCCTCCCCGTACGGCATCGAGCTGGGCATCGGCTACCCGCACGCCGAGCCGGACGCGCTGATCGCCGCACTGAGCGCCGCCCGGCCCGGCTGGGCCGCCGCCACCCCGCTGGAGCGCGCCGCCGTCTGCCTGGAGATCCTGCACCGGATCAACGCCCGCTCCCACGAGTTCGGCCAGGCCGTCATGCACACCACCGGCCAGGCCTACGGCATGGCCTTCCAGGCCGGCGGCCCGCACGCCCAGGACCGCGGCCTGGAGGCGGTCACCTACGCCTACGCCGAGCAGACCCGGCTGCCCCGCCGGGCCGGCTGGACCAAGCCCCAGGGCAAGCGCGAACCGCTGGTGATGACCAAGGAGTTCACCGTCGTCCCGCGCGGCCTCGCGCTGCTGGTCGGCTGCAACACCTTCCCCACCTGGAACGGCTACCCCGGCCTGTTCGCCTCGCTGGCCACCGGCAACCCGGTGCTGGTCAAGCCGCACCCGCGCGCCGTACTACCGCTCGCGCTGACCGTCCGGACCGCCCGCGAGGTGCTCGCCGAGGCCGGCTACGACCCGAACCTGGTCTGCCTGGCCGTCGAGCACGAGGGCGGCACCGTCGCCCAGACCCTCGCCGTCCGCCCCGAGATCCGGCTGATCGACTACACCGGCTCCACCGCCTTCGGCGACTGGCTGGAGGAGCACGCCAAGCAGGCCGAGGTGTACACCGAGAAGGCCGGCGTCAACGCGGTCGTCATCGACTCCACCGACGACTACAAGGGCATGCTCGGCAACCTGGCCTTCGCCCTCTCGCTCTACAGCGGCCAGATGTGCACCACCCCGCAGAACCTGCTGATCCCGCGCGGCGGCATCGCCACCGACCAGGGCGAGAAGTCCTACGACCAGGTCGTCGCCGACCTCGCCGCCGCCATCGACGGCCTGCTCTCCGACGACGCCCGCGCCGCCGCCGTCCTCGGCGCCGTGGTCAACCCCGGCGTGCTGCAGCGCTCGGCCGCCGCGGCCGGCGGCGAGTACGGCGAGCTCGCCCTCGCCCCGCGCGCGGTGACCTCGCCGGACTTCCCCGGCGCGACCGTCCGCACCCCCGCGCTGGTCAAGCTGGACGCCGACAAGCCGGACGACCGCGCGGTCTTCCGCACCGAGTGCTTCGGCCCGGTCTCCTTCGCCGTCGCCGTCGAGTCCACCCCCGCCGCCGTCGAACTGCTGCGCACCACGGTCCGCGACAAGGGCGCCATGACCGCCTCCGGCTACACCACCTCGCCCGAGGTGGAGGCCCTGCTGGTGGCGGCCGCGCTCGACGCCGGCGTCTCGCTGTCGCTCAACCTGACCGGCGGCGTCTACCCCAACCAGACCGCCGCCTTCTCCGACCTGCACGGCACCGGCGCCAACCCGGCCGCCAACTCGGCCTACTGCGACGGCGCGTTCGTCGCCAACCGGTTCCGCACCGTGGAGGTCCGCCGGCACGGCTGAGCGCCGTCCCGGCCCGTCCGATCCGCTCCGGGCCCCGGCGGTCACCCACCGCCGGGGCCCGGCGGTTCACAGCTCCCGACGGGCCCGGGATGATGGAGGCTGGGAGAACGCCGGACACGGCGTCCAACCGCCCTCCGAACACCGGGAGCTGACACATGACCGCGAAGCCGACGACCGCCACCGACGTCCTGATCGTCGGTGCCGGACCGACCGGGCTGCTACTGGCCGGCGATCTCGCCGCGGCCGGGGTCGGCGTCACCGTCCTGGAGAAGCGCGGCGCCGAGTCCAACCTGACCCGGGCCTTCGCCGTGCACGCCCGCAGCCTGGAGCTCCTGGACGCCCGCGGCCTCGCCGACGACCTCATCGCCACCGGCCGCCCGGTCACCGGCCTGAGGATGTTCAACCGCTTCGGCATCGACCTGAGCTCCCTGCCCACCCGCTTCCCGTTCGTCCTGATCACCCCGCAGTACCACGTCGAGCGGCTGCTCCAGGACCGCGCCGAGCAGGCCGGCGCGACCATCCTGCGCGGCGCCGAGGTCACCGCCCTGCGGCAGGACGCCGAGGGCGTCACCCTGGAGACCCGCGACGGGAGCACCCTCACCGCCCGGTACGCGGTCGGCACCGACGGCGTCCGCTCCACCGTGCGCGACCTGCTCGGCATCCCGTTCCCCGGCGAGTCCGTGGTCGACTCCGTGATGCTCGCCGACGTCCGGCTGGAGCGCGAGCCCGCCGACACCATCACCGTCGGCGCCGACGAGACCGGCTTCTCCTTCCTCGCCCCCTTCGGCGACGGCTGGTACCGGCTGATCGCCTGGGACCGCAAGGAGCGGCAGCCGGACGGCACCGCCCCCTCGCCGGAGCGCCTCGCCGCCGTCGCCCGGACCACCCTCGGCGAGGACTACGGCCTGCACGACGTCCGCTGGAGCTCCACCTTCCACAGCGACGAACGCCAGGCCCCCAACTACCGCTCCGGCCGGGTCTTCCTGGCCGGCGACGCCGCGCACTGCCACTCCCCGGCCGGCGGCCAGGGCATGAACACCGGCCTCCAGGACGCCGCCAACCTGTCCTGGAAGCTCGCCGCCGCCCTCCAGGGCCGCGCCACCGACGCCCTGCTCGACACCTACCAGAGCGAACGGCACCCGGTCGGCCGGACGGTGCTGCGCACCTCCGGCGCGCTGATCCGGCTCGCGCTCGCCGAGTCCGCCCCCACCCGCGCGCTGCGCGGGGCGCTCACCACGCTCGGCGGCCACCTCGACCCGGTCACCGAGCGCGGCGCCCGGATGGTCTCCGGCATCGACATCTCCTACCCGGCCCCGAAGGACGCCCACCCGCAGGTCGGCAAGCGCGTCCCGGACCTGCGGCTGACGGCACTGCGCAAGCCCGTCGAGGGCGCCCCGGCCGCCCCCGAGCGGCTCTACGAGGCGCTGCGCGAGGGGAAGTTCGTCCTGGTCAGCAACGACGAACTGGCCGCCGCCGAACCCTGGGCGGACCGCATGGTCACCGCCGCCCCGGCCGACCCGCACGGCAAGCTGCGCGACACCGTCCTGCTGATCCGCCCGGACGGCTACGCCGCCTGGGGCGCCGTCGACCCCGGCCAGGGCGAGCTCCGCACCGCCCTCACCGCCTGGCTCGGCACCCCCTGACCCCCGCCGGGGGGGGGGGGGGCCCCCCCCCCCCCCCCCCCCCCCCCCCCCCCCCCCCCCCCCCCCCCCCCCCCCCCCCCCCCCCCCCCCCCCCCCCCCCCCCCCCCCCCCCCCCCC
>NZ_JBIVAX010000010.1:0-202005 GCF_044745805.1 Kitasatospora sp. NPDC086801
GCCCATGGGGCTTGCTTGAGCCGTGTGCGGTGAACAGCTGCTTGCACGGTTCTGAGGGGGGTGCGGCGCAGTAATGCGCCGCACCTACCCGACTGCTGGAGCAGACCGTCCAGCGGGCGGCGCTGGCCGAGGGCGGCCCCTGGCTGGACGCACTGCTCGCCCACCTCGCCGCCGCCCGCACCCGGCTCACCGACCGGCTGGGGCCCGCCGTCCGTTCCGCGCCGCAGTCCTCCTACCTGCTCTGGCTGGACGCCGCCGCCCTCGGCCTGCCGTCGGACGGGGCCCGCCGGGCGCTGCTGGAGCGCTGCGGCCTGGAGGCCTCGGACGGCGCCGAGTTCGGCCCCGGCGGCCGGGGCGCGCTGCGACTGAACTACGCCCTGCCGGGCCCGGTGTTGGACACCGTCCTGGAGCGCCTGGACCGGCTGTGACCGAACCGCCGGGCCACCCCACCCGACGCGCCCGCCCGACGCCCGCCCACTGCCCGCCCGCTGCTCCCCGACGCCCCCTCCCGGCACCCCCGCGCACGCCCCGAAGACCGCCCCGAAAGCCGCCCCGGATCCCCGGATTCACCCGATCGCCCCACCCCTGACCTGCAGAAACGAACGTTCACACGATATTTGCGGAGCGCCCCCGCATGCTCCGTAGCAGACTGGGCAGGGTAGTTCGGGCCGCAATCCTGACCCCGAGGATGGTAAGTCCGGTGATACCAACATCCCGTACCACTCCGCCCGACCGGCAGAGCCCCCCATCGCCCCCGCCGGGGGTGACCCCGCTGACCGAGTCGGGGGCGCTCAGCCACGTGTCGGGCGTCTGCTTCAAGATCGGACCGCCCCGGCTGGTGGGCGTCGAGGTCGAGTGGTTCGTCCACGACGACCGATGTCCCGGCAAGCCCGTCCGACCGAAACTGGTCCACGCCGCACTCGAGTCGCTCCCGCTCGGCGGCCCGGACGGAGCCTCGCTCCCCTCCGGCTCGCGGCTCACGCTCGAACCCGGCGGGCAGGTCGAGCTCAGCTCCCCGCCCGCCACCGGCCTCCTGGCCTGCGTCGAGGACACCCGACGCGATCTGACCGCCCTGCGGGCCGCCTTCGCGGCGCAGGGCCTGCGCCTCACCGGCACCGGGACGGACCCGCTGGCCCGCCCCCGCCTGATGGTCCTGGACCACCCCCGCTACCTCGCCATGGAGCGCTTCTTCGACTCCGCCGGCCCCTGGGGCCGGATCATGATGACCGGCACGGCCTCGGTGCAGGTGTGCCTGGACGCCGGCGACGCGGACGGCCCGCACGCGGTGGAGCGCCGCTGGCGGCTGACCCACCTGCTCGGCCCGGTACTGGTCGCCGCCTTCGCCAACTCCCCACTGCTGGACGGCAGGCCGACCGGCCACCGGTCCACCCGGCAGACCGTCTGGTCCCGGATGGACCCGACCCGCACGCTCGCCCCGGAGCCGGACCACGGCGACCCGCGCGAGGCCTGGGCGCAGTACGTGCTGGACGCCGAGGTGCTGTGCGTGCGCCGCCCGGAGGGGCTGCCGTGGACGGCCCCGCCCGGCCTGACCTTCCGCGACTGGGTCCGCGGCGGCGGCGAACGCCCGCCCACGCTGGCCGACTTGGACTACCACCGGACCACCCTGTTCCCGCCGGTGCGCCCGCGCGGCCACCTGGAGCTGCGGATGATCGACGCCCAGCCCGGGGACGGCTGGGTGGTGCCCGCCGCCCTGGTCACCGCACTACTGGACGACCCGCTGGCCGCCGAGACCGCGCTCGCCGCGCTGGAACCGCTGGGCCGCCCGGACGGCCCGCGCCCGCCGCGCAGCGACGTCTGGCGCCGGGCCGCGACGCTGGCCGTCGCCGACCCCGAGCTGCGCCGCGCCGCCCTGACCTGCTTCGCCGCCGCCGACGCCGCGCTGGGCCGCCTGCCCGGCGCCGGGCGGCTGCGCGCCGCCGTAGCCGAGTTCGCCGAGCGCTACCCCGCGCGCGGCCGCTGTCCGGCCGACGACCAGCTGGACGCCCTGCGCTCCGGCACCCGACGCACTCCTCCGGAGGAGGCCGCACCATGACCGACGTCCGCCCCCCTGCCGCCCCGGCGGCGGGCACCGAGGAGCTGCGCGAGACCATCGCGGCCGAGCTGCTGGCCGCCCGCGCCCGCACCGCCGCACTCACCGACTGCGTCGAGGACGGCGACCTCACCGCCCAGCACTCGCCGCTGATGTCCCCACTGGTCTGGGACTTGGCGCACATCGGCAACCAGGAGGAACTCTGGCTGCTGCGCAACGTCGGCGGCCGCGACCCGATGCACCCGGAGATCGACCCGCTGTACGACGCCTTCCAGCACCCCCGGGCCGAGCGGCCGAGCCTGCCGCTGCTGCCGCCCGCCGAGGCCCGGGCGTACGCGCACGAGGTGCGCGGCCGGGTGCTGGACCTGCTGGCGGCCAGTCCGCTGGAGGGGGCGCCACTGCTGGACGCGGGGTTCGCGTTCGGGATGATCGCCCAGCACGAACAGCAGCACGACGAGACGATGCTGATCACCCATCAGCTCCGCCGAGGGGAACCGGCCCTGGCCGCTCCCCCGCCGCCGCCCGCCCCGGCGGACGCGGCCGCGCTGCCCGCCGAAGTGCTCGTCCCCGCGGGCCCGTTCACGATGGGCACGGACACCGAGCCGTGGGCGCTGGACAACGAGCGCCCGGCGCACGTGGTCGAGCTGCCGGCCTTCCTGCTGGACACCACGCCGGTCACCAACGCCGCGTACCAGCGGTTCATCGCGGACGGCGGTTACGACGAGCCGCGCTGGTGGACGGCGGAGGGCTGGGCGCACCGGCAGCGGGCCGACCTGACCGCCCCGCTGTTCTGGCGCCTGGAGGACGGCCAGTGGCTGCGGCGCCGGTTCGGCACGGTGGAGCCCGTCCCGGCGGACGAGCCCGTCCTGCACGTCAGTTGGTACGAGGCGGACGCCTACGC
This sequence comes from Kitasatospora sp. NPDC086801, assembly GCF_044745805.1. Classification (NCBI taxonomy): domain Bacteria; kingdom Bacillati; phylum Actinomycetota; class Actinomycetes; order Kitasatosporales; family Streptomycetaceae; genus Kitasatospora; species Kitasatospora sp. NPDC086801. Next base: position 2,952 of record NZ_JBIVAX010000010.1, read on the forward strand.
CCGGTGGGCCGGGCGGCGGCTGCCGACCGAGGCGGAGTGGGAGAAGGCGGCCCGGCACGACCCCGCGACCGGCCGCTCCCGCCGCTACCCGTGGGGCGACCGGGCCCCCGGCCCGGAGCACGCCAACCTCGGGCAGCGGCACCTGCGCCCGGCCCCGGCCGGCGGCTACCCGGCGGGCGAGTCCCCGTACGGCGTGCGGCAGTTGATCGGCGACGTGTGGGAGTGGACGGCCAGCGACCTCCGCCCCTACCCCGGGTTCCGGGCCTGGCCCTACCAGGAGTACTCGGAGGTCTTCTTCGGACCGGAGTACAAGGTGCTGCGCGGCGGCTGCTTCGCGGTGGCGCCGGTCGCCTGCCGGGGCACCTTCCGCAACTGGGACTACCCGGTCCGACGGCAGATCTTCGCCGGGTTCCGCACCGCCCGCGACCTGGAGGTGGACTGATGTGCCGCCACCTCGCCTACCTGGGCGGGCCGGTGGCGCCGCAGGAGCTGCTGGTGCACCCGCCGCACGGCCTGTACCGGCAGTCCTGGGCTCCCCGGGCGCAACAGTACGGCACGGTCAACGCGGACGGCTTCGGCCTCGGCTGGTACGCGGACGGCGACGAGGTGCCGGCCCGCTACCGCCGGGACGGGCCGATCTGGGCGGACGCCGCGTTCGCCGACCTCGCCCGGGTGATCCGCACCCGGGCGCTGCTGGCGGCGGTCCGCTCCGCCACCGAGGGCTGCGCGGCGGGCGAGAGCGCGGCGGCGCCGTTCGCGGCCGGGCACTGGCTGTTCAGCCACAACGGCGCGGTGGCGGGCTGGCCGGGCAAGCTGGAGGCACTGGCCGCCCTGCTCCCGCCGGCCGAACTGCTGGAGCTGGAGGCACGCTCCGACTCGGCGCTGCTGTGGGCCCTCGTACTGCACCGGCTGCGGGCGGGGGCCGGGCTCGGCGAGGCGCTGGCGGGCACCGTCGCGGACGTCACCGCGCACACCACCGGCCGGCTCAACCTGCTGCTCACCGACGGCCGCACGGTCGCCGCGACCGCCTGGGGCGACACCCTGCACCACCGCAGCCTGCCCGGGCTCGGCACGGTGGTGGCCTCCGAGCCGTACGACGACGCCCCCGGCTGGACGGCCGTCCCGGACGGCTCGCTGGTGGTGGTGGACGAGCACGGCGTCACCGTCCGTCAGCTCCTCGACCGCTACTGATCCTCCACCACCCCTTCATCTTCTGAACAGAGGACCCACCCTGTCATGGACACATTTGATCTCACCCGGCTGCTGCCCGCCGACCACTTCAGCACCGCGCTGCGCCGCGACGTGCAGCACGGCCTGACCTCCGAACCCAAGTGGCTGCCGCCGAAGTGGTTCTACGACGCGCGGGGCAGCGAGCTGTTCGAGGAGATCACCCGGCTCCCGGAGTACTACCCGACCCGCGCCGAGCGGGCCATCCTGACCGCCCGGGCCGGCGAGATCGCCGCCGCCACCGGGGCCCGCACCCTGGTCGAGCTGGGCTCCGGCTCCTCCGAGAAGACCCGGCTGCTGCTGGACGCGCTGCGCGCGTTCGGCACCCTGGAGACGTACGTCCCGGTGGACGTCAGCGAGAGCGCGCTGACCGCCGCCGGCGCCGCGCTCGCCGCCGAGTACCCCGGGCTCGCCGTGCACGGCGTGCTGGCCGACTTCACCGCCCGGCTCGGCCTGCCCCCGGAGGGCGGCCCCCGGCTGGTCGCCTTCCTCGGCGGCACCCTCGGCAACCTGCTGCCCGAGGAGCGGGCGGCCTTCCTGTGCGGGCTGCGCGCCGCCCTCGACCCGGGCGACTTCCTGCTGCTCGGCACCGACCTGGTCAAGGACCCGTCGATGCTGGTCGCCGCCTACGACGACGCGGCCGGGGTGACCGCCGAGTTCAACCTCAACGTGCTCAACGTGCTCAACCGCGAGCTGGGCGCCGACTTCGACCCGACCGCGTTCGCGCACGTCGCGCGGTGGGACCCGGACCGGGAGTGGATCGAGATGCGGCTGCGCTCGCTGCGCGCGCAGACCGTGAAGATCCCGGCCCTGGACCTGCCGGTGCACTTCGACCGGGGCGAGGAACTGCGCACCGAGGTGTCCGCCAAGTTCCGCCGGGAGCGGGTGGCCGACGAGCTGGCGGCGGCCGGGCTTCGGCTGAGCCACTGGTGGACGGACGAGGAGGGCAGGTTCGGGCTGTCGCTGTCCGCCCCGGCGTGAGGCGTCGGCATCAGGCATCGGCATCAGGCATCAGGCATCAGGCATCAGGCATCGTCGCAACTCTCAGCTGTGCGGCTCCAGCAAAGGCCGAATTTGCTTGTTCACCTTACGAATCCTCAGAGCGAAAATTGAGGTTTCCGGTGTACAAGACTTAAACGAATAGGGGTTACGATCTCGGCTACCGAGCTCAGCGTTGAGTACCAGGAGTCAAGATCGTGAGCGTCACCCAGAAGCCCTCCGGGGCGGTCGAGGCCTCCGCGCCCGGCCGCCTCGGCTTCGTCGTCTTCATCACCGCCGCCGCAGCCCTCGGCGGGTTCCTGTTCGGCTACGACAGTTCCGTGATCAACGGCGCCGTCTCCGGGATCCAGGAGAAGTTCGGCGTCGGCGACGGCGTGACCGGTCTGATCGTCTCCTCCGCCCTGCTGGGTTCGGCGATCGGCGCCGCACTGGCCGGCCGGTTCGCCGACCGCTACGGCCGCATCAAGGTCATGAAGGCGGGCGCGCTGCTGTTCGCGGTCAGCGCGGTCGGCTCGATGCTCCCCTTCGCCGCGTGGGACCTCGCCTTCTGGCGCGTGCTCGGCGGCGCGGCCATCGGCATCGCCTCGGTGATCGCCCCGACCTACATCGCCGAGGTCGCGCCCACCAAGTACCGGGGCCGGCTGGCCTCCTTCCAGCAAGCCGCGATCGTGCTCGGCATCGCGATCTCCCAACTGGTCAACTGGCTGCTGGCGAACGCGGCTGGCGGCGACACCCGCGGCCACCTGCTCGGTCTGGAGGCCTGGCAGTGGATGCTCGGCATCTGCGTCGTCCCGGCCGCGGTCTACTTCACCCTCGCCTCGGTGATCCCCGAGTCCCCGCGCTACCTGATCCAGGCCGGCCGGCTGGACGACGCCCGCACCGTGCTCGCCCAGGTCGAGGGCCAGGACGTCGACACCGACGCCCGGATCGCCGAGGTCCAGGGGCTGATCGCCTCCGACCACCGCCCGCGCTTCGGCGACCTGCTCGGCGGGCGCTTCGGCCTGCTGCCGATCGTCTGGGTCGGCATCGGCCTGTCGGTCTTCCAGCAGTTGGTCGGCATCAACGTGATCTTCTACTACTCGTCGATCCTGTGGCAGTCGGTCGGCATCGACCAGAGCAACTCGCTGCTGATCAGCTTCGTCGGCTCGGTCATCAACATCCTCGGCACCGTGGTCGCGATCCTGCTGGTGGACCGGATCGGCCGCAAGCCGCTCGCCCTGATCGGCTCGGCCGGCATGGCCGTCGCGCTCGGCGCGGCCGGCTGGGCGTTCTCCTCCGCCACCGGCAGCGGCGACAACGTCACGCTGCCCGACCTCCAGGGCACCGTCGCGCTGGTCGCCGCCAACGCCTTCGTGCTGTTCTTCGCGATGTCCTGGGGCGTGGTCGTCTGGGTGATGCTCGGCGAGATGTTCCCGAACCGCATCCGGGCCGCCGCGCTGTCCGTCGCCGCCTCCGCGCAGTGGATCGCCAACTGGGCGATCACCGTGTCGTTCCCGTCGATGTCGCGCTGGAACCTGTCGGCGACCTACCTGGTGTACGCGGCGTTCGCGGCGCTGTCGATCGTCTTCGTGGCGAAGTTCATGAAGGAGACCAAGGGCGTCCGGCTGGAGGACATGGGCTGATCCGACAGTCCGATCTTTCGGCCCCCGCACCCTAGCGCGATCAGCGCGGGGGCGGGGGCCGAATCGTTCACTCCCTGCGGCGGCCCGGACACCTCCGGTACTCCTGTTCGCCAGGAGGGATGTGTCCTTGATCTTCAATCGGCTCCGCGCCCGCAGACCCGCCGCCGCCCCCACCGGCGGCTGCCCGTACGCCCACGCCCACACCCCGGCCGGGCACCCGGCCGCCACACCGTCACCGACCCCGGCACCCGCCGCCCCGGCGTCCGCGTCCGCGTCCTCAGCCATGCCTGCATCCGCGGCCGTGCCTGCACCCGCGGCCGTCCTCACGCCCGCGGCCCGGCCGCCGTCCCCGCCGCCGTTCACCGACCCGGAGCAGGCCGCCGAATTCATCCGCCGCTTCCATCGCGAGCAGCCCGCCGCCGGGGCCCCGGACGCCCGGATACGGGCCGTCCTCGACGAGATCGAGCGCACCGGCAGCTACGAGCACACCCCCGCCGAACTCGCCTACGGCGCCAAGCTCGCCTGGCGCAACGCCGCCCGCTGCATCGGCCGGCTGTACTGGCGCAGCCTGGTGGTGCGCGACCTGCGCCACCTCGGCTCGGCCGACGACATCGCCGCCGAGTGCTTCGAGCACCTGCGGCTGGCCGGCAACGGCGGCCGGATCCGCCCGGTGGTCTCGGTGTTCGCCCCCGACCGCCCGGGCCGGCCGGCCGCCCGCATCGTCAACCAGCAGTTGGTCCGCTACGCCGGCCACCGGATCGGCGACGCCGTCGTCGGCGACCCGGCCGGCACCGCACTCGCCGCCCGCGCCCGCGACCTCGGCTGGAAGTGCGCCGAGGGCCGCTTCGAGGTGCTGCCGCTGCTCGTCCAGGAGCGCCCCGGCGAGCGCCCCCACTGGTACGGCCTGCCGGACGACACCACGCTGGAGGTGCCGCTCACCCACCCCGCGTACGACTGGTTCGCCGACCTGGGCCTGCGCTGGTACGCGGTGCCCGCGATCAGCGACATGACGCTGGAGATCGGAGGCGTCCGCTACCCGACCGCGCCCTTCAACGGCTGGTACATGGGCACCGAGATCGGCGCCCGCAACCTCGCCGACGCCGACCGCTACGACATGCTCGGCACCGTCGCCGAGCGGCTGGGCCTGGACACCTCCAGCGAGCGCACGCTCTGGCGCGACCGCGCGCTGATCGAGCTCAACATCGCGGTGCTGCACTCCTTCCAGGAGGCCGGGGTGACGATCGCCGACCACCACACCGAGTCCGAGCGCTTCCTCAAGCACGTCGCCCAGGAGAAGCGGCTCGGCCGTCCGACCCCGACGGACTGGAGCTGGATCGTGCCCCCGGTCTCCGGCGGGCTCACCCCCGTCTACCACCGGTACTACGACCCGGTGGACCCGTCGCTGCGGCCGGCCTTCCTGCCGCGCGAGCCCTGGTGAGGCGGCGGAGGGTGACCGGGGCGACGGGGGTGACCGGGGGGACGGGCCAGCCGAGGGTCGCGGGCGCGGCGGGGGGGTGACGAGGGCAGCGGGGGTGACGAGGGCGCGGCGGCTCTAGGAGCGTTCGGCGAGGCGCTCGAAGCGCAGGACGAGCCCGTCGAGCAGCGCCTCCAGGCCGGTCTCGAAGGCGCCTTCGTCCACCGTCCCGCGGTGCCCGGCCAGCCGGTGCGCCTCGCCCAGGTGCGGGTAGTCGGCCGCGTCGTACACCTCGGCGTCCGCGGGGAAACCAGCCGCGAAGGAGGCCAGCGCCGAGCCGGTGACGAAGTAGCGCATCAGCGCGCCGATCCGGGTGGCCTGGCCGCGCGGCCAGCCGGCCTCGACCAGGTGGCCGAAGACCACGTCGGCCAGGCGCAGCGCGTTCGGCCGCCGGCCCGGGCCCTGGGCGAGCACCGGCACGATGTTGGGGTGGGCGGCGAGGGCGGCGCGGTAGGAGCGGGCCCAGTCGCGCAGCGCGTCCGGCCAAGGCGTCGGCCGACCGTCGGGCGTGCCGTGGGGCCTACCGGTGGGCGTGCCGTCGGGCGTGCCGTGGGGCCTACCGGTGGGCGTGCCGTCGGGCGTGCCGTGGGGCCTACCGGTGGGCGTGCCGTCGGGCGTGCCGAACATCGACAAGTCGACCTCGCCGATCACGCTGTCCACCACCGCGTCCAGCAGTTCGTCCTTGGTGGCGACGTGGTTGTAGAGCGAGGGACCGCTGACCGACAGTTCGGTGGCGAGGCGGCGGGTGGAGAGGGCCGCCAGGCCCTCGGCGTCGATCAGCCGCAGAGCAGCGGCGACGATGCGCTCGCGGCTGAGCAGCGGGGTGCGCGGGCGGGCCATCGGGGTGCTGCCTCCGGTTCCTCCGGTCGGGTGGGGCGGGGACCGATTCTGGCAGGTGCCCCTTCCCAGCGCGGGCCGGCCGGGGCTACAGTCCCCTCATAAAACTTGCAGCGCTAGTTTAATGGATCTGGAGCCGCCGTGAACCTGGAGCTGTCCGAGGAGCAGAGCGCCGTCCGGGACCTCGCCGTCTCCTTCACCGACCGCGAGATCGCTCCGCACGCCGCCGCGTGGGACCGCGCCGAGTCCGTCGACCGCGCGATCATCGGCAAACTGGCCGGGCTCGGCTTCCTCGGCCTCACCATCCCCGAGGAGTACGGCGGCAGCGGCGGCGACCACCTCGCGTACTGCCTGGTCCTGGAAGAGCTCGGCCGCGGCGACTCGGCCGTGCGCGGCATCGTCTCGGTCACGCTCGGCCTGGTCGCCAAGTCGGTCAACGGCTACGGGACGGAGGAGCAGAAGCGGCACTGGCTCCCCCGGCTCACCTCGGGCGAGTCGCTCGGCTGCTTCGCGCTCACCGAACCCGGCACCGGCTCCGACGCGGCCAACCTCACCACCCGCGCCGTCCGGGACGGCGACGACTGGCTGATCAGCGGCGCCAAGATGTTCATCACCAACGGCACCTGGGCCGACGTCGCCCTGGTCTTCGCCCGCACCGGCGGCGACCACCCCGACCGGCAGGGCCACAAGGGCATCACCGCCTTCCTGGTGCCCACCGACCTGCCCGGATTCACCCGCACCGAGATCCACGGCAAGCTCGGCCTGCGCGGCCAGGCCACCGCCGAACTCGCCCTCGACCGGGTCCGGGTGCCCGACGGCGCGCGGCTCGGCGAGGTCGACCAGGGGTTCCGGGTGGCGATGTCCGCGCTCGCCAAGGGCCGGATGTCGGTCGCGGCGGGCTGCGTCGGCATCGCCCGCGCCTGCCTGGAGGCCGCCGTCCGCTACGCCGGCGAGCGCGAACAGTTCGGCCGCCCGATCGCCTCGCACCAGCTCGTCCAGGAACTGCTGGCCGGCATCGCCGTCGACGTCGAGGCCGCCCGGCTGCTCACCTGGAAGGTCGCCGACCACATCGAACGCGGGCTGCCCTTCGCCACCGAGTCCTCCGTCGCCAAGCTCTACGCGAGCGAGGCCGCCGTCCGGGCCGCCAACAACGCGCTCCAGGTGTTCGGCGGCTACGGCTTCATCGACGAGTACCCGGTCGGCAAGTACCTGCGCGACGCGCGGGTCATGACCCTCTACGAGGGCACCAGCCAGATCCACCAGTTGCTCATCGGCCGCGCCCTCACCGGGGTCAACGCCTTCTGACCAGCCCGTTCATCCGACCAACCGGATCGGATGAACGGGATCGACCGGATTCACTCGGATAAGGAGCCCGACGACGTGCGTCCCGTCTACTTCGCCGCAGCCCGCCGCACACCCATCGGCCGGCTGCGCGGAGCGCTCGCCACCGTCCGCCCGGACGACCTCTCGGCCACCGTGCTGCGCGCCCTGCTCACCGACGTACCCGCCCTCGACCCCGCCCGCATCGACGACGTCTACTGGGGCGCCGCCAACCAGGCCGGCGAGGACAACCGCAACGCCGCCCGGATGGCCGTCCTGCTGGCAGGCCTGCCGGAGACCGTCCCCGGCGCCACCGTCAACCGGCTCTGCGCCTCCGGGCTGGAGGCCGTCACCCTCGCCGCCCGCGCCATCGGCTCCGGCGAGGCCGACGTCGTCCTGGCCGGCGGCTGCGAGTCGATGACCCGCGCTCCCTTCGTCCTCCCCCGCCCCGACGAGGCCCTCCCGCACCGGATCGAGACCTACGACACCCGGCTCGGCTGGCGGCTCACCAACCCCCGGATGGCCGAACTGCACGGCGTGCTCAGCATGGGCGAGACCGCCGAGGAGGTGGCGAGCCGGTACGGCATCGGCCGGGAGCGCCAGGACGCCTTCGCGCTGCGCAGCCACCAACGGGCCGCCGCCGCCCGCAAGGACGGCCACTTCGACGCCGAACTGATCCCGGTCGAACGGCCCGACGGCGTGACGGTCGACCGGGACGAGGGCATCCGCGAGGACACCAGCCTGGAGAAGCTCGCCCGCCTCAAGCCCGCCTTCCGCCCCGGCGGCACCGTCACGGCCGGCAACGCCTCGCCGATGAACGACGGCGCGGCCGGGCTGCTCCTGGTCGGCGAGGAGGCACTGCACGACCTCGGACTGCGGCCGCTCGGCCGGTACGTGGCCGGCGCCTCCGTCGGGGTGCACCCCGACGTGATGGGCATCGGCCCGGTGCCGGCCACCCGCAAGGTGCTCGGCCGGGCCGGCTGGTCGCTCGCCGACCTCGACACCGCCGAACTCAACGAAGCCTTCGCCGCCCAGGCCCTGGCCTCCGCCGACGGCATCGGGTTCACCCCGGAACAGGCCGACGAACTGGTCAACCCGAGCGGCGGGGCGATCGCGCTCGGCCACCCGCTGGGCGGCTCCGGCGCACGCATCCTCACCACCCTGCTGCACCGGATGCGCCGCACCGACGCCCGGCGCGGCCTCGCCACCATGTGTGTGGGGGTCGGTCAGGGCACCGCCGTCCTCGTCGAGAACGTTGACTGAGTGCGCGCCCGCGTTCGCGCTCGCGTTCACGTCCGAGTTCGAGTTCACGTCCGAGTTCAAGGGAGCACCGGGAATGACTGAAGTAGCCGCAGTGGCCGAAGTGACGGGCCTGGCAGGCAGGTTCGCGGGCAGGGTCGCCGTCGTGACGGGAGGCGCGCAGGGCATCGGCGCGGCCACCGCCCACCGGCTCGCCCAGGAGGGCGCGACCGTCGCCGTCGTCGACCTCACCGCCGAACGGGCCGCCGGGACGGTCGCGGAGATCGCCGCCAAGGGCGGCACCGCACGGGCGTACGGCTGCGACGTGGCCGACTACGACGCCGTCGAGGCGCTGTTCGCGCAGGTCGCGGCGGACCTCGGCGGGGTGCACATCCTGGTGAACAACGCCGGGATCACCCGGGACAACCTGTTCTTCAAGATGCCGAAGGCCGACTGGGACGCGGTCCTGACCGTCAATCTGACCAGCGCGTACAACTGCAGCCACGTCGCGCAGAAGTACATGGTGGCGCAGAAGTACGGGAAGATCGTCTCGCTCAGCTCGCGCTCCGCCCTCGGCAACCGGGGGCAGGCCAACTACGCGGCCGCCAAGGCCGGCATCCAGGGGCTCACCGCGACCCTCGCGATCGAGCTGGGGCCGTTCAACATCAACGTCAACGCCGTCGCCCCCGGGTACATCGCCACCGCGATGACCGCGGCCACCGCCGAGCGGGTCGGCAGCACGGCCGAGGACCAGCGGGCCGAGGTCGCCGCCCGGACCCCGCTGCGCCGGGTGGGGCAGCCGGAGGAGATCGCGTCCGTGGTCGCCTTCCTGGCCAGCGAGGACGCCTCCTACGTCAGCGGGCAGACGCTGTACGTCAACGGCGGGGCGCGGTAGGGATAGCCCCGGCGGGGATCGTCACGGACCCTTCAGCGCCAGTGCGATAATACTGACGTGCCATCACATTGCCGTCCCGGGTGCGGAGTTACCTTCGCCTGGGACGGTCTTTACCTTTTCGCGTGGCCGAGCATGACCATGCCTCTGATCAGGCGACCCCACCAAATGACTATGGCATGATCATGCGGCTGTCGATGGGATGGCCGGACCGACCCGACCGGACCAGGTCGGGCCCTGCGCCCCAAGGAGTCCCATGGGCAGCCCCGCTCCCCTTCGCCGCGCCCTGGCTCTGCTCGCCGTCGGGGCCACCGCCCTCACGGCCGGCACCATCGCCGTACCGGCGGTCGGCGTCGCGACCGCCGCCCCCGCGCACGACCTCACGGGCGTCCACGTCCGCCCCGCCTCCTTCGGACACCACAACGCCCAGGGACGCACCGCCCCGCTGACCACCACCCAGTGCGTCAGCCAGATCGGCATCCACTGCTACTCGCCGCTGCAGTACCGGAACGCCTACAACCTGAACCCGCTGTACCAGGAGGGCATCACCGGCAAGGGCCGCACGATCGTCATCGTCGACTCCTTCGGCTCGCCGACCATCCAGCACGACCTGGAGGTCTTCGACAAGCAGTGGGGCATCCAGGACACCAACGTCGAGGTGGTCAAGTGGGGCAACGTCCCCGCCTTCGACCCCAAGAACCCCGACCACACCGGCTGGGCCGGCGAGACCACCCTGGACGTCGAGTACGCCCACGCCGTCGCCCCCGACGCGCACATCGTCCTGGTCGAGACCGGCGTCGCCGAGACCGAGGGCACCACCGGCCTGCCCGAGATGATGGACGCCGAGAAGGCCCTCATCAAGGAAGGGCGCGGCGACGTCATCTCGCAGAGCTTCGGCGCCACCGAGAACACCTTCCCGGGGTACGACAAGGGCGACTTCAAGTCGCTCACCGACCTGCGCTACGCCTTCCAGGCCGCCGCCGACCACAACGTCACCGTGCTCGCCGCCTCCGGCGACAACGGCGCCACCGACTCACAGACCAACGGCACCGACCTGTACCCGTACAAGGTCAACTCCTGGCCGTCCTCCGACCCGCTGGTCACCTCCATCGGCGGCACCCAGCTCACCCTGGACGACAACGGCGCGCGCACCGCGCCCGACAAGGTGTGGCACGACAAGTCCGGCGCCGGCGGCGGTGGCGTCTCCGGCATCTTCGACCGCCCGTGGTACCAGGCCGGCGTCGCCAACGTCACCGGCAACCACCGCGGCACGCCCGACATCAGCATGAGCGCGGCCGTCGACGGCGGCGCCTGGACCTACGAGTCCTACGACCCGACCACCGTCGGCTGGCACCTCACCGGCGGCACCAGCGAGGCCACCCCGCTGTTCTCCGGCGTCGTCGCCCTCGCCGACCAGCTCGCCGGCCACCGCCTCGGCCAGCTCAACTGGCGCCTGTACGGCCTCAACCTGCTCCCGAGCGCGTGGAGCGGCATCACGGACGTGAAGGAGGGCGACAACTCCTGGGGCAGCGTCACCGGCTACACCGCCACCGAGGGCTACGACCTCTCCAGCGGCCTCGGCACCATCGACGGCTCGAAGTTCGTCCACGCCATCGCCGGTCGCTGACGGGCGACTGGTAGCAAGTAACAACTAACAGCGAACAGATAACAGATTTCGAAATCTGTTATCTGTTCGCTGTTTTCTGTTACCTGTCGTCTGTTCGCGGCCAGGTGTCAGCTGTCCGGCCCGGCTGCGGCACGGCGCGAGGGATCAGACGCGGTCCGCCGGGACGGGGACGGGCACCGCGGCCGGCTCCGGGGCGGCGGCCAGCTGGGCGAGGTAGCGCTCGGCGGCGCGGAGCTTGCGGCCGTCGGGGCCCGGGAGGTAGGCGCGGAGCTCGATGATCTCCGGAGCGATCCGAAGGGCCGCCGCCCGGTCGGGGATCGAACGCCAGCAGGCCTCGGCGTTGGTGGCCGCCTGCTGGGTCTCCGGGTGGTCCGGCCCCTGCGAACGGAGCAGCGTCAGGGCCACCTCGCGGTAGATGTCCGCGGCTTCGGCCGGCCGGCCCGCGAGACGGCACACATGCGCCCGGACCTGGCGCACCTGGAGGACCGGCTCGGAGACGGCACCGTACTCGGCGATCGCCTCCAGTTCGAGCGCGAAGGCGAGGTCGGTGGCGGCACCGTGCTCCCCGGCGTCGGCGCTGCGGACGATCCGCCCGATGACCTCCCGGTAATCGGCACGCGGCTGACCGGACGCCGGAACGTCCGCGGGCGCGGCATCGGCAGGCACCGCGTCCACCGGCACCACGTCGGCCGGGGTCTCGTCGTCGACCGGGGCCGTGTCTTCCGGTGCCTCCGCCGTCGGCACCGCGTCGGCGGGGGCCTCGTCCACGGGAGGGGCCTGCGCCGGGACGGCGTCCTGCGGTCCCTCCGTCGGCGTGGCGGCGTCCGCTGGCTCCGGCTCCTGATCCCACGCCGGCTCCGGCTCCGGCTCCGGCTCCTGATCCCACGCCGGCTCCGGCTCCGGCTCCTGATTCCACGCCGGCTCCGACGGCTGGAGCTTGGCCAGCGTCACGCCTGCGGACGGCTCGACGGCCTCGGGCACCGCGTCCGCCGGAGCGGGCTTGCGCAGGGTCACGCCCGCCTGGCCGGCCGGTTGCCCCTTCAGCAGGCTGACCGGGCGGGCCGGCCTGGGCGGGGTGGGCGGCACGCCGGGCTTGACCAGACTCACCAGGCCGGCCTCGGTCGCAAGAGCAAGAGCAGGAGCAGGAGCCGGGGAGGGGGCTGGGGCCGAAACCCGGACCGCCACGGGCGGTTCGACGGCGGCGTCCTGCGACTCCGCCCGGCCCGACACCGCCGACACCGCCGACACCGCCGACACGGGCGGCCCGGACGACACCACGCCAGCCGGCACGGCATCGACCGGCGGCGCCACGTCGACCGGCGGCGCCACGTCGGCCAGCGGGCCGTCGCCACGGCGGGCGGTGTTGCGGAACACCGGACGGTCCGGGGCGTGCGTGGCCAGGATGACGACGTCCGGCCGCAGCACCGAATACACCTGCTGCCGCAGTTGCTCGGGCGCGAGCACGTCGCCCGCGCCCGGGCGGCCGCCGTGCAGCGCCTCGATCAGGGCGCGGGTGAAGGTGCCGATCTGCTCCGGGTCCGGGCTGACGACGGCCCAGAGCGGGATGCCCTCGCTGAGCGGTGAAGCGGCACCCTGGAGGTACGGCCAGGCGTTCTGGTCGGCGCTCAGGTCGGCGACGACGAGGGTCTGCCACTCGGCCGGGCGGTGGCTCAGCTCGGCGGCGACGGCCTGCCAGGGCAGGCCGTCCTGCTTGGAGTCGCGCAGGGTGAGCTGGAGCTGCCCACCGCGCTTGTCGGCGACCACGTGCCCGCCCAAGTGGACGAGCAGCGGCCCCGGGTGGCGGGACGCGGCACGCAGGTGGGCGAGGACGGTGTGCGGGTCGCTGGCGCCGGGGAGGTGGACGGCGTCCACCGCGTCCGCGGCGAGCAGCACCTGCGGCGAGACGGCCGCGAGCATCGCGGACAGCACCGACGCCTGGGCGGCACCGCCTCGACCCCAGGTGCGGCGCCCGGAGTTGCCGTAACCGCCCTCGACGACCAGGATCCGCCCGCGCGGCGCCGCTCCCAGCCCGCCCCCACCGGGGGCGCTCACGCCTGGAGCCGGGAACGGCGGCGGCGTGGCCGCGGACGGCGGCGCGCCCACGGCGGGCATACCGGTGACGGTCCATCCGGTGGGTGCGGTCGGCGGCGGGCCCGGCACCGCGGCCGGAGCTGCCGGAGCAGACGGCGGGGCTGTCGGAGCAGACGGCGGGAGCGGGGGCGCGGGCGGCGGCTCGTAGAGCGCGGCGGGCCCTGGCGGGTGCTCCTCGGCCGGGCTGCGCGGCGGCGGTACGGCGTCCCAGGGGCCCGAGTCCGCTGCCGGTTCGGGGCCTCCGGGGACAGCTGTCGTCTCCGCCATCTTCTGGTCACCGCCCCACCCCGCCGCTTCGCGGCGTCTGATGCCCTTGCTGGGTGGCGCCTGCCACCACTCCCGTCGCGCCACCCTACGAGATCCCGGCACACCCGATCCAGGCCGGGTCTCCGATCAGCGCGCCACGCCGCCCGCTATCGTGCCGTCATGGCAGGCCCTGGCACACCTCTGCTGTTCCTCGACGTCGACGGACCGCTCATCCCCTTCGGCGCGCCGCCCCCGGGCGGCTACCCCGTCTTCCGCGGCCCGTCCGCCGCCGGCCCCGGTCCTGGCGTCAACCCCCTGCTGGCCCGCGTCGATCCGGCGCTCGGCGAGCGTCTGCTGAGCCTGCCGTGCGAACTGGTGTGGGCGACGACGTGGATGTCCGACGCGAACGCCTGCCTCTCCCCCTGGCTCGGGCTGCCGCAACTGCCCGTCGTGGACTGGCCGGTGGCGGACGACGACGAACCGGCCGACCTGCACTGGAAGACCCGCGCGCTGGTCGCCCGGGCATCTGGCCGCCCGTTCGCATGGGTGGACGACGAGATCACCGCCGCCGACCGCCGCTGGGTCGCGGCCCACTCCCCCGCCCGCGCGCTCCTCCACCACGTCGACCCCCAACGCGGCCTCACCGCAGCCGACTTCGCCGCCCTGGACATGTGGCTGCGGGCGCGCCGACACGACACGCCCTAGACTCCCCGGCCATGGACTTCGCCGCCGGACCACCCCTGCCCTGGCATCTGACGCTGGACGGCGGGGAGGTGGTCGAGCTGTGGGCGGACGGCTACGGCGTCGAGGGTGGGGCGTACGTCTTCAGCGTGCTCGCCCGGGCCACGGTGGCGGAGCAGGGGCAGGTCGACGTCGTCGCCCGGACGCCGGCGGACCGGACCCGCGTGGGTGTGGCGGTGGCCCAGGTCCCGGTCACCGCCGTCCGGGACGTCCACACCGCCACCGAACGCACCGTCGACGGCCGGTGCGTCTGCCCGGCCCGGCCTGACCTGACCGGCCTGACCGGTCCGATCGGACCGATCGGACCGATCGGACCGATCGGACCGATCGGACCGATCGGACCGATCGGACCGATCGGACCGATCGGACCCGGTATGCCGCTGCCCGGTCACCCCGAGGGGCGGCCGGGCAGCGGCATGCCGGGGGTCAGGAACCGGCCAGCAGGTCGCGGAGCAGGGCGACGGTGTCGGCGTCGAGGTCGCGGCCGGTGCGGCGGCTGAGCGCGTCGAGGCGGTTGACGGCGCGCAGGAGTTGGTCGCGGGCGCCGGCCGAGGCGTAGGCGTAGAAGAGGTCCCGGTGCAGGAGTTCGACGTCCGGGGCGACGGCGAGGCCGCGGAAGACGGCGGCCTCGGCGCTGCGGTGGTCGCCGTACTGCAGGCGGCGGGCGGCCAGTTCGTGAGCGGTGTCGACGATCGCCGCGATCATGTCCTGGCGTTCGGCCTCGGCCCAGCCGTAGGAGGCGGGCGGGGCCTCGGCGAACGGGGCGCCGCGCACCAGGGCCAGGGCGTGGGCGAGGGCGGCGTCGGCGGTGGCGCTGGTGCTGCGCATGCCGCGCCGGTAGAGGCTGCGGAACTCGTCCCAGTCACAGGTGACGACCGGGGTGAAGGAGTAGCCGTCGGTGGTGTCGGTGGGCAGGAAGGCGCGGCCCTCGGGCGAGGTGCCGAACCAGGCGGCCAGATCGGCGAGTTTGCCGGGAAGCGGGCTCGTGGCGTCGGCCGCGGTGGGGTGCGGGTCGAGGTGGGCGGCGCCGGGGTGGAGGTCGTGATCTAGGGCGTGGTGGTCGGCGCCGGGCCGCAGCGCGAGGTAGACGGCGAGTTCGGTGAGCCGGGGCAGCGCGCCGGGTTCGGCGGCGCCGAGGGCTCCGGCGACGTCGACCGGGCCGAGCAGGCGGATCCGGGGGGCGTTGCGGGTGGCGTGTGCCTCCGGGGAGCGCAGGATGGCGAGCAGGTCGTCGCTGTCGCTGCGCCCGGGGGTGGTCTGGGCGACCGGCGCGCTCGCGGCGGGGCCGGGCTCGGCTCCGGGTTCGGCTCCTGGCTCTACGGAGGAATCGGTTTCGGCTTGGGCTTGGGCTTGGGTGCCGGGCACGAGACCGGGCACGAGGTCAGGCGAGGGCTCCGGCCGGGGCGGGACGCGCGGGTCGACGCCGACGGGCGCGGGCGCGGGCTGGTGGACCGGGGCCGGCTCGGCGGGCGACTGCGGCACGACCGGCTGGACGGGCTGGACGGGCTGGACGGCGGGCACGGACGGCACGGGCGCCACGGACGGCACGGGCTGGACGGCGAGGACGACCGCAGGGGATTGCTGCGGCGCCTCCCCCGCATCCCCCGCCGCCGCATCCCCCGCCGCCGCGCCCGGGCGGCGCAGGTCCCGGGTGGCCTCGTCGGTGGCCTCGTCCACGGCCTGCCCGACCGCGAGCTCTTCCTCAGCCTCAGCCCCGGCCTCAGCCCCGACTCCGGTCTCCGTCTCGGGTCCGGCCTCGGCCTCGGTCTCGGCGGAGGCGGCCTGCCGCCCCTGCCCGTTGACCGCGTACCGCCCCGGCCCGGCCGAAGGGGCCGGCACCGGCGTCGCCGGGTCGGTGCCCGCGAACGGGCTGGCCCCGGTGCCGATGACCCTGGCGAGCAGCCTGGGCCCGGCGGCCGTGTCCTTACCGCCCTGCGCACCGGCCGCGGAGGCGCCGACGGCGGCCAGCACGGGTACGGCGGCGGGCAGTTCGGCCGTGTCGGCGTCGTCGTCGTCCGCGTCGGGGTCGAGGCCGGGACCGTCCAGGGTCCAGGCGGGGGCCGGGTGCTGGGTGAGGTCGTCGGCGGCGCGGAGGAGTTCGGCGACCTGGTCGTACTGCTGGTCGCTGAGCCGCTGGAGTTCGACGGTGAGGTGCAGGCCGGGGATGGCCGCCTGGCCGGTGGTGGGGAGGGTCCAGCGGGCGACGGGGCCGCTGCCGCGTTCGGGGGCGCGGGTGATGACGGCGACGCAGGTGCGCGGCCGGGCGTCGAGCAGGCGGCCGAGTTCGGCGGGGACGTCGCCGCCGGGCTGCTGGGCGCAGAGCACGATCTCGGGGGTCCAGGACTCGTCGGCCTGGCCCCGGCTGCGGGCGTCGCGCGGGCTGGCGGCCTCGGCGGCGACCAGGGTGGCGCGGGCCTTGGCGGTGCGCGGGCCGAGGGCGGCGAGCGCGGCCTCCAGAGTGGGGTGGCGGTGGATGCGTTCGGCGGCCGGGCCGCTGACCGGCACCTCCTCGGCGAGGTCGACCAGGTGCAGGTGGAGCCGGTCGGCGAGCGGGCTGTGCGCGAGTTCGATGGCGAGGGTGCGCAGGATGTCGCGGGCGTCGTCGGGGTGGCCGGAGAGGTGGAGCAGCCGGACGGCCTCCAGGTCGGCGAGGACGACCGAGCCGTCGGGCGAGGTGCCGAGGGTGACCAGGGCGGGGTAGGGCGCGGCGGTCTTGCGGGCCTGGGCGGCGCTGAGCAGGTCGCCGGAGTCGAGGCTGCACCACCAGACGTTGGCGGCGTGCGCGGCACGGAACGGCGCGATCGGGGTGGCCGGGCCGGAGAGGTGCAGTTCGATGGTGTGCCCGGGGGTGATCCGGGCGGCGACGATGGCGGGCAGGCGCTTGCCGCCGCGCACGGTGTTGCGGGCCATAGTGCGCAGGGCGCGGTCGAGCAGGTCGAGGCCGGCGTCGTCCTGACGGGCCCTGAGCTCGTTCTCGAAGGCGGCGGCCTCGGCGTCGGGCATGGTGATGCGGTGCCGGGGGCGCCGGGCGCGCAGCTGGGTGCCGCGCTTGTGGGCGACGGTGCCGACCATGACGGCGGCGAGCAGGACACCGACGGTGGAGGCGGTGAGGGCGATGGAGTAGTCGCCGTTGGAGGCCGCTTCGGCGTGCGCGGCGGAGGCGTGCGCGGCGGGGGCGGGCGCGTGCGTGGGCGTGTGGGTCGGTGCCGGGGTCGCCGGCTGGGGCGCGGCCTGGGTCGGTGCGGCCTGGGTCGGCGCGGGGGCGGGGGTGGCGGGCGCCTGGTCGGCCGGCGGCTGGCCGGTCGACGGCGCCGGCTGCGGTGCCGGAGCGGGATCGGGCGCGGGCGAAGAAGCAGGCGAAGGAGCGGCCGCCCCCGGCACCGCGAGCACCATCCCGGGCACCACCACGTCCGGATCGGTCAGCCGTTCCCCGCCCGGCGCCTGGGCGCCCTTGTTCGCCTCGAACAGCTTCGGCCACGCCTCGGCGTCGCCCAACTCCCGCTGGGCGATGGCGGACAGGCTGTCCCCGCTCTGGACGGTCACCGTCGCGTGCCCGCCCGCACCCGGCTCCGTCCCGGACTGCGGCACCTGAGCCGACCCGGACGGCGCCCCGGACGCGGACCCGGCACCGGGAGCAGGAGCGGGAGCGGGCTCCGGAGCAGGTGCAGGGGTAGGCGCAGGAGCAGGCGCCGCCTCGTCCGCCTTCGCGTCCCCCGGCATCAGCAGCGCCCACCCCGGCTGGATCGGCCGGTCGGCGTCGAAGCGGACGCCGGAATCGTCCATCACCCGGCCGTCGTTGAGCTTGGCGATCTCCACCCACCGTTCACCGGAGCCCAGTTGGCGTTCGGCGATGGACCACAGGCTGTCGGCGGGCCGGCTGTCCCGCACGGTGTACGTGGGGTTCTGCTCGGCGGCGGGTGCCAGGGCGGGCGTGGCCTGGGCGGCGGGCAGGGCGGCGCGCTGCACGCCGGCCGCCAACTGGGCCGGAGCGGTGGCGGTGTGGGCGGGGGCGGCGGCGAAGGCCGAACCGGCGACCGGCATCAGCGCGAACACCGAACCGACCAGGCCGGCCGCCATCCGCTGGCTCCAGCCGAAGGCGGGGATGCGGCGGGCGATGCGGCCGCGCAACTGCGCGGGGATCTCCAGCAGGACGGAGAACGCGAAGCAGGCCCAGGCGAGCCAGCCGACCACGACCAGCAGCCAGAGGAACAGCCGTCCGTCGTCCGGGCCGGTGAGCGCCTGGCCGACGCCGTCCGGCGCGACCTCGCCCATCGCGGCGACCGCGCGGGTGCCGTAGAGCAGCAGCGCGGGGACGCCGAGCAGCAGGGCGAGCAGGGTGACCAGCGCGGCGAGCGCGGTGATCAGGGCTGCCCCGCGGCCGCGCCCGCGCGGTGGGCGGGGCACCGGGGCGGCGGGCCGGCCGACGGCCCGGTGCCCGGTGCGGGCCCGGCCCTTGGCACCCGGGGTCTGGTCCTTGGCGGTTCGAGCCCGGCCCGGGGCGGTTCGGGCCTGGTCCTTGGCACGTGGCGCGGCCATCAGTCGGTCTCCGCTTTCTCGACTCCGTGGACGAGGGTCGCACTGCCCTTGCCCGTTACCTTCCGCTCCCCGAGCGCGCCCAGCAGGACGGGCCGGTAGTCGGCCCGCACGGTGACGGTGACGACCTTGCCGTCGCCGGAGAACTCGACCTCGCCGGCTTGCAGGCCGTACAGGGCCAGGTAGGCGTCCGCGGCCTGCCGGACGTAGTCCTGCTGGACCTTGAAGCCCTTCCCCTGGAGGACGGCGGCCTGGTCGAGCTGCTGTCCGCCGACCCGCGCGGCCTCCTGGGCGTAGGCGTCGGTGCGTTCGGCGACCCGCAGCCGGCCGCCGGCGTCGATCACCAGGGCGATGACGAGCACGACGTAGGCCGCACAGATCGCCACGAAGAGGGCGACCGCGCCCCGGTCGGAGCGGCGCCGACGCCGCGCCCTGACAGGCACTCCCATCCCCCCTGCCCCTCCCGCACCTCGTCCTCCCCACCGGCCCCCACCGGGCGCCGGCCGGTCCCGTCGCGCCATTCCCCGTGCGCTCTCCGCTTGCGTCTCCCCCGCGCGGGCCGTCCCCAATCCCCCGCTGCGGCCCGGGTCCGGCCGGGTGCCGGGCCGGGCCGTCATGTGCCCCGGTAGCGGTCCACCACGGAGGTGAACTCGCCGACGAGGTGCTTCGTCACGGGTACGCCGGACGGCCCGCCGAGCAGGTCCGCCAGTTCGACGTCACACACCACGGTGACCTTGACGGTCGTGACGGCGCCGCCGGGCAGGTCGAGCCGGCCGGGCACGACCTGGACGTCCCCGTTGCGGCAGGACACGCCCTGCTGGCGCAGCGTCGCGAAGGCCGAGTCCCTGCCCGGCTGCGTCATCCCGTCGACGCTGCGCTGCAACGAGGCGGTACGGGCGCCGGCCCGAGCGGCGGCCTCGACCGTACCGGCCGTGGTCTGCACCCGACCCGCGGCGATGGCCACCAGGACCAGCCCGACCACGGGCGGCACGACGATCGCCGCCTCGATGGCGACCCCGCCGCCGTCGCCCCGCCGGACCGGCCACCACCGGGGTCGGCGCGCGGCCCGGGTCCGCCGTCTCACGGCCCCACCGCCACCGGCGGGACGAAGTGCTCGCGCGGCGCCTCGGCGAACTGCGTGAGGGCGGGCGCCGACAGCCCGGGTATCAGCAGCGGCGGGCGCACCGCCACCGTGACCCGGACCACTTCGGGCGTGCTGCCGTCGGTCGTCACCGTGTACGAGTGCACGCCCTGCCGGTCGAGGAAGTCCCTGGCCTGTCGGCGCGCCGCCTCGTTCTTCACCTCGTCCGTCGCGTTGCCCTGGATCCGGCCGGCGTCCACGCCCTCGCGGGCGGCGGTGAGCGCGAGCTGGCGGTCGTACCACAGCAGCGCGGCCTGGACGACGAGCATCAGGAGCACCAGGACGACCGGGAAGACGATGGCGAGGCTCACGCTCATCGACCCCCGGTCGCCGCGGCGGCGAGGTCGGTACGTCACTTGGTGGCGCCTCCCGCGCCCGCACCCGGCATGTTCGGGTCCTGCTCGACCTTCTGCACGACCTTGTCCTTCAGCAGGTACAGCGCGGTCGCGACGGCACCCGCGACGAAGACCAACGCGATGATGGCGAGGGCGAGTTCGATGCTGATCGCGCCGCGGTCGCCGCGCGCGCGGGCGGCGCGCAGCCGGCCGAGCCGCAGGGTGAACAGCAGCAGGGCGAACTGCACGGGCAGCAGGGCGGGCCGGATCAGCCGGCCTGCCAGGTGGGCGAGTCGGACGGTCATTCGGGTCTCCCGGGGAAGTGTGGTGTGGTGTCAGATGCTCTGTGAGGAGGTTTAGTTGAGCATCTGGTGAAGCGCTGGGAAGACGATCAGGACGGTCATCAGCAGGGTGAGAGCGGCCCCGGGCGCGACCATCCGTTCGCTGTCGGCGTTGGCACGGGCGAGGTCCTCGGCGAGCAGTTCGCCGCGCAGGCCCTTGGCGCGCGCCCGCAGGGTGTCGTACACGGCGGCGCCATCGGTGCCGGACAGCCGCATGATGTCGGCCACGTCCTGTAGCGGGATGATCCCCAACTCCTCGGCCAGCGCGTCGAGTCCGGCCCAGGGCGGGAGCCGGTCGGTGGCGGCGCGGTCGAGGGCGTCGCGGATGCGCCGGAACACGGTGCCGCGCCCGACCGCGGCGGCGCGGCGCAGCGCCTCGGCGGGCCCGCAGTCGGCGGCCCGTTCCAGGGCGACGAGTTCGAGGTAGGCGGCGATGCCGTGCAGGTACTCGGTGCGCGCCTCCTTGGCCTCGCCGCGCACGATGGCGTCGGGGACGAACCAGAGCAGGCCGGCCAGCAGCGGCCCGGCCAGCAGCGGCAGGGCGAAGGGCAGGCCGATGTCCATCAGCACGGCCATCGCGCCCAGGTAGGCGGGCAGCAGCAGGCCGATCGCGGCGAACAGCAGCTTGTGCACCATGAACCGGGCCGGGGCGCGGCCGATCAGGGCGAGTTCGCGGTGCGGGACGGACACCCCGCGCAGGCCGATCGAGCGCTCGCCGATCCGGTCGTACCAGCGCGGCCGCTCGTCCGGGTCCGCGGCCCGTTCGGCGGGGGTGGGGTGCAACCGGTCCAGGGCCTGGCGCAGGTCGGGCGGCGCGGGCCGCAGTTCGGCGATCAGCAGGGCGACGCCGCCGGCCGCGACGGCCCCGGCCAGCACGGACCAGGGGGAGATCACCGGACCTCCCCGAGGTGCTGGAGGGCCTCGTCCTCGCGCACCGGGGCACGGCGCCCGGCCTTGCCGCGCCGGTCGGGCGCCAGCAGCCGGGGCACCGGCGGGTGCGAGGCGAGGGCGCGCATCCAGGCGATGATCGCGACGAACAGGGCGGCGACGACGGCGAGCACGATCTGGCCGAGCAGCGAGCCGTACGGCCGGGTGTACTCGGTGTTGAAGGAGCCGACCGTGACGACCAGCACGATGATGCCGACCAGCCAGCGGATGGTGGTGCGGTGCTTGGCCCGGTCGGCCTCGATGGCGCGGCGCTGGCGGACCTCCTCGCGCACCGAGTCGGCCATGTCGGACAGCGCCCGGGCCAGGCCGGGGCCGCTGTCGCCGGACCGCAGCACGAGCGCGGCGAGCACCTTGTCGGCGGTGGCGTCGGCGAGGCTGTCGGCGAAGGCCTGGAGTGCCTCCTCGGGCCGCCAGCGGGCCTGGAGCCGGGCCGCCAGTTCGCCGATCTCCTCCTCCAGGGCGGCGGGGGCGGTGCGGCGGCTGGTGACGATGGCCTGGTTGAGGCCGACGCCGAGCAGCAGCACGTCGGCGATGCGCTGGGTCCACTCGGACAGCGCCTCCAGGCGTTCGATCCGGCGGGTGTCCGGGCGGGTGGTGTCGAACAGCCAGGGCAGGCCGAACACGGCCAGCGGCACCAGCAGCGCGGCCAGCGGAATGCCGGTGAACAGCCAGGCGAGCGGGGCGCCGGCGAGCGCGAGCGGCAGCTGGATCCGGCGCAGCCGCGCGACCCGGGCCGAGGCGGCGCCGGGTGCGCCGTACCAGAAGACGTGGGCGCGGCCGGCCAGCGGGTTGTCCCGCTCCGGGGTCTCGTCCTCGTCCGCTGGCTCGCTGCCGCGGGCCCAGGCCACCAGGGCGACCAGGCCGCCCGCGACGGCCAGCCCGCACAGGGCGAACAGCAGCATCATCGCGCGCCACCGCCGATCCGCAGTTGCAGCGGGCCGGCCCAGCCGCCGAAGCGGGAGCCGAGCAGGGCGGCGTCGAAGCCGGCCCGGCGCAGGTCGTCCAGGCACTGCGGCGGGGTGTGCGGGACGGCCCGCGGCTCGCCGAGGTCCACCCGGGGGCCGAACACGGTGTTCAGCGCGGGTCGGCCGCTCTCGCCGAGGCCGGTGACCTCCAGGACGTGGGAGACGAAGCGGTGCCGACGGCCGCCGACGGCGGTCTCGTCGACCATGGTGACGTGCACGATGAGGTCCAGGGCGTTGGCGGTGAGCCGGTAGGCGAGCGAGTCGGTCATGTGCGAGCCGTACTCCAGGCAGAGTTCGGCGATGCGGTCGACGACCATGTGCGGGCCGCGGGCGTGCAAGGTGCACATCGAGCCGCCCTCTCCGTTGGTCATGACCCGCAGCATCGGGACGACCTCGCCGGATCGGACCTCGCCGACGATGATCCGGGACAGCGTCATCCGCAGCGCCGCCGGGATGAGGTCGCCGATCGTCAACTCGCCAGCCAGGCGGCCTTCGACGCGTTCGCCGTTGCCCTCGCGGGCCTCCATCGGGACGACCTGGCGCAGGTGGCCGAGAGTGTGCAGCCACAGTTCGAACTCCGACTCCAGGGTGCCGATCCGCTCGTCCGGCGGGATCTCGGCGGCCATCGCGCGCAGCAGGCTGGTCTTGCCGACGCCCTGGGTGCCGGTGATCATCACGTTCTTCCGGGCCCGGATCGCGGCGGCCAGGAAGGCGGCCAAGGTGCTGTCCAGGGTGCCGAGTTCGACCATCTCCGGCAGCGTCGCCGAGGCCACCCGGTGGCGCCGGATCGCCACGTACGGGCGGGGCGTCACCTCGGTGAGCGCCTGGAGGCGCATGCCACCCTCCAGGCGCAGCGCGAGGGTCGGGCTGGCGGTGGACAGGCTGCGCTCGCCGCCGCCGTGCTGGCGGGCCAAGTCCTGGAGCAGTTCGACGAGTTCGGCGTCACTGTCGGCCACCGGCGGGACCTGGCGCAGGGGTTGGTGTACCCGGGAGACCCAGACGTCGTCACAGCCGTTGATCAGGATGTTCTCGATCTCCGGGTCGTCCAGGTAGGGCTGGAGGCGCCCGGCCCGGAACAGCAGGTCGAAGACGGCCTCGGCGAGCGCGCGGTCCTGCTCCCGGGTGGGCGGGATGCCGTGGGTCTGCGCGTAGGCGTCGGACCAGCGGGCGACTGCCTCCTCGATCAGCGCGCGGCCGCGCTGGCGGCGGGTGGCGCGGTCCGGCTCGGCGCCCGAGGTGGCGGTCAACCGGGTGATCTGCTGGTGCAGTTCGGCCGCGACCTGGCGCTTCAGCTCTCGGGCCACCTGCGGGTCGACGGCCGGCCGGGTGGCGGCGCCGCGCAGGTCGAGCGAGGGCAGCTGGGACGGCACGGCGGTGGGCGTGGCCGCGCCGCCCGGCCGGGCGTACGGCGGCCCGGGCTGCGGGGCGACGGGGCCCGGCCGGTAGGCCTGGGGCGGCGCGGCCGTCGGCGCCTGGCCCGCGGTCTGGTGCGGGCCCTGCGTCGGACCCTGCGTCGGGACCTGGGCCGGGCTCTGGGCCGGGCTCTGGGCCGGGGTGGCCCAGGGCAGCGCGGCCGGGTCGGCCGTGGGGTGCTGGTGCAGGGGGCTACCGCGCACGGAGCACCTCCCCGGGGTTGTACGGCTGCGGGCCGTTCGGGTGGGTCTGATCGGGTGTCGCGGCGGGCTGCTGGAGCGGGTAGCGGCCGTCGTCCTCGGGCTCCGGGCGGACGTACGAGGGCGCCTGGTCGTAGGGGGCCCCGGCCTGCTGGTCGTACGGGGTGAACCCGGCCTGCCGGTCGTACGGGGCACCGGCCTGCCGGTCGTACCCGGCGTAGCCGGCCTGCGGCCCGTACGGCGGTTGCGGCTGCTGGGCGTGCCCCGGGAACGGGGCCGGTGCGGCCGGATGGGGGGCCAGCCCGGCCAGCGGCGCCACCGGGCCGGTGGTGATCACCGGCGCGACCGGCTGCGGCGGGGTGGGCGGGGCGTAGGAGGGCTGCTCCTCCTCCACGGGCCGGTACGCCGTCGGCGAGGGCGCCTGCGGGGTCGGCACCGGGGGCTGGGCGTGGGCCGCGGTCTGGGGCTGGGGCTGGCCCTCGGTCCGGGTCGCGGCGGTGAGCTGCGCCGGGATCGGCGCGGCGGTCGGCGCGAGCCGCTGTCGCCGCCGGCGGACCAGCAGTTGCACCTCGTCCGCCGCCGAACGCGCCGTCCGCATCAGCTCCGAGCGGATGAACCGCCGGTCGGTGATGTCGCCGCCGTCGGAGAGCACCCGGGCGGTGCGGGTGGCGTGCGGCAGCAGCCCCAGCACCGGCAGGCCGAACTCGCGCGACACCTCCGCCCCCGAGTACGGCCCCTCGGCGACCAGCAGCAGTCCGAGCGCGTCCGCCCCGGTGCCGGCCGTGGCGAGGTCCTCGGCGAGCACGGACAGCCGGGGCCGGGCCGAGCTCAGGCCGCGCAGCGTGGTGCGGACGGTCACCGCGACCACGTCCGCCCGGCGGGCCAGCACCGCGCTCACCCCGGTGGCGCCGGAGCGACCGAGGTCCACGATGACGTCGTAGCCCTGCGGTTCGAGGCCGTGCAGCAGGTCGGCGAGCGGCTCCCAGGTGTAGGCGAGGCCCGGGGCCTGGGTGGGGTCGGTCAGCCCGGGCAGCAGCAGCCGCTCGGCGGTGCCCTCGGGCGAGAGGTCGATCAGCTGCTCCCAGATGGTCTGGGCGAGCAGTCCACGCCGGTCGGCGACGGCCAGGTTGCGCAGCCCGTACACGGCGTCGACCCGGCCCTCCAGGGCACCCGCGAGCACCGCGCCGCCGTCCGGGTCGGCCTCCACCAGCAGGACCCGCCGCCCGGACTCCAGCGGCCAGGCCAGCAGCAGGGCCAGGGCCGCCGTGGTCGCGCCGGGCGCGCCCGGTCCGCCGGCCACCGCGATCACCGCCATCAGGCGCCACCCGCCCCGGCCGGGGGCACCGGGGCCGTGGCAGTGCCGGAGGCGGCCCCGGTCGGCGGGGCCGTCGGCGCGGCGCTGCCGCCGGTGCCCGCGCCGCCCGCCGCGGCGGCGCGGCCGGCCAGCAGGACCTGGATCCGGCCGCCAGCCACCCACTGCGCCAGCCGGGGGCCGTCCGCCGCGCCGACGGCCACGTCGATCACCTGGCTGCCGTCGGTGTCCACCCGGCCGACCGTGATGACCGTCGCGGGCATCGAGTCGGCCTTGCTGTTGTCCGGGGTGTAGACCACGACGATCTGCAACCCGGGCTGGAGCCGGCTGGCGGGCAGCTGACTGCGCTTGGCCGAGACGCCGACCACGATCTGGCCGGGCTGCACGGCCAGGGTCTGCGCGACGTCGCCCCTGGTGAGCATCGCGCCGCGCTTGAGGTCGGTGGCGGCCCGCATGCCGACCGCCTTGTCCCGTTCGGTGGCCGCCAGCGGCCGCAGCGCCGGGTCGCCGGCGATCCGGGCCACCACCAGGTCGTCGTCGGTGATCACCTGCCCCCACGGGATGTCCCGGGCCAGCGCCAGCACGGCGACCCGCTGGCCGGTGCTGTTGTAGAGCACCGCGCCGCCCAGGCCGCCGGCGGCGATCAGCGCGACGGCCATCGCCAGCACCGCCGGGCGCCGCCGCCGGGCCCGCAGCGTCCGGCCGGGGGCGTGCGGGGTGGCGCGTCCCTTGCCCTCGCCGCGGCCCGGGGCCTCGCCCGGCCCCTGCCCCTGTCCCTGCCCCTGGTCCGGGACCGCCACGGACACCGTGGCCCCTGCGGGTGTGCCGGATCCCGGCGTCGCGAATGTACGGTTCTCCACCGGGTTCCGCCCTTCCCTCGTGCTCGTTCCGGGTCGTCAGTGCTGGGTATTCGGTGCTCGGGTCGTCGGTGCTCAGGTACTCAGGTGCTCAGGTGCTCGGGTGGTCAGGTACTCGGGTGGTCAGTGCCCGGGGCGGGGCGCTCGGGGCGTCCGCGCCCGGGCCGCGGTGCCCGGGCCGCGCGGCGTCGGACGTCCGCCACCGCCGGGTCAGTTGAGGACCTGCACCTCGGCGACCTTGAGCGTGAACTTCGAGGACTGCGGCATCTTGACGTCGAAGGTCTTCGCGTTCGGCCCGGTGACCACGACCTCGCCCACCCAGTTCGCCGTCACCGTGCCGTCGAAGACGCCGCTCTTCTTGGTGCCCGAGCCCACGGCGAACTCGTAGCCGCAGTCCGGCGACTTGGCGGCGCCGTACTTGGGGTCGTACGGCGTCCCGGCCTTGTCGCAGGTCACGGAGACGCCGCTGTCGAAGGTCCAGGTCACGCCCCTCAGCACCGGCGTGACGGTGACGGAGGCCCCCGGGACGGACAGCGTCTTGAACGCCGGCGCCGCGACGCCGTCCAGCCAGAGCCAGACCGGCGCCTTCACCACCGCCGTGCCCTTGGGCGCGACGCCTGCGGTCGGCTTCGGGAAACGCATCTCGTGGGCGAAGCCGAAGCCGACGTCCACCAGGTTCAGCGCCGGCGGCCCGGCCGGCGAGGTGGCCTCGAACACGATCTCGGCGCCGTCCTGCCCACCGCCCGTCTGCGGGCAGACCTTCGAGTAGAGCGCGCCCTCGGACGGCTTGTGGCCCCGCCACTCCGAGGCACCCTCGGGGGGCGGGTTGTCCAGCGGGCGGAAGTAGCACCCGAAGTCGCTGTTGAACCAGCCGCGCTCCGGGTCGTGGCAGGGCCACTGCTGGTCGTGGTAGCTGCACAGCAGCGGCCCGTCGCCCGTACTGCCACCGCCGCCACCGCCGGGCTGCGACGGTCCGGGATTCGGTTTCTTGCCGCCGGAGTTGACCCCGGAACAGATCACGTCCGGGTAACATTGTTCGGCGCCTCCGCCCGGCGGTTCGTCCGCCGCCGCCGACACCGCCGAGGCCAACAGCAACCCGGCGGACAACGGCGCGAGGATCGCGAATCGCCGGGCCGGTTTACGCGTGTTCAACATGTCCGGTCCACCTCCCGCTTGAAGTCGTAGATCAGCCAACGTGCTTGGAACCAGCGCAGGGAAGCGGTCGCGACGTAGCGGTTCAGTCGGTCGCCCGGATCCTTCGCCACCTGGGTGACGGCGTCGACGCGGTGCCATCCCGATACGTCGACGCAGTCCTCGATCACGGCGGTCTGCGGATCGGCTTTCAGGTCAATGGCCTTGACCACCGCCGAATTGCGCGGCGTTCCGGTCATCACCAGTTTGGCGTCGCGAAGTTGGCGGAGACTGACCAGGGTGTCGGTAAGGGCCCGCCCGGAGGAGTACGTCTCCAGAGCGAATCCGTCCGAATCCGATCGCCCGAAAGCCTCGGACTGGGCCTGCCACCAGTCCTGATACGTCTTCAGGGCCAGCCGCCCCATCGCGCCCTCCGGCCCTTCCGTCGGCGCGATCGAGGCGTTTGCCGAACCACCCGAAGGAGGTACCGGATCCAATCCCGCAACGCTGGGCGCAGCCGTTCCGAGCCGATCGACGGAACCATCGGCACCGCCGCTCGCACACGCGCCGAGGAGCAACACCAGAACCACCCCACCGACCCCAACCGCCCCAGGGCGCAACACATTTCCGCGCTGCCGCATCGCCCCACCTCGTCGCGACCGACCGATCCATGATCCGTGGCCGCCGGAAGAATTCCGCCGTCCCGCAGGTGTTTCCGCTGGGGGTCGATTCTTCGCCAACCCACCCCATCACGGCAACACCTCAGGCCACCTGACCTTACGCGGAAGGCGGTTCCGTCGGGGCACTTTCCCGCCACAGAACGGCCAACAGTTCTTCGGAAAGCGACAATCCGGCCAATGCGCCCCGAACTGCGGCCCGATTGCGCATCAACAGGCGCCCGCCCTGCGGCGGAACGAGCAGGCGCGCGCCCGGCGCACCCGAACTACCCGACGCTTCGCCGCCGTCGAGCAGCGCCGCGACGGACGGCTGGAGATCCAACGGGGCGACGGCGGCCGGGGCACCCGGGACACCCTGCCGCAGCACGGTGGTCAGGGCGTGGCTGAACGATCCCTCACCACCCGGCAGTACGGCGTCCCGGCCGCGTCTGCCCGGGGTGTACCGGCCGACCCGGCCCCACAGCGGGACGCGCGGGTAGGCCAGCAGTTCACCCGCGCCCTCCTCGCCACCGCCGCGCTCCAGCGCCGCCCAGGTGTCCCGGTCGGCCACCGCGTCGACCAGCAGCAGGGCCTCCTCCTGGTCGCCGTGCACCATCGCGCTGACCACCCAGTCCCAGGCCAGACCGCGCCGGTAGGCGTTGTCGGCGGTGCTGCCGCCGGTCACCAGGGCGAGCCGCCGCCCGCGCGGATCGGCCGCCAACTGGCCGACCAGGCAGACCACCAGCCACCGGCCCGGGTGCTGGGCGGCCTCCCGGACGGCGGTGAGCATCGCGTTGGCATCCGCGTCCGGCGCCACCTCGGTGACCCGGCAGCCGGCCGCGCCGACGTCGAAGCACATCCCGGGCAGCACCCGCGCGAGCAGCCGGGCGCCGTCCGGCGCCAGCGCCGAGCCCCCGAAGCCCCGATCGGGCCCGCCGTCCGCCCCGATCACCACCAGGTCGACCCCGCCCGCCATCCGCACGCCCCCTCCCATGCCGGCCCCGGCGCACCCGGGGCCGCCCGCCGCGCCCACCGCTGCCGTGGTGCACAGGGGCGCGTACCGTACCGCCGCCGGGCAGGCTACCGCTCCGGGCGGCCGCCGACGGGGCTCCCGGCCCGTCCGCTCAGGGACCATGGGCCCTATCGACACGCGCGCCGACCGGAGGACGATCGGACGCATGGAGCGTGAGGACCGTGTGGAGACCCTGAGCGAGGCCGAGTGCCTGCGGCTGCTCAGCACCGTGCCCGTCGGGCGCGTGGTGTACACCGAGCACGCGCTGCCGGCCGTGCTGCCGGTCTCCTTCGAGGTCCTGGACGGACGGTTGGTGCTCGCCGTGCGCCGGGGAAGTGCCACCGCGCGCGGGCTTGACGGCACGGTGGTGGCCTTTCAGGCGGACCTGCTGGACCCGGTCACCCGGACCGGCTGGAGCGTGCTGGTCCACGGCCGGGCCGACGCGGTGCGCGAGCCCGAGCAGGTGCGGCGGGTGCTGCGCTCCGGCCTGCGGCCGTGGGTGGGGGACCCTGAGCCGCTGTTCGTCGCGCTGGTGCCGGAACTGGTCAGCGGCCGACGGCTGTTCCCGACCGGGCAGGACGCGCTGGGGCGCGGGGCGCTGCGCTCCTGAACACCCGACAGGCCTGAACGTCTCCGTCCCTGGACGCCCTGCACCCTTGAACGTCCGTACCTCTGGACGCCTGCGGACCTCTGGACGCCTGCGGACCTCTGGACGCCTGCGGACCGCCCCTCCAGTTCCGCGCCCCCTTGTTCCCGGTTCCGCACCGCTGACAGATACCGGCGGGTA
The DNA here is from genome assembly GCF_044745805.1 of Kitasatospora sp. NPDC086801. NCBI lineage: Bacteria > Bacillati > Actinomycetota > Actinomycetes > Kitasatosporales > Streptomycetaceae > Kitasatospora > Kitasatospora sp. NPDC086801. Next base: position 32,898 of record NZ_JBIVAX010000010.1, read on the forward strand.
GGCATACGCTTCCGGCGTCCTGACCCCTCCCCCAGGAGCGCACCGTGACGAGCTTCGCCTCCCTCGCCGACCTGACCGCCGCCGTCGGCACCGAACTGGGCACCAGCGAGTGGCACACCATCGGGCAGCGGCAGATCGACCTGTTCGCCGAGGCGACCGGCGACCACCAGTGGATCCATGTGGACCCGGAGCGGGCCAAGGAGAGCCAGTTCGGCTCGACCATCGCGCACGGCTACCTGACCCAGTCGATGATCCCGGTGCTGGCGAAGGAGTGCTACGGCGTCGAGGGCGTGCGGATGGCGCTGAACTACGGCTCGGAGAAGGTGCGCTTCCCGGCACCGGTGCCGGTGGGCACGGCGATCCGGGCCACCGCCGAACTGCTCTCGGCCACCGAGGTGCCGGGCGGGGTCCAGGCGGTGGTGCGGTTCACGATCACCAGCGCGGAGAGCGCCAAGCCGCACTGCGTCGCGGAGACGATCACCCGCTTCTACGCGTAGCGGCACCGGGCGGGGGCCCGGGGCACGCGCGGCGGGGCGGTGGGCGCGGCGGCAGGCGGCAGGCGGCAGGCGGCAGGCGGCAGGCGGCAGCGGCGGGGTACGCCGATTGGCCCGCACGGGGCCGCTCACCAGGTCCGGACGGCCCACGGCGAGTAATCTCCGACGAGATGGTTGTCGTATCGCAGCGGCCTCACCAGTCGCCCGGATACGCGCCCCGGCACGCCCGGTAGCCGTGACCGTCCTTGGAGGAGCCTTGCCCCGCCCCGCCCCCTGGTTCTCCCGCCTCGCCGGTCTGTCCTCGCAGTTCATCACCCCACCGACCACCAGCCCGACCACCAGCCCGACCACCGGCCCGGCCGTCGGCGCGACCGCGCACCGCACCGGGCCGGTCCTGGCGCGACTGCCCCGCGCGGCCTGGCACCTGGTCCGGGCCGAGGCCTTCGGGGCCGAACCCCGGGGCGAGCGGCTGGCCCGGATCCACCGCTCCCCGCAGTTCGCCGACGGCGCCTTCCGCAACCCGCTGCCCACCCGCCGCCTGGTCTACGAGCGCAGCCCGCTGGAGATCACCCGCGCCCAGCTGAGCGGGGACAAGACCCGCCGGGCGCCGGCCGCCGCCGTACCGGTGCACCGGCTGCTCCCGGTCGACCTCGCCCTGCCGCCGGACTCCGGACTGCGGCTCACCTGGCTCGGCCACGCCACCGTGCTCGCCGAGATCGGCGGGCGGCGGCTCCTGATCGACCCGGTGTGGGGCGAGCGCTGCTCGCCGTTCGCCTGGACGGGGCCCAAGCGGCTGCACCCGATGCCGCTGCCGCTGTCCGAACTCGGGCCGGTGGACGTGGTGGTGGTCTCCCACGACCACTACGACCACCTCGACATGGCCACCATCCGCACGCTGATCGGAACGGACGCGGTGTTCGCCGTCCCGCTCGGCGTCGGCGCGCACCTGGAGCGCTGGGGGGTGCCGGGCCGACGGATCGTCGAACTCGACTGGTGGGAGTCGGCCGAGGTCGCCGGGCTCACCCTCACCGCCACGCCGGCCCGGCACTACTGCAGCCGCGGCCCGCGCACCAGCGCGCTGTTCCTCTGGGCGTCGTGGGTGGTGGCCGGCGGCGGGCACCGGATCTTCCACAGCGGGGACACCGGCTACTTCCCGGGCTTCGCCGAGATCGGCCGCCGGCTCGGGCCGTTCGACGCGACGATGATGCAGGTCGGCGCGTACAGCGACTTCTGGCCCGAGGTGCACATGACGCCCGAGGAGGGCGTCCGGGCCCACCTGGACCTCGGCGGCGACCTGCTCATGCCGATCCACTGGTGCACCTTCAACCTGGCGACGCACCCCTGGGAGGAGCCCGCCGAACGGGTGGTCACGGCCTCCCAGGCGCTCGGCGCCCGGCTGGCGGTACCCCGGCCCGGCAAGCCCTTCGAACCGGTCGACCCGCCCGCGCTGCGACTGTGGTGGCGCGCGGTCGCGGCCACGCCGCGCGGCATCGAGCCGCTGGTCCGGGACCGGGGCGCGGTGCCGGCCCGGGAGCGGGTGACGGACTTCAGCGAACAGATTTCAAAATCTGTTCGCTGAAATCTGTTATCTGTTATCTGTTCGCTGTTATCTGTTCGCCGTCGGCTGTGCGCCGTCAGCCGTTCGCCGTCACGTGTTCGCCACCGGCCGTCGGCCTTCCTCCCCCGTCCGCCGGCGGCGGATCAGCGCCCAGGCCCGCTGCTGCACCAGCAGCGTCAGCACCCCGGCCAGCACGATCCCCAGCAGGTTCAGCAGCAACTGCACGCTGGAGCCCCAGAACTGCCGGAAGTCCCCGTACCCGAGCGCGACGGTCGCGTTGGCGGCGGCGGGCACCGTGGTCACCGAGATCGCCACCCCGACGAGCATCCCGGCCTTCGAGGAGGTCAGCGAGAGCAGGCCCGCGATGCCCGCCAGGAAGGCGACCACGAAGGACGTCGCGTCGGGCTGCCAGATGAACGAGGTGTTCGGCCGCGCGGCGTCGAACTCGGCCTCGCTGAACAGCCCGAGCCCGTCCATCAGCAGCGAGAACCCGACGGTCAGCGCCATCGCCACCGCGAAGCCGGTGACCAGCGCGTTCAGCGACCGCAGCGCCGGGCGCAGCCGCCGCTGGACCAGCGCCACGCACAGCCCGGCCAGCGGCCCGAACTCCGGCCCGACCGCCATCGCGCCGACGACCAGGATCGCGCTGTCCAGCACCGCGCCGCACGCGGCCAGCATGGTCGCCACGGTGAGGAAGGCCAGGAACACCCAGGTGAGGGTGGACTCCTCGTGCGTGATCTCGGAGACCGACTCCCACACCAGCGCGTCGGCCCCCTCCCCCGGGGCCAGCCGCTCGGCCTCGTCGGCGGCCGCCGAGAGGGTCAGCTCGATGTCGGAGACGTTGATCGCCCCGCGCTCGGGCAGGCCGGCCCCGCGCAGCGCCCCCAGGACCTCGTCCGCCGACTCGCGGGCGACGTCGCAGAGCACCACGTCCCCCGCGGGCCGTACGGCCGCGCCCGGCAGCACCACGACGTGCGTCACCCCGACCACGGCGTCCAGGCTGCCGAGCACGGGCTCCCGTAGGTCGGGCGGGACGATCAGGCGAAGGTGCAGCACGAGCACTCCGGTGGGACGGGCGGACGGACGGAAGTCCCGCCCACCCTAGGCCCGTGACCGGACACCACCCGTGCCCGGACACGGGCCACGCCCGGACACCGGCCACGCCCGGACACCGGCCACGCCCGGACACCGGCCACGCCCGGACACCGGCCACGCCTGGACACCGGCGATGACCCGCCGCCGGCCATGACCTGACCCCAGCCGTGACCGGCCGACACCCGGCAGTGGCCCCCGCCCCGGAGGCCCCCGCCCCGGTGGCGGTCGCCGCGTCACCCCGCCAGGGCGTCCCGCAGTGCGCGGGCCTCCTTGACCAGGCGGCTCGATCCGCCCTGCTCCGCCGTCGCCGTCACCTCGGCCACCGGCCCCCGGGCGCCGGTGCGCCGGGCGCAGTCCGCCGCGAGGGCGAGCAGGTCGCCGAGGCCCCGGGCGGACGTGCCCTCACCGCCCAGCAGGACCGGCAGCGCGGGCCCGAGCACCGACCAGACCGTGCCGTAGGCGCCCGTCCCGGCGGCCAGGGTGAGCGACGCCGCGAGCCGGTTGGGCTTCACCGCGCCGCAGTCGACCAGCGCACCGAGTTCCCGGCCGAGCTGCGCGCCGTCCAGGTCACCGCGGGCGGCGAGCACCAGCAGGGCGTCGACGGCCGACGTCCGGTCGTCGACGTGCCGGGCGCCCAGGCCGTAGGCCAGCGCCAGGTGCAGGGCGAGCCCGGCCGGGCCGCCGGCCTCGGCGAGGGTGGGCAGCAGTCGGCCCGCGTCGCGCTCGTCCCGGTCGGCGCCGGCGGCGAAGTGGTCGAGCCAGCGGGCGGCGAGCTCCTCCCGGTGCCAGGGGAGCATCGCGGCCCAGTGCGCGGTGGGCCGCCAGATCCAGTTGGCCACCGTGCGGACCCGGGCCACGCTCGGCTCGGTGCCCTCCAGCAGTGCCCGGAACTCGGGGGCGAGCCGCTCGCCGTCCGGGCCCTTCGGGCCGGCCCCGATGCCGGGCTGGGCGACGGCCACCCGCCGGACGTCCTCCCACCAGCGCTCCTCGTAGTGGTGGCCGTGCTTCGAGCCCCGGCCCGGGGCGAACAGCACCCGATCGGACGGCTGGTCGGGCAGACCGCCGGTGCGCAACCACTGGGCGGCCCAGCGCCCGGACGGCGAGGTGAGCGCCTCGGCGGCGCGCAGCACTCCGGCGTCGGCGCGGGGGCCGACCCGCAGCAGGGCCGCGCACAGGTCGGCCCGGCCGGGGGTGACGCCCGCCGTCTGGTACCCGGCGAGGCGTTCGACCAGCGTGCCGGGGTCGAGCGCGCCGGTGGTGTCGGTCGGGGTGGCCAGCAGGTAGGGCGGCTGGTCGGCGGTCACCTGCCAGGCGGCCTCCTCCAGCCGGGCGGCGAGGACGGTGCCCTGCGCGGTGTTGTTCTGCCCGCGCAGCGGGGAGCGGCCCTTGCCGCCGAGGAAGTCCCGGACCCGGCGCGGCGGTGTCTCGCCGGCCACCGCGGCCGCGACGTAGAGGACGTCCCGGGGCCCGCAGTCGTGCCAGCGGCCGACGCCGTCCCACGGGTGGACCCGCCGGACCGGTTCCAGCGCCTCGGCGAGCGCCGCCCGGTCCCGGTGGGCCTGGCGGACCAGGCCGTCCAGCACGCGTTCGAAGACCGCCGGCTCCGGTTCGTCGGCGGCGAGCAGGGCGGACAGCTCCTGCGCGAGTTCGGCGGCCGAGGCGATCGGCGGGCCGAGCGGGAGGGGCTGGGGGGCGGGCGGGAGGAGTTCGTTCCACCCGGTGTCCGGGTCGTCGCCGTCGCCGTCGCCGTCGCCGACCGGGGCGCCGAACAGTTCGCCGGCGCGCCGGTGGTGGGCGGGGTTCAGCGCCTCGGCGGCGAGCCGCAGTTCGGGCAGGACCGCCTCCCCGGCCGCCCGCAGGTGGCGGGCCACCACGTTCAGTGCCCGCTCCTGGAGGGCCTGGTCCGGGTGCCCGAACGCCTCGGCGGCCGCGAGCACCACCGGCCCGGACCGCCCGGGCGTACGCCGGGCCGCCCGCTCCAGCCAGCCCAGTTGGGCGCGGACGAGCTTCTTCTCGGCCCGGAACAGCACCACCGCGGAGGCCTCGACCAGCGCCTCGGGTTCGATCAACCCGGCCTCGTCCAGCCCGGCGAGCACGTCCTGGGCGTGCCCGGCGACCACCGACAGCCCGTCCAGCAGCGGCAGCACGTCCCGCACCCGGGCGGCGTACTCCTGCGGTGTCGGGGCGAGGGCCCGCAGCACGTCGAGGAAGAAGCGCTGGTCGGCCGGCTTGCCGCCGCGCAGCAGCCGGGCCAGGCAGCGGTCGATCAGGTCGGCCCGGTCGAGCTCGCCGGCGGCGGCGAGTTCGGCGATCGCCTCCGTCAGGGCGTCCCCGGGGCGGGGACTGAACCGCAAGGACATCGCGCCGCCGATGTCCGCGAGTTCGAAGACCCGGGGCAGCAGCACCGGGGTGAAGGAGTCGGCCCGCAGCAGCTCGACCAGGGTGAGCCGTGGGCCGCTGCCCTGCCGCTTGCGCTCCACCCACTCGCGGACGAAGGCCTCGTTCTGCGGCACCGCGCAACCGGTGCGGCGCACCACGGCCTCGATCACCGGGTACAGCGGCCAGCCCCAGCCCGGCGCCGGCCGGTCGGCGAGCCGGGTGGCCACCTCGATCTGCCACTCCACCGGCTGGGCCGCGACGAGTTGGGCCAACGCGGGGTGCTTGGCCCACTCGCGCGAGGTGAAGTCGCGGGCGCCGAGCCAGGTGGCGGCGCCAGCCGGGCCGGTGTGGCAGCCCGCGCCGGCCAGCAGCAGGGCGCCCTTGCTGGCGAGCGCCTCCTTCGACCACTCGTCACGCAGTTCCTTGCGCAGCGCTTTCAGCGCGGGCAGGCACTCCCGGCGCTGCGTCTGGTCCAGCGCGGCGACCAGCGCCGGTATCTGCGGCGTCCGCCCGCCCCGCACGGCGGCGAGCAGGTCCTCGACCGCCGCCCCGCCCGGCACCGCTTCCGCCGTCCGCACCGCTTCCGCCGTCCGTACCGCTTCCGACACCTGCGTCACCGCGTTCACGCCTGGACCTCCTTCGCGACCGTCAGAACCGTCGGCACCGTCGGCACCCGTTCCCCGGCCGCCTCCCGCACCATCGCGACCGCCAGCGCGTGCTTGCACGGACCGCGCCCGCCACGGTACTTGGCCCACCACAGGCAGGTGCAGCCGAGGCGCCCCGCCTCGTCCGTGCGCACCCGCTGGAGGTGGTCGTCCACCGTGACGACGGCCGTCGTACCGCCGGGCTCCAGCCGTACCGCGCCGGCCGCGACCAGCGCCCGGGCGGCCCGCAGCCGCGGGTTGGCGGCCTCGGCCCGCCCGGCGTCGTACGGGAGCTGGCGGTGGAAGTAGGCGGCCTCGGCCGTGTCGTAGCCGATCTGCCCGGCGGTGCCGAGCCGGGTGAGGGCGGCGCGGACCCGCTCGGGGCTGAGCCCGGACTGCTCGGCGAGGTCGGCGACCTCGATCCGCGGCTCCCAGGCGAGCAGCACCGCGACGAGGTCGGCGTCCTGCTCGGCGGTGCCGGTGGCGAGCGCGTCGAGCACCCCGCCCTCGCCGGAGAAGCCCCGGGAGGCGTCGGGCGAGAGGGTCAGGGTGAGCCGCATGCCGGGCATGACCACCTCCCAGGCCGAGGCGGCCGGGCCGGTGGCGGCGAGGGGGCCGTACACCCGCAGGGCGAGCGCGTGCCGCAGCACCCGCTGGAGCGCCACCAGCCGGTCGGGCCCGGGCAGGCAGACCGCGCCGGGCACCGGTCGGGTGGTGGGCCGCAGCGTCCGCCCGGCCGGGACGACCCAGGCGGTGCTGGAGCGGCCGCCGCGCGGCAGCGAGCGCAGGAAGCGGACCGCCTCGGCGGCGGGCAGTTCGGCGCGCAGGTCGAAGCCGGCGGCGACGACCTGGGTCTCGGCGAAGCCGCGCAGCCAGCGCTGCGGCAGCGGCACCTTCTTCTCGACCAGCGGCCCGTCGAAGCTGGTGACCTCCAGCGCGTCCGGCCCGACCGCGAGGTGCAGCGGGTCGGCCGGGCCGATCCTGGTCAGGGCCTCCCGCAGCGGGTTGTTGACGTCCACGTTGGTGGTGCCGTGGCCGATGTCGTCGCCGTCGAGGCCGGTCTGGAGCACGTCGAGCCGGGCGTAGACGCCGCAGCAGCCGGAGAACGACTCGAAGCGCAGCCGGTCCCCGTTGGCGGTGACCACCGGGTCGAGCGAGGCGCGCAGCTGCGGCTGGTAGTACCGGGCGGCGGCGACGTCCGCGACGGCGAGCAGCGCGGCCGCGGCCGGCGCCGGGTCGGCCAGGAAGCCCGCGAAGAAGCGCGGGTTGGCCGCCTCCCCGAGCGGGGTGGCGCCGCCGGAGGTGGCCAGGTCGAGGTGCCGGCCGTCGTCGCCGTCGAGGACGGCTGACGGGCGCAGATAGGCGTACGCGTGTGCGGATTGCGTCATGTCGAACACGCTAGGTGAGGGCACTGACAATCCGTCGGGCGGCAACCGCACTGGAACAGGTTCTACCAATCGGAGGAGCCCGCGGGGCGTTACCCAGGTCACACCGCGGCGCGGCGGGATTCTGCCACTATGGGCCCGTGACCGACCTGACCGAACAGGAAATCCGGGCCGACCGCCCGGCCGGCTCGTTCGCCGGACTGCTGGAGATCGAGCGACTGGACGAGAACACGTTCCGGGGGCGCTGCCACGCCGGAGCGCCGATGCGCGCCTTCGGCGGGCAGGTCGCCGCGCAGGCGCTCACCGCCGCCGGCCGCACCTGCGAGGGCCCGCGCGCGGTGCACTCGCTGCACGGCTACTTCCTGCTGCCCGGCGACCCGACCCAGCCGATCCGCTACGAGGTCGAGCGGGTCCGCGAGGGCGTCTCCTACACCACCCGGCGGGTGACGGCGGTGCAGAACCAGAACGCGATCTTCACCCTCTCCGCCTCCTTCAAGCGCCCCGAGGCCGCCACCGACCGCCACCGCGCGATGCCGCCGCTGCCCGAGCCGGAGGCCCTGCCGGACGCCTTCTCGCTCTGGGATCCGGCCCTGCGCGCGGCGATCACCGGCACCGGCGGCTTCCGCGACCTCGAACTGCGCTTCGTCCCGCCGGACGCGCCGGGCGTGCCGCCGTCCGTGCCGGGGATGCCGCAGCAGTTCGTCTGGCTGCGCATCGCGTCCCCGCTGCCCGAGGGCGACCCGCTCCTGCACGTCTGCGCGCTCACCTACCTGTCCGACCTCACCCTGGCCTCCACCGCCGGGCTGCACGAGCAGCCGAACTTCTTCCAGCGCACCGAACCGCCCCGGCTGCTGATCGCCTCGCTCGACCACGCGATGTGGTTCCACCGCCCGTTCCGGGCCGACGAGTGGCTGCTGTTCGCCCAGCGCAGCCCGTCCTCCTCGGACGGCCGGGGGCTGTCGCTCGGCGAGTTCTACGGCCGCGACGGGCGGCTGGTCGCCTCCGCCGTGCAGGAGTCGCTGATCCGCCGGCTGCGCTGACCGGACAGCACGGGCCGGACACCGCCGGCCGGACACCGCGGTCCGGGCACCGTGGTCCCGGACGGAGCGGGTCCGGACGGAGCGGGCCGACTGAACGGGTCGGCGGAGCGGATCAGCGGCCCGGGCCCGGCGACGGTGACCGCGCGGCGAACGCAAGGGGGCCGGTCGGCGTCATACTCCTGAGCGGCCCCGGCCCGTATCATGGTGCGGGTGACCAAGGTTGACCTGTCACCACGGCCGGTGGAGGCGATGTCTCCGCGTCAGCTCGAACGCCGCGGAAGCCTGATCGCGGCCGCGCTCGCCCTGGTGAACGAGATCGGCGTCGAACGGCTGCAGATGAAGCAGGTCTGCGAGCGGTCCGGAGTCGCCCTGGGGACGGCGTACCGCTACTTCTCGTCCAAGGACCACCTCCTGGCGGCGGCGATCGCCGAGTGGCACCGCCTGCTGCTGGCCGACCTGGTGGCGGAGCTGCGCGGTCCGCGTGCCGGGCTGGGGGCCACCGACCGGGCGGTCCGGTTCGTCCGCGGCGGGATGCGGGCCTACCAGCGCCAGCCCGAGCTGGCCCGGCTGCGGGTGGCCGTCGCCGCCTCCACCGACCCGTTCGCCAGCGAGGCCCTCCAGGGCATGGCCCGGGCCGACAGCACCGCCCTCCAAGCGGTGACGGCCGAGGTGCCGGCCGCCGCCAGCGACCTGGTGCGGCACATCGTCGCCCACGCCTGGCAGGGCGAGCTGACCGCCTGGGTGACCGGCCGCACCACCCTCGGCGACGCCCGGCGGCGGCTGGAGGACGTGGTGCGGCTGGTGCTGAACCCGTACGAGACGCCGTACCCGGCGCCGTACGAGGTCCCGTCCGGCGCCCACCGGCCCTGACGGCAAACCGGCCCTGACGGCGACCGGCCCTACGCCACCGTCACCGTCACCGGGGGACCACCACGGCGTCGAACGGGTAGCCCTCGCGGTTGACCACCGCCCGCTCGGGCCGGGTGTCGCCCCGGCGGGCGGTCACGCGGGCGCCCAGCTCGTACCGGCCGGACCGCTCGGAGCGCCGGTCGATGCTCCAGCGCGTCCAGCCGTGGGTGCGCGGCTCGTCCCGCAGGTCGGCGCGGCGCCGACTGCGGCCGACGGCACGTCCACCGCCGCCGCCGTCGACCAGCTTCAGCCGCCGGCTTGACCTTCTCACCGGTGTGAACTCCTACCGTTCCCGCTGTCGGGGAATCCGCAGCCCACGACAACCCGCGACAGTCCACCACAGCCCGCCCAGGAGGCACCCGTGCCAGCCGTCCCCTCCCCGCTCGCCCCGTTCTCCCCGCTCGCCCGGATCGTCCGGGGCTCCGGCCCCGGCCTGCTGCTCGCGCACGGCGCCGGCGGCAGCGCCCGGGACAACTGGGGCCCGCTGCTGCCGGACCTCGCCGCCCACCGCACCGTCGTCGCCCCCGACTACCCCGGTTCCGGCGACAGCCCGTACGAGCCGGGCGAGCCCACCCTGGACGAACTGGCCGACCGGCTGGTCGCCGCCGCCGTCGAGGAGGGCCTGGACTCCTTCGACCTGGCCGGCTACTCGCTGGGCGCCGCCGTCGCCGTCCGGGCCGCGACCCGCCACCCCGGCCGGGTCCGCTCGCTGCTCCTGCTCGCGGGCGTCGCCGGCGGCTCGGCGCGACTGCGGCTGCTCGCCGGACTCGCCGTCGACCTGGCGGAGCGGCCAGCCGAACTCGCCCGGCTGATGCTGACCGTCGCCTTCGGCGAGACCTGGGTGGAGGCGCTGCCCGCCGATCGGCTCACCGAGCTGCGGGAGGCGCTCAACTCACCGGTGCCGGACGGCTTCCGCCAGCAGTTCCGGCTCGCCGCCCGCGTCGACGTCCGCGCGGAGCTCGCGGCGATCGCCGTCCCGACGCTGGTCGTCGGCACCGCCGAGGACGGGCTCGTGCCACCGTCCCAGCACCGCGTCCTGGCCGAGGGCATCCCCGGCGCCCGCTTCACCGAACTCGCCTGCGGCCACCTGCCGATGATCGAGCTGCTGCCCCAACTCCGCGAGGTGATACTGGAGTTCGTGAAGGACTGAGCACCCCCCTCGCACTCCCCCACTCGCACGCCCCCCCTCGTACACCCCTCACACACCCCCTTGAGCACCCCGGGAACACCCCGGAACGGACGGACGTTCGCCCGGTCATGCGCATCGGAGAACTCGCCCGCCTGACCGGGGTGTCCACCCGCCTGCTCCGCTACTACGAGGAACAGGGCCTGCTCCGGCCGGCCCGCAGCGCGGCCGGCTACCGCGAGTACGGCGAGGCGGACACCGTCCGGGTCCGGCAGATCCGCAGTCTGCTCGCGGCCGGCCTGACCACCCGGGCCATCGCCGGGCTCCTCCCCTGCGCCACCGGCCCCGTCCCGGTCCTGGAGGCCTGCCCGCAGCTGCTCACCACCCTGCGCGGCGAACTCGCCGACCTGGACGCCCGGATCGACGATCTCACCCGCAGCCGCCGCGTCCTCGCCCGGTACCTCGCCACCGCGCACGCCCCGGCCCGCGAGCACGCGGCCTGACAGGACGTAAGTCCTCACCCTCCGCCTCCCCGGCGCGCCCTCCCGCCCCTCACGGTGCGAACTGGACATAGTGCGACATGCAGCTTTAATCCACCGATGCCGCCGAAGCCCACGACCGCCCCCGAGGTAGGAGAGTCCGCCCGATGAGCAGCCAGCCGCCGCAGTCCGACCAACGCGCGGAGGAGCCCGACGAACCCGCCGCGACCCTGCCCGCCGACCGGGCGGTGTTCGGGATCAGCGCCGCCCTGGTGCTGGCCGTGGTCGCCTGGGGCATCTTCGCCGAGGACTCGCTCGGCCGGACCTCCAGCACAGCGCTCGGCTGGGTCCTGCACAACTTCGGCTGGCTGTTCGTGGTGGCCGCCGACGTCTTCCTCGTCCTCACCGTGCTGCTCGCCTTCAGCCGCTTCGGCCGCATCCGGCTCGGCCGCGACGACGACGAACCCGAGTTCTCCACCCTCGCCTGGGTCGCCATGATGTTCAGCGCCGGCATGGGCATCGGCCTGATGTTCTACGGGGTCGGCGAGCCGCTCCAACTGTTCGCCACCCCGCAGCCCGGCTCCGGCCTGGAGCCGCAGAGCGCGGCCGCCGCCCAGCAGGCCCTGGAGTTCTCGCTGTTCCACTGGACCCTGCACCCCTGGGCGATCTACGCCGTCGGCGGCCTCGCCCTCGCCTACACCACCTTCCGCAAGGGCCGCGGCAACCGCATCTCCGCCGCCTTCGTCCCGCTCATCGGCCAACGCGGCGCCGACGGCTGGGCCGGGCGCGCGATCGACCTGCTGGCCGTCTTCGCCACCGTCTTCGGCTCCGCCACCAGCCTCGGCCTCGGCGCGCTCCAGGTCGCCGACGGCCTCGGCTACATCACCTCCGTGCGCAACACCCAGAACGCCCAGCTGATCATCATCGGCTCGCTGACCGCCGCCTTCGTGCTCTCCGCCTTCTCCGGCGTCCACAAGGGCGTCAAGTGGCTCTCCACCGCGAACGTCGTCCTGGCCTCGCTGATCATGCTCTTCGTCTTCGTGTTCGGCCCGACGGTGTTCACGCTGGACTCGATCCCCTCCACCGTCGGCGGCTACCTCTCCGACCTGCTCGACATGTCCACCCAGACCGGCGCCTTCACCGACGAGAGCTGGCTCGGCTCCTGGACGATCTTCTACTGGGCCTGGTGGCTCTCCTGGGCCCCTTTCGTCGGCACCTTCATCGCCCGCATCTCCCGCGGCCGCACCATCCGGCAGTTCCTGCTCGGTGTCCTGCTGGTGCCCAGCGGGGCCACCGTGATCTGGTTCTGCGTGATGGGCGGCACCGCGATCCGGCTGGTCTCCACCGGCGCGGCCGACCTGGTCTCGACCATCCCGAAGGGCGCGGAGGCCTCGCTGTTCGAGATGCTGCGCTCGCTGCCGCTCGGCTCCGTCACCAGCGTCGTCGCCGTGCTGCTGGTGATGACCTTCTTCATCACGAGTGCCGACTCCGCCTCCCTCGTCCTCGGCTCGCTCTCCAGCCGCGGCTCGCTGCACCCGCGCACCTGGCTCGTGGTCGTCTGGGGCGTGCTGATGGGCGGGGTCGCCGCGGCCCTGCTGCTGGCCGGCGGGCTCACCGCGCTGCAGAACGCGACGATCCTGGTCGCGCTGCCGTTCGTGGTCGTGATGCTGCTGCTCTGCGTGTCCCTGGTGAAGGAGCTCCGCGAGGACCCGGCCGCCGGCCCGTCCCGCCTGCACCCCGTGCACGGCCTGCGCGACGCCGTCCGGGTCGCCGTCGGCGAAGCCCTCGCCGAACGCGCACCACGCCGCTGACCAGCGCGTACGCCCCACCCGCACAGGTGGGGCGTACGCGGCCAACCGACGCCCAACCCCCGCCCGGACTTCACCCGCGCGTACCGACCGTTCACACCGCCCTGGGACCCTCCCTGTCATGAACGCCAGCCCTCAGGCGCCCTACCAGGAACCGCGCTTCCCGCTCCCCCGGCGCCACCGCCGCCTCCTCGCCGGCACCGCCGTCCTCGCCTCCATCGCCCTCGGCACCTTCGGCGTCGGCGCCACCGTCGAAACCGTCCGACACGGCACCCTCGCCACCACCACGGCCACCGCGAGAAAGTGACCGGCAGACCGCCCGTTCCACCCCTTCAGCACCGTCGTCCACCCCCGGACGCGGTGCTTTCGCCTTTCCGGCGCCGACGCGGCACGGGACGGCACTGGACGGCACTGGACGGCACTGGACGGCACGGGCCTCAGGCGCGCTGCTGCTCCCGGGCCCCGGCCGGCGCGGGGCGGGAGTGGCGGCCGGTGCCGGGGGTGGGGTGGAGGTCCGGGGCGGGGGCGTAGCGGGCGGCGGGTGGGCGCAGGAGCCAGCCCGGGGGGCGGGTGCCGTGGGGGGTGGGGGTGATCAGGCCCAGGCGGTGGAGCAGGTCTAGGGCGCCGCGGCGCAGTGCGGTGCGGTCGGCGAGGTAGTCGCGGTGCCAGCGGTCCGGGAGGCCGTACTCGTCGGCGATGTCGCCGAGGACGCCGTCTATCAGCGCGTCGGGGATCGGGACGTCGCCGCCGCCAGCGCTCTCACCGGGCAGCGGGCGGACTTCCTCGACCAGACGTTCCAGCAGCAGCAGGGTGGCCTGGGGCAGGGTGCCGGCGCCGGGGAAGACGAGGTCGGTGAGCTCGTCGGCGGGGTCGAGCAGGGCGACGCCCTCGGTGCGCAGTTCGGTCTCCAGGCCGAGGAAGTCGGCGAGCGCGGCCGGGCCGCTCAGCCGGTGCTCGTGCAGCCAGGCGCGCCGGTCCTCGGGGAGGTCGGCGTCGAGGACGGCGGGGGTCTCGGCGAGCAGGCGGCGCACGGCGGTGGCGGGTTCGGCGTCGGCGGCGCGGCGGATGAGGTCGGCGGCGTCGCCGGCGAGGGCCATGGCGTGGTCGGCCGGGACGGCGCGGGCGAGTTCACGGTCGACGGTCAGCACGGCGGCCCGGACGGCGGGGTCGGCGGGGTCGGCCGGGGCAGCCGGCTCGGCCGGCAGGTCGCCGAGGACCTGCCAGTCGGCGAGCGCGGCGAGGGCCATCGCGCGGTCGGCCGGGCCGGCGGCGAGGCCGGGCGCGGCGGCGTGCATGGCGTCGAGCAGCCGCCCGTACGGAAGTTGCTCGGGGGCGTCGACCATCAGGGCCAGGGCGAGAGCGAGTTGGGCGTAACCGGCGGGGGTGAACGGGGCGCCGGTGGCGGGGTGTTCGAGGCGGCGGGCGGCGTCGGGGCCCAGGCCGGCCTTGCAGAGGCGGGCGTGCCAGGGGCCGACGACGAGCCGGTAGCCGAGCAGGGTGTCGAAGCGTTCGACGAGCCAGTCGCGGTGACGGCGGATCAGCGGGAAGCCGTCGGCGTGCGGGCCGGAGGCGGTGACCAGCGGATGGGCGAGCAGCAGCCGGGCGGCGATCCGGCGTTCGGCGGCAGGCAGGTCGGCGGCGGGCAGGTCGGCGGTGGGAACGTCGGCGGCGGGAACGTCGACGGCGGACAGATCAACGGCGGGAGCCTCCACGGCGGAACGGTCCGCAACGGGGATGTCGGGCAAGGGAAGGTCCGCGGCCGGGGCCGGTATCGGAAGGTCCGGGCCGGAACGATCCTGCGCGCCCGGCACCGAGCGGGTGCGCTCGGGCTTGCGGTGCCTGCCGGGCCTGCCCGGCTTGGCACCTGACCGGACGACGGGCAACGCGGAGGCGTCCCGCCGGGCCCGGCGCAGGCCGCCGGCGGTGCGGGGCTCCCGGGAGCGCAGGGCGGCGGTGGCGTGCGCGGTGGGGCCGTGCCACCAGCTGACGTCGGCGTCGGGCGCCGCTTCGGCGGGGACGCCGAGGTGGCGGGCGGGGTAGAGGCCGAAGGAGGCGGCGCACAGGTCGTCGGCGGTGCCGGGGGCGGCGGCGGCGAACCAGTGGGCGAGCCGGAGCAGGCCCGGGTCGGGCGAGAGCGCGGAAGCGGCGCCCGGGTCCGGGGCGGGCCGGGTCGGCGCGGCGTCAGCACGGGGGCCGGACACCGCTTCGGGCGCCGCCTCAGCTGCGGGTTCGCGTACGGCGAGGAGGGCGTCGGTGGTCCTCCGCCCCGTCCCGCCCGTGCGCCCGTCCGGCCTGCCGGCGGCCACCCGGGTGGCACCGACCGCGTACTCCTGCTGCTCCATGTCGGGGACCAGACTAGACGGTGGCCGGGTCACCCGGTGGCAGCAACCGGCCGCGCGCCGAAGTGGCCGACCGCCCTCCGCTACGCCGCCCGCCGACCCGCACCCGCCGCCGCGCCGCCACCCGCCCCGCGCCACCTGGGTTACGCACCGGTAACCCGCTCTTCCGCCGCACCGACGGGTCGCCTAGGGTCGTCTTCAAGCTCCCGTCGTCCGCCCGGAGGGCGGGCGTGGCGGCGTTGGGGTGCGTGCACCGCAAGGTCGGTCCCGCTCCCCCACGACCCGACCTCGGAGGTCAGCAGCCGCATGAGCATCCGTACGACCACCCGTGCCGTCCTCAGCGGGCGCCTGCGCTCGGCCACCGGCCTGCTCTGCGGCTTCGCGGCCGCCTCGGCGACGCACCTGGGCGCGATCGCGTCCGGCGCGTCCGTGCTGCGGAACGCCACCAAGCCGGCCCTGATGCCGCTGCTGGCCGCACACAGCGTCGCCGCGGCCGCCACCGCCGGGCGGCGGGCGCCGAAGCCGCTGGCGCCGGCGCTGCTGCTGAGCGCGGGCGGGGACGTGCTGCTCCAGCTGAAGAACGACACCGCGTTCCTGGCCGGGATGGGCTCGTTCGCGGCGGCGCACGTCTGCTACGTGACGATGTTCGTCCGGCGCGGGGCGCTGACCGACCGTCGGCGGGCCCTGGTGGTGGCAGCCGCGTACGCGACCGCCTGGGCGGCCATGGTCGGGCAGCTCTGGCCGGACCTCGGGGACCTGCGGATCCCGGTGGCCGGCTACAGCCTGCTGCTCGCCTCCACGGCCGTCACCTCGGCCGGGCTGGGCTGGCGCACCGGGCTGGGCGGGGCGCTGTTCCTGCTGTCCGACACGCTGATCGCCACCCAGCTGGCGAAGTGGCGGGAGCTGCCGGGGCACCAGTTCTGGATCATGGCGACGTACGTCCTGGCCCAGTACCTGCTGGCCAGCGGCACCCTCCGGTACGAGCACGAGCACGCGCACGGACTCGGGGACGCGCACGAACTCGCGCACCGGCCGGACCGGCAGCAGGAGCCCGCGCCGCAGGCCGGCTGAGACGCCTGTGCGCCGCCGGCCTGGTCAGGGCCCGGCGGCGCGCGGGAAAGACGAACGGGGGAAAGACGAAACGGCGACGGTGCCCATCAGGCACCGCGCCGCCGCAGCAGCCAGAAGCCTCCGACGCCGCCCGCCACCAGGGCCAGGCCCCCGGCCAGCTCCGCCGGGTCGGCCGCGACCGAGCCGCCGAGGCCGGTCTTCACGGCGCCGTGCGGGGCGACCTGCTGACCGCCGGCGCCGGACTGGCCGAGCGAGCCCGCCCATTCGCCGGCCGCCTTGCCCCAGTCGCCGAGGCCCTTGTCGGCGCCCTTCTCAGGACCCTTCTCAGGACCCTTCTCGGGGCCCTTCTCCTGGCCCTTCTCCTGGCCCTTGTCGACGCCGCCGGCCGAGACGGCGGTGACCATGACGCTGGTGGAGAAGGCCCCGCCGTCCGGGCAGGTGCCGTCGACCTTGCTGTCCCCGGAGTGCTGGCCGGCCAGCCGGGCCGAGCCGCTGTGCTTGCCGTCGGAGCCCAGGGTGAGGGTGGCCGGGCCGCCCTCGAACGCGGCGGAGTGGGCGGTGATGGTCTTGGCGTCGGGCTTGTCCGACTTCTCGCAGGAGACCGTGACCTTCACGGTCTGGCCCGGTGCGGCCTGGGACGGGCTGACCGAGGCCACGCCGTCCCTGGCGAATGCGAGGGGGGCCGTCAGGCCGGTCAGTACCGTCGCGCCGATCAGGGCGGCGGCGGCCGTACGCGTGGGGCGCATGCCGGAACCTCCGGAATTCTCGGGCGCAGCCGGGGGGACTCCGATGTCCACGTGGTCGAACAACTGCACCCGGTTATGCCCGACAGTAGGCAGCCCGCCCGGGCCCGGCCACCGGTCTGGACCGTTCGGGTTACCGCCCCTCACCCAGGGTGATTCACAGATCGAGGTCCACCACGACCGGCGCGTGGTCCGAGGTGCCCTTGCCCTTGCGGGCCTCGCGGTCCACGTAGCTGTCGGTGACGGCGTCCACGAAGGGCTTGTTGGCGTAGGTGAGGTCGATCCGCATGCCCCGGTTCTTGGGGAAGGCCAGCTGCCGGTAGTCCCAGTAGGTGTAGGGGCGGTCGTACTTGAGCGGGCGCGGCACCACGTCGTGCAGGCCCACCTCGCCGAGGGCCTCCAGCGCGGCCCGCTCGGCGGGGGTGACGTGGGTGAGGCCCTCGAAGGCGGCGGCGTCGTAGACGTCCTCGTCGGCGGGGGCGATGTTGAAGTCCCCGAGGACGGCGAACGGGCGGGGCCCGGCGGCGTCCTCGGTGGCGGCTGTGCGCAGCGCCTCCAGCCACTCCAGCTTGTAGCGGTAGTGGGCGTGGTCGACCTCGCGGCCGTTGGGCACGTAGACCGACCAGACCCGGACCGGGCCGCAGGTGGCGGCGACGGCGCGCGGCTCGACGTCGGGCAGCAGGGCGCCGTCGGCGAGGTAGCCGGGCTGGCCGGGCAGGTCGCGCACGACGTCGTCCAGGCCGAGCCGGGAGACGATCGCGACGCCGTTCCACCGGCCGGTGCCGTGGGCGGCCGTCTCGTAGCCGAGGGCGCGCACCTCCTCGTACGGGAAGGCGTCGGCCGCGCACTTGAGCTCCTGGAGGCAGAGCACGTCGGGCTTGGCGCTCTCCAGCCACTCCAGGAGCTTGGGCAGCCGCGCGGTGACGGAGTTGATGTTCCAGGTGGCGATGCGGACGGTCACGGCGGGCGGCCTTCCCGGTGGTTCGGTACGGACAGGTGCTTCGGTACGGACGGGTGCTTCGGTCAAGGCAAGCGGTCCGGTCCAGGCAAGCGGTTCGGTCAAGACGAGGGGTGGGCACCCCGCGAGGGGACGCCCACCCCGAACATACCGCCCGGCACCGACAGTCCGGTCCGGTCGGCCCGCGGGCCCGGTCAGCCCGCTGGCCGGACCACCGCCGCGGAGCCGCCACCGCGCCGGACCGGTTCGGCCGCGGCCACCCACCGCCCGTCCGGCAGCCGTTCGACGCCGGTGGCGGCGCCGATCTCGGCGACGGGGGTGAAGCTGTGCCCGAGCGCCTCCAGCGCGGCCCGCTCGGGCAGCGCCAGGAAGCCCGGCTCGGCCTGGGTGGCGACGGTGTTGCGCTGGCTGGCGCGCGGCGCGGCGATGGCCTGTTCCAGGCTCAGGCCCCGGTCGAGCCGCCCGAGCAGCACCTGCAGGGTGGTGGTGACGATGGTCGCGCCGCCGGGGCTGCCGGTGGCCAGCAGCGGTTCGCCGTCGCGCAGCACGATGGTCGGGGAGATCGAGGAGCGCGGCCGCTTGCCCGGGCCGGGCAGGTTGGGGTCGGGGACGCCCGGGGTGAGCGGGGTGAAGTCGAAGTCGGTGAGCTCGTTGTTGAGCAGGAAGCCGCGGCCGGGGACGGTGATGCCGCTGCCGCCGGTCTGCTCGATGGTGAGGGTGTAGGAGACGACGTTGCCCCAGCGGTCGGCCACGCTGAGGTGGGTGGTGTTGGGGCCCTCGTACGGCTCGGCGACGGCGGGGCCGGCCTCGGCGCAGTCGGCGGGGTGGCGCGGGTCGCCGGGGGCGAGCGGGCTGGTGAGGGCGCGGTCGGGGCTGATCAGGCAGGCCCGGGAGGCGGCGTAGCGCGCGGAGAGCAGTTCCTTGGTGGGGACGTCGCTGAAGGCCGGGTCGCCGACCCAGCGGTTGCGGTCGGCGAAGGCGATCCGGGAGGCGTCCAGGAAGTGGTGGTAGTACTGCGTGTCGCTGTACGCGCCGAGGTCGCCGTCCTCCAGGATGCCGAGCGCCTCGCCGACGGTGGTGCCGCCGGAGCTGGAGGGCGCGATGGAGTAGACGTCGTAGTCGCGGTACGGGACGTGGGTGGGCGCCTGCCGGCGGACCTGGTAGGCGGCGAGGTCGGCGGTGTCGACCTTGCCCGGGCGGGCCTTGCGGCCGGAGGCCGGGTCGACCGGCGGGTGCTGGACGGTGTCGGCCACGTCCTTGCCGATGTCGCCCTGGTAGAAGGCCTTGACGCCGTCCTCGGCGAGCAGCCGGTAGGTGGCGGCGAGGTCCGGGTTGCGCAGGACGGTGCCGACCTCGGGGGGTTTGCCGCCGGGCAGGTAGAGCTTGGCGGTGTCCGGGAAGTCCTTGAACCGGTCGTAGTTGTCGGCGGTCTGGCCGCGGAAGGTCTGGTCGACGACGAAGCCGTCGTCGGCGATCCGCTCGGCGGGCTTCAGGGCGTCGGCGAGCGGGCGGGTGCCCCACTGGCGCAGCGCGGTGTCCCAGGTGGCGGCGGTGCCGGGGACGCCGACGGACAGCCCGCTGGTGACGGCGTCGGCGAAGGCCAGCGGCTTGCCGTCCTCCAGGAACAGCCCGCTGTCGGCGGTGCGGCCGGCCACCTCGCGGCCGTCGATGGTGTGCACCCGGCCGCTGGCGTGGTCGTAGTAGACGAAGTACCCGCCGCCGCCGATGCCGGAGGAGTAGGGCTCGGTGACGCCGAGGGCGGCCGCGGTCGCGACCGCCGCGTCGACCGCGTTGCCGCCCTTGCGCAGCACCTCGATGCCGGCCGCGGTGGCGTCGGCGTCGACGCTGGCCACCGCCCCGCCCCAGCCCACCGCCTCGGGGGCCTTCGGCGACGGGACCGCCCCCGCCGCCCCGGCCGGCCCGGCGCAGGACCAGACCAGGGCGGTGGCGAGCAGCAGCGGTGGCGCCAAGCGGGTCAGAGCCCTCATCCGATTCCTCCTGAGTCGACGTCAACTCCGTTGTTTCACAGGAGGCATGATCCCGACAACCACACCGCACCGCTACCAACCGGTAGTTGACGGAACCGAATCAGGCGAACCCCGTCTGTCGACAGGACCTAGACGCCGCTGCGCTCGACCCGCCGCCGCTTGATGGTGCGGAACCGGCGGGCGACCTGCCGGGCGAGGTCGGCGGCGCCGACCAGGCCGGCCTCGTTGCCGAGGGCGGCGTGCACGATGCTGGCCTCGGGCCGGAAGCCGCGCCCGGTGAGGGTGCGGCGGAAGGTGTCCCGGGCCGGGCCGAGCAGCAGGTCGCCGGCCTCGGAGACGCCGCCGCCGATGACGAAGCGGCCCGGGTCGAGCGCGGCGGCCAGGTTGGCGATGCCGACGCCGAGCCAGGTGCCGACCTCGTAGAGCAGTTCGGTGGCGGTCGGGTCGCCGGCCCTGGCGGCCTCGGTGACCAGCGGTCCGGTGATGCCCTCGACGGTGCCGCCGGCCCGGGCGAGCAGCGGCTGCACCACCGGGGACTCCTCGGCGACGAGTTCGCGGGCGTCGCGCACCAGCGCGTTGCCGGAGGAGTACTGCTCCCAGCAGCCGCGGTTGCCGCACGGGCAGCGGTGGCCGCCGGGCAGCACCTGCATGTGCCCGAACTCGCCCGCCAGGCCGTACTTGCCGCGGTCGACGTAGCCGTCGCGGACGACGGCGCCGCCGATGCCGGTGCCGAGGGTGAGCATCACCATGTGGTCCTCGCCGCGCCCGGCGCCGAAGCGCCATTCGGCCCAGGCGGCGGCGTTGGCGTCGTTCTCGACGATCACCGGGAAGCGCAACCGCTCGCTGAGCGCCTGCTGGAGCGGCTCGCCCCGCCAGTTCAGGTGCGGGGCGAACAGCACCGTGGAGCGGTCGGCGTCGACCCAGCCGGCCGCGCCGATGCCGACGGCGTGGACGTCGTGCCGGTCGGCGAGCTCCAGCACCAGGTCGACGATGACGTCCTCGACGACCTTGGCGCTCTTGCTCTTGTGGGGGGTGTCGGTGCGCAGCTTCTCCAGGATCTTGCCCTCGCCGTCGACCACCCCGGCGACCACCTTGGTGCCGCCGATGTCGACGCCGATGGTGGGCAGTCGCAGTATCCCGGCGGGCAGGGCGCGGCGGCGGCGCTCGGCGCGGGGGCCGAGGCCGAGCAGGGTGGGCAGGACGGCCGGCCGGGTGCTGCCTTGGGGGCTGTTCACGGCTGCGGACGCTCCTCACGGTCGGTGGGGTTCGGGCGGGCCAGCTCGTGCGAGAGTTCGGCGAGGTCGGAGCCGCCGGCCATCTCGGTGGTGAGCTGTTCGAGGCCGATCTCGGCGCGCGGGTGGCTGCCGGCCATCCGGCCCCGCTTGAGCAGGGTGAAGTGGTCGCCGACCAGGTACGCGTGGTGCGGGTTGTGGGTGATCAGGACGACCCCGAGCCCGGCGTCGCGGGCGGCGGTGACGTACTTGAGCACCACTCCGGACTGCTTGACGCCGAGCGCCGCGGTCGGCTCGTCCAGGATGAGCGCCTTGGCGCCGAAGTGGACGGCCCGGGCGATCGCCACGCACTGGCGCTGGCCGCCGGAGAGGGTGCCGATCGGGCGGTCCACGTCGTGCAGGTCGATGCCCATCCGGGCGAGCGCCTCGCGGGTGGTGGCGCGCATGCCGTCGGCGTCCAGGCGCAGGCCGCCCCAGCGGCGGTGGCCCTGCTCGGAGCCGAGGAAGAAGTTGCGCCAGACCGGCATCAGCGGGACGACGGCGAGGTCCTGGTAGACGGTGGCGATGCCGCGGTCCAGGGCCTGGCGCGGGGAGTCCAGCCGGACCTCCTCGCCGCCGACGGTGTAGGTGCCCTCGTCGTGCTGGTGCAGCCCGGCGATGATCTTGATCAGGGTGGACTTGCCGGCCCCGTTGTCGCCGAGCACGCAGCTGATCTCGCCGGCGTGCAGGGTGAGCGAGACGTCCTGGAGGGCGCGGACGGTGCCGTAGCTCTTGCCGACGCCCTCCAGGGCGAGCAGTTCGGTCTTCATCGGGGTCCCCGTTCGGCCTGGCGCTTGACGTACGCGTTCAGCAGGGCGGCGAGCAGCAGCATCGCGCCGAGGAAGAACTTGAACCAGTCCGGGTTCCACTGGGCGTAGATGATCCCCTTGCTGGCCATGCCGAAGATCAGCGCGCCGAGCGCGGAGCCGACCACCGAGCCGTAGCCGCCGGTGATCAGGCAGCCGCCGATGACGGCCGCGACGATGTAGATCAGCTCGTTGCCGACGCCCTCGCCGGACTGCACGGTGTCGAAGGAGAACAGCAGGTGCTGGCCGAGCACCCAGGCGCCGAAGCCGACGCCGAGGTAGAGCAGGGTCTTGGTGCGGGCGACCGGCACGCCGACCGCGCGGGCGGCGTCCGGGTCGCCGCCGACGGCGAAGATCCAGTTGCCGAAGCGGGTGCGCAGCAGCACCCAGCTGCCGACCGCGAGCAGGCCGAGCCACCACCAGACGGTGGCCTTGATCGTCAGCCCGCCGACGGTGACCTCGGAGGCGAACAGCCAGCGGCAGGAGGCGAAGCCCTCCATGTCGGAGATCGGCCTGGTGGAGACGGTGCCGGAGACCAGTTTGGTGACGCCGAGGTTGGCGCCGGTCAGCATCAGGAAGGTGCCGAGGGTGACGATGAAGCTGGGCAGCCGGGTGCGGCCGAGCATCCAGCCGTTGAAGGCGCCGACGGCCAGGGTGACGGCGAGCGAGACCAGCACGCCGACCCAGGTCACCGCGGTGAACTGGTAGGAGACCATCGAGGAGGTCAGCGCGGCGGTGGTGACCAGCACGCCCGCCGACAGGTCGAACTCGCCGCCGATCATCAGCAGCGAGACCGGGACGGCCATGATCCCGATGGTGGACGCCGCGTAGAGCACGGTGCCCAGCGAGGAGACCCGCAGGAAGGGTTCGGCGGCCGCGGCGAAGACGGTGAACACCGCGACGGCGGCGATCAGCGAGCCCAGCTCGGGGCGGGCGAGGAGGCGGCGCAGCGCGGCCGGGCGGTCCTGGGCGAGGACGTCGGTGGTGCTCACCTGGTCCCCCTCGCGACGTACTCGGCGAGCGCGTCGGCGTCGTCCTTGGTCAGGATCTGCGGGCCGGTCGCGACGGGCTTGCCGCCGCCGAGCATGTCCAGGTTGGACTTGTACAGCCAGAGCAGGTCGACGCCCTCGTAGCCCTGGAGGTAGGGCTGCTGGTCGACGGCGAAGCCGACGGAGCCGGACTTGAGGCCGGCCACCACCTGCGGCCCGAGGTCGAAGGTGTCGAGCTCGACGGCGCGGTGGACGTCCTGGACGGCCTGCAGGCCGGTGGCGGCCATCGGGCCGGAGAGGGTGAGCACGGTGTCGATGGCCGGGTCGGCCTGGAGCTTGGCGGAGATCGCGGCGCGGGCGTCGGGCATGTTGACGCCGTCCACGTACAGCACCTGGAAGGCGCCGCCGGCCTTGGACTGGGCGCCGGAGCAGCGCTGCTCCTGGCCGATGTTGCCCTGCTCGTGGATGACGCAGAGCACGTTCTTGCGGCCGCGGTCGGCCAGCTCGGTGCCGGCCGCCTGGCCGGCGGTGGACTCGTCCTGGCCGATGTGGGTGAGCGCGCCGAACTTGGCGGAGTACTCCTGGCCGGAGTTGACGGTGATCACGGGGATGCCGGCGGCCTTGGCCTTGCCGAGGACGCCGGCCATGGCGTCGCCCTTGGCGAGGGTGACCAGCAGGCCGTCGACCTTCTGGTCGATGGCGGCCTGGACGAGCTGGACCTGGTTCTGGGTCTGCGCGTCGTTGGAGTACAGGAAGGTGATGTTGTCCTTGGCGGCGGCCTGCTCGGCACCCTTGCGCACGCTGTCCCAGAAGGCGTCGCCGGCTCCGGCGTGGGTCACCATGGCGACCTTCCAGCGCGGGGTGGTGACGGCGCTGCCGCCGGTGGCCGACGCCTTGGCGCGGGCCTCCTCGGCGCGGCGGCCTCCGGTACTGCTGCAACCGGCCGCGGTGACCGCGAGCGCCAGGAGGGCGCAGGCGGGCCAGAAGCGGCGGGACGGGCGAAAGCGGGTTGTGCTCATCCCCATAGTCTCTCTGGCCGAGCCGTGCGCGGATGACACCGCCTCGCCCGGCGGCGCGCAGGACGCGGGAGGTAAGGTGCCCCGGGGGACCTTCCTGGAAGTTCGCTGGACATCTCGTCCGGACGGCGGCCGTCCGGGTGGCAGACTAGGCGCCGACCCGAAACAGGAACATCACAGGAAACGTGATGTTCCTCTCAGGTTCCGCACAGATTCGGATGGCAACCGATCATCGGTCAGCGCCGTCTGATGCCATTGGAGTGCGTTCGGGCGAGTGGGGCCCGGGCGGCCAGCAACCCGGATACGAGAACTCGATGCAACTGACAGGTACGCCATTCCTCATCCTCACCGTCATCCTGGTGCCGGTGTCCATCGCGGTGGCGCTGCTGTTCTGGGGCAAGGTCCGCGGACCGAACCCGGTACGGATCCTGTCCAGGCTGGTCATGATCATGTTCTGCCAGATCACGGCCGTGCTGATGGTCTTCGTGATGGTCAACAACGCCAACCTGATCTACGGCAACTGGGACGACCTGCTCGGCACCGGTGACCACGTCCGGGCCGTGCCCTCGGTGCCGCCGGCCGACCAGGGCGCCGCCGCGGGCAAGGAGGGCGCCGGCCAGGGCGCCGGCGACGCCGCCAAGCAGCCGCCGAAGGCGCTCCAGAAGTTCGCCGGCGTGGGCGACCCGGCGGTGCCCGGCGACGTCCAGAAGACCGAGCTCAAGGGCCAGGTGTCCGGGGTCGACGGCGAGGTGCTGGTCTGGCTGCCGCCGCAGTACAACGACCCGGCGTTCAAGGACAAGAAGTTCCCGGTGGTCGAGCTGATCCCGGGCTACCCGGGCTCCTCCTCCACCTGGTACGGCACCCTCAAGGTCTCCGAGCAGCTCAAGCCGCTGATGCAGCAGGGCAAGGTCTCCCCGTTCATCCTGGTCTCACCGCGCACCCTGCTCCTCGGCAACCACCAGGACGCCGGCTGCACCGACATCCCCGGCAAGATCAACGCCGACGCCTGGCTCACCCGGGACGTCCCGCAGATGATCATGGACAACTTCCGCGCCGACCCGTCCCCGGACCGCTGGGGCATCGCCGGCTACTCGGCCGGCGCCCACTGCGCGGCCAAGCTGTCCCTGGCGCACCCCAACCGGTACCGGGCCGCGATCTCGATGTCCGGCTACAACGACCCGGCCTCCGAGAGCGACTCCCTGGTCGGCAAGGACCCGAAGCTGCGCGAGGCCAACAACCCGGTCAACATCCTCAAGAGCGCCCAGCAGCCGCCGAAGGTCAACCTCTTCATCAGCGGCAAGAAGGGCGACGGCCTGGAGGACGGCCAGGCGATCGCGGCGGCGGCCAAGGAGCCGACCAAGGTCCAGGTCCAGGAGAGCAACGGCCCGCACACCACCGAGCTGTGGAAGACCATGGTGCCGAGCGTCTTCGAGTGGATGACCGCCGTCATCCCGCCGCAGTAACCCCCGCTGTGCAGTAACGATGCCTCATGCCGTAGGGGCCCGCCGCGAGTGCTCGCGGCGGGCCCCTACGGCATGAGGCACTGCCCGGCCCGGGTCCTGTCCAGGCGTCCGGCCCAGGCATCCGGCCCAGGCGTCCGGCCCGGCTGTCAGGCCAGTTCGAGCGCCAGGTAGAAGTCCACCCGGTCCTCCAGCCGGGAGAGGTCGCGGCCGGTCAGCTCCTCGATCCGGCCGATCCGGTAGCGCAGGGTGTTGACGTGGACGTGCAGCTGCGCGGCGCAGCGCGTCCAGGAGCCGTCCGAGCGCAGGAACGCCTCCAGGGTGCGGACCAGGTCCGCCTGGTGCTCCATGTCGTACGCGATCACCTTGTCCAGCAGCCGGCTGCGGAAGGCGCGGCGGACCTCGTCCGGGACGGCCGCCAGCAGCAGCACGTGCGAGGCCAGTTCCTCGGGGCCCGCCACGCAGACCCGGCCGACCCGGGCGGCGGCGATCCGGCGGGCGTGCCGGGCCTCCTCCAGGGCGCCGCGCAGGCCGCCGGCCTCAGAGGCGGGGGCGGAGACGCCGAGGGTGATCCGGCCCTCCGAGCCGAGGCCCGCCTCCAGCGGGGCGAGCAGTTCGCGCAGGGTGTCGGCGGGCACCGGGCCGTCCAGGGCGGGCAGCACCACCACGGCGCCGGAGCCGGCCCCGGCGACCAGCGCGCGGTCGGTGGTGCCGCCCAGCGCCTCCTCCAGGACGGCGCGCACCACGCCCTCGGGCAGGCCGGCGCCCTCGGCGCTGAGCACCAGCCAGGAACCGTCCTGGGCCTGGGTCTTGGGCTCGGCGCTCTCGTAGCGGGCGGCCATCGCCGAGGAGGCGTACAGGGTGCGGCTGATCTCGGCCGGGTCGGCGTCGCGCTGGAGCAGGGCCAGCACCTCGTCGGCGAGGCGGCGGCGCAGCCGGCGGCCCTCGTCGCGGCGGTGGCGCTCGGCGGCGACCAGGCGGGCCAGGTTCTCGGCGAGCTGCTGGCGCTTGGTGGTCCACTCGGTGACGTCGCCCGCGACCGCGAGCACCCAGTCGGCGAGCGGCGTCTCGTGCTCGGCCGTGACCGGGGCGGGCAGCAGCGAGTAGGAGCCGCCGGCCAGACGGGCCCGGTGCGGGGGGCGGCGGCGCTGGCGCTGGGCGCCGAGGTGGGCGCGGACCAACTGGTCGCGGTCCTCGGCCGGGAGGCGGTCGGCGGGGCCGGCGATCACCGCGCCGGTGGGGGTGAGCACCCAGCAGTCGAGGTCGAGGTCGCCGCCGAGCAGGTCCAGCACGGCGTCCAGCCCGCCGCCGCCGGCCGCCGAGACCAGCAGGCGGTGCCGGTCGACGAGGGCGGCGAGGTCGGCGGCGCGGTCGGCGGAGACCTGGCGGCCGATGAACTCGGTGACGGTGCCGAAGGCGATGTCGTCGGGGACGGCCAGCAGCGGCATCCGGTGCCGGCGGCAGGCCTCCACCAGGTCCTCGGGCACCGGGCCGACCTCGGCCTCGCCGGCCGCCAGGGCGACCGCGCCGCCGGCCACGATGGTCCGCACGAACCGCTCGGAGTCGGCCGGGCCGGTGCGCCACAGCATGCCGGTGAGCACCAGCTCGCCGCCGTGCAGGTAGCGGCCGGGGTCGTGCAGGTCCGTGGTCATGACGCCGCTGACCTGCCGGTCCAGCTCGTCCTCGGCCGCGAGCAGGCGCAGTCGCGGGGCGCCGGGGGCGAGCAGGTCACGGACACGCATCCGCGGACTCCTAACGGGGCTGAGGGTAGGGGTGGGCCGAACGAGGGAGGCCCGGGCGTTCGGTCGGGGGTCACAGTGTGCCCGAACATCCGTACTCGTCGTCACGTCCGGACGGGCGACCGGATCACGGGCCCGTCGCTTGCGAATCACGGCCGGATTACGGTCGTAGGTAGCACCTGGTGAAACACCTGGGCTGCGGAATTCCTCTCCTTAGAGGAACGTACAGGATGCCGGGCGGGAGTACAGCCGGGGCTTCATGCCATCGGTGACTGCCAGTGGGCCCCGTCCCGGCGGTTCACTGGGCGACACGCCGCCGGACACAGCCCGGTGACCGGGGCCGCCCGACGCGGAGGCGACGAAGCGGTTGGTGAGAGGTCCGGACACCGAGTTCCGGGCAGTGTGCCCACCCGTCCGGCAGGCGACGACTTGAGGAGACACCCGCATGGAGTTCCTTCGGCCCGCCACCTGGGACGAGGCACTCGCGGCGAAGGCCGAGTACCCGACCGCGCTGCCCATCGCGGGCGGTACGGACGTCATGGTCGAGTTGAACTTCGACGTGCACCGGCCATCCGCGATTCTCGATCTGAACCGCATCACCGAGCTCACCCAGTGGTCGAACGACGGCGCCGTCGTCAGGCTCGGCGCCTCGGTCCCCTACGCCCGGATCATCGACGAGCTGTCCGGACCGCTGCCCGGGCTGGCGCTGGCCGCCCACACCGTCGGCTCGCCGCAGATCCGCAACCGCGGCGGCGTCGGCGGCAACCTCGGCGCGGCCTCCCCGGCCGGCGACTCCCACCCGGCGCTGCTGGCGGCCGGCCGGGACGTCCTCGTCGAGGCCGCCTCCGTGCGCGGCACCCGGCTGATCCCGATCGACGACTTCTACGTCGGCGTGAAGCGCAACAGCCTGGAGGCCGACGAGCTGATCCGGGCCGTGCGCATCCCGGTGGCGGACGGCCCGCAGCAGTTCTCGAAGATCGGCACCCGCAACGCCATGGTGATCGCGGTCTGCGCCTTCGGTTTCGCCCTTCACCCGAAGAACGGCACCGTCGGCACCGGCATCGGCTCGGCCGCCCCCACGCCGCGCCGCGCCGTCGAGGCCGAGGAGTACCTGCGGGGCGTGCTCGCCGAGCGCGGTCTCTGGGAGTCCGGCGACCTGCTGGGCGCCGAGGTGGTCCAGCGCTTCGGCGAGCTGGTCAAGGCCGCCGCCTCGCCGATCGACGACGTCCGGGGCACCGCCGACTACCGCCGGCACGCGCTGGCCGTGATGGCCCGCCGCACCCTCACCTGGACCTGGAACGACTACCGCAAGCAGATCAGGAGCGCGGCATGAGGGTGACTTTCACCGCCAACGGCAAGCCGGTCGAGGCGGACGACGTCTGGGAGGGCGAGAGCCTCCTGTACGTGCTGCGCGAGCGGGTCGGCCTGCCGGGCTCGAAGAACGCCTGCGAGCAGGGCGAGTGCGGCTCCTGCACGGTCTACCTGGACGGCGTGCCGGTCTGCAGCTGTCTGGTCGCGGCCGGCCAGGTGCAGGACCGCGAGGTGCGCACGGTCGAGGGCCTGACCGACGAGAACGGCGAACTGGGCCTCGTCCAGCAGGCGTTCATCGACGCCGGCGCCGTCCAGTGCGGCTTCTGCACCCCCGGCCTGCTGGTGCAGACCGACGCGCTGCTGGACCAGGACGCCCAGCCGAGCGACAACGACATCCGCGAGGCGCTGTCGGGCAACCTCTGCCGCTGCACCGGCTACGAGAAGATCATGGACGCGGTGCGGCTGGCATCCGCCCGCACGTGCGCCGGAAAGGCCGTTTCGCGATGACCACCCGCACCATCCAGGGGCAGAAGAACCTCCAGGACATCCGGCAGGCCAGCAAGGACGGCATCGGCGGCTCGCCGCTGCGCCCGGACGGCCACCTCAAGGTCAAGGGCGAGTTCGCGTACTCCTCCGACCTGTGGCACGAGGACATGCTCTGGGGCATGGCGCTGCGCTCGCCGCACCCCCGGGCCGACATCCTGTCGGTGGACATCTCCGAGGCGCTCAAGGTGCCCGGCGTCTACGCCGTCCTCACCCACCAGGACATCCCCGGCGCGAAGTACTACGGCCTGGAGATCCAGGACCAGCCGGCCCTGGCCATCGACAAGATCCGCTACCACGGCGAGGCGATCGCGCTGGTCGCGGCCGACCACCCGGAGACGGCCCGCCGCGCGGTGAAGAAGATCAAGGTCGAGTACGAGGTGCTCACCCCGATCGTCACCGAGGAGCAGTGCCTCGACCCCGCCACGCACGGCTACGTGCACGAGCCGCACGAGTACAAGTCGCACGGGTACGGCAACATCTGCCACGAGCAGCGGCTGGTCTCCGGCCTCGGCGTCACCGACGAGGTCCGCGCGCTCGCGGACGTCATCGTCAGCGGCGACTACGAGGTCGGCATGCAGGACCAGGCCTTCCTCGGCCCCGAGTCGGGCCTCGCGGTGCCCGCCGAGGACGGCGGCATCGACCTCTACATCGCCACCCAGTGGCTGCACGTCGACCGCCAGCAGATGGCCCCGGTGCTCGACCTGCCCGAGGAGAAGGTCCGGCTCACCCTGGCCGGCGTCGGCGGCGCCTTCGGCGGCCGCGAGGACCTGTCGATGCAGATCCACGCCTGCCTGCTGGCCCAGCACACCGGCAAGCCGGTCAAGATCGTCTACGCCCGCGACGAGTCCTTCTTCGGCCACGTGCACCGCCACCCGGCCAGGATGCACTACGAGCACGGCGCCACCCGCGACGGCAAGCTGGTCTTCGCCGACTGCCGGATCGTGCTGGACGGCGGCGCGTACGCCTCCGCCTCGCCCGCCGTGGTCGGCAACGCGGCCTCGCTCGGGCACGGCCCGTACGTGATCCCGAACGTGCGGATGCACGCCCTCGCGCTCTACAGCAACAACCCGTCCTGCGGCGCCATGCGCGGCTTCGGGGCCGTCCAGGCCGCGTTCGGCTACGAGTCGCAGATGGACAAGCTGGCCTTCGAACTCGGCATGGACCCGGTCGAGTTGAGGCAGCTCAACGCCATGTCCGAGGGCGACTGCATGCCCACCGGCCAGCAGATCGACTCGCCCGCCCCGGTCGCCGAACTGCTCCGGCGCGCCAAGGAGATGCCGCTGCCGCCGCCGCTGGACACCGAGCACCTGGACGTGCGCCAGCTCCCCGGGGCGCTGTCCAACACCTCGCACGGCGAGGGCATCGTGCGCGGCGTCGGCTACTCGGTCGGCATCAAGAACGTCGGCTTCTCCGAGGGCTTCGACGACTACTCCACCGCCCGGGTGCGTCTGGAGGTGATCGGCGGCGAGCCCGTCGCCATGGTCCACACCGCGATGGCGGAGGTCGGCCAGGGCGGCGTCACCGTGCACGCCCAGATCGCCCGCACCGAGCTGGGCGTCGAGCTGGTCACCATCCACCCGGCCAACACCGAGGTCGGATCGGCCGGTTCGACCTCCGCCTCGCGCCAGACGTACATGACCGGCGGCGCCGTGAAGCTGGCCGCCGAGGCGGTCAGGCGGGCGCTGATCGAGAAGGGCCGCCGCCGCTACGGCTGGACCCACGGCGACATCACGCTGATCGCCGGGAAGGTCGTCTCGGAGAGCGCCGGCGTGCTGGTCCCCATGGTCGACCTGCTGGGCGACGAGGCCATCGACCTCACCCGCGAGCACCACCACCGCCCGACCGTCCCCTTCGACAAGGAGACCGGGCAGGGCTTCGGCCACGTCCAGTACACCTTCTGCGCCAACCGCGCGGTGGTCGACGTGGACGTCGAACTGGGCCTGGTCAAGGTCGTCGAGCTCACCGCCGTCCAGGACGTCGGCAAGGCGCTCAACCCGCTCTCCGTCGTCGGCCAGATCCAGGGCGGCTGCACCCAGGCGCTCGGCCTCGCCGTGATGGAGGAGATCATCGTGCGGGACGGGAAGGTGCGCAACGCCTCCTTCACCGACTACCTGATCCCCACCATCCTCGACACCCCGCCGATCCCGGTGGAGATCCTCGAACTGCCCGACCCGCACGCCCCGTACGGGCTGCGCGGCGTCGGCGAGGCCCCGACCGTGTCGGCGACGCCGTCGATCGTGGCCGCCATCCGCAACGCCACCGGCCTGGCGCTCAACCGGATCCCGGTCCGGCCCGAGCACCTGACCACGGAGGCCCCGGGGGCCCCGGGGGCTCCTGGGGCTCCTGGGGCCTGACGCTCCCGGGACCTGACGGCCAGGGAAAAGAGACCTCCCCGGGGCGGCGACCGCCTTCCCCGCCGCCCCGGGGCCGCACCACCGTGCCACCCCCACTCGCGTGCACCACCCGCCGACACGCGGCCGCACCATCCCGCTGCCTCTCCCACGCCGGGGTTCTGCAGCGGTGCGCACCACCCACGCACCGCGGGCACCGCCACAGTGCGCCCAGTGAGTCGAGCAGTCCCCCTGCGCCAACCTCGTTGACTGGCAGTCAGGTCGGCTCGCCCACCCCAACCCCCTTTGACACTTGGGAGTGGACATGACCCAGATCCCCACGGAACACAGCCCCACGGAACACAACCTCACGGAACCCGTCCCCACGGAAGAGAGACCCACCGAGGACGACGCCCCCACGTCGGCCCCGGCCACCGCGCCGAAGAACGCACTGGACGCGTACTTCAAGATCACGGCCCGGGGATCGACCTTCGGCAACGAGATCCGCGGCGGCCTCACCACCTTCATGGCGATGGCCTACATCGTGCTGCTCAACCCGATCATCCTGAGCGGC
The DNA here is from genome assembly GCF_044745805.1 of Kitasatospora sp. NPDC086801. Taxonomy (NCBI): domain Bacteria; kingdom Bacillati; phylum Actinomycetota; class Actinomycetes; order Kitasatosporales; family Streptomycetaceae; genus Kitasatospora; species Kitasatospora sp. NPDC086801. The sequence continues at coordinate 64,956 of NZ_JBIVAX010000010.1, forward strand.
GCCGACGTCAACGGCCTCAAGCTGGACGACGCGCAACTCACCACCGCGACCGCGCTCGCCGCCGCCGTCACCACGATCCTGATGGGCGTGGTCGGCAACGTCCCGCTGGCGGTCGCCGCCGGGCTCTCGGTCTCCGGCGTGATCTCCGCGCTGGTGGTACCGCACACCACCTGGCCCCAGGCCATGGGCCTGTGCGTGATCTACGGCCTGCTGATCGTCCTGCTGGTCGTGTCCGGGCTGCGCGAGAAGATCATGAACGGCATCCCGCTGCCGCTCAAGCACGCCATCACCATCGGCATCGGCCTCTTCGTCTCGCTGATCGGCCTGGTCAAGGCCGGGTTCGTGCACACCGGAGGCCCCACGCCGCTCGCGCTCGGCCCCTTCGGCGAACTGGCCGGCTGGCCCGTCCTGGTCTTCTGCCTCACCGTGCTGACGATCTTCGTCCTGCTGGCCCGCAACGTCCGCGGCGCGATCCTGATCGGCATCGCCGGCGGCACCGTGGTGGCCTTCGTCATCAACGCCGTCGCCGACCTCCCCGCGAAGACCTGGGTCAGCTCCGCCCCGGTGTGGCCGGGCAGCCCGGTCTCCGCGCCCGACTTCGGCCTCTTCGGCCACGTCGACCTCTTCGGCGCCTTCGGCAGCCACGGCCTGGGCGCCATCAGCGCCTCGGTCGCCGTCTTCACCCTGGTGCTGGCCGGCTTCTTCGACGCGATGGCCACCATCATCGGCGTCGGCACCGAGGCCGGCCTGGCGGACAAGCAGGGCCGGATGCCCGGCCTCTCCAAGGCCCTGTTCATCGACGGGGCCGGCGGCGCCATCGGCGGCCTGTCGGGCGCCTCCGGCCAGACCGTCTTCGTCGAGTCGGCCACCGGTGTCGGCGACGGCGCCCGCACCGGCCTCGCCTCCACCGTCACCGGCGGCGTGTTCGCGCTGATGCTGTTCTTCTCGCCGCTCGCCGCGATCGTCCCCACCGAGGTGGCCTCCGCCGCCCTCGTCGTGATCGGCTCGATGATGATGAGCCAGGCCCGGCACATCGACTGGTCCGACCGCGAGGTCGCCATCCCGGCCTTCCTCACCTGCACCCTGATGCCGTTCACCTACAGCATCACCGCCGGTGTCGCCGCAGGCGTCATCTCGTACACGGTCATCAAGGCGGGCACCGGCAAGTGGCGCGAGCCCGGCCTGCTGATGTGGATCCTCACCGGCGTCTTCGTGGTCTACTTCGCGCTCACCCCGATCAAGTCCTGGCTGGGCGTGCACTAGGGAGTGTCCGGCCGTTCCCGTCGGGCGCGCGACGCCCTACGCTGATCCGCCGCGCATCGTCGGACACGCCCCGGGTCCTGTCCGGCCGATCCTGCCGGGCCAAGATCGACCGGACAGGACCCAACCGCACCGCCGCCGTGCGGGAATCGTTTCCCGTACGGCGGCCCCTCCCGTCTACCCTCGCTTGTGTAAGGAGCTCCCGGACATGCAGGACATCGCCGAGCAGTTGCAGGCCTGGCACGCGGCCGGGCGCGCCTTCGCCGTGGCCACCGTCGTCGGCGTCTCCGGCAGCGCGCCCCGCGACCCCGGGGCGGCCCTGGCCGTCGACGCGGCCGGCGAGGCGATCGGCAGCGTCTCCGGGGGCTGCGTCGAGGGCGCGGTCTACGAGCTGTGCCAGGCCGCCATCGAATCCGGCGAGCCCGTGCTGGAGCGGTTCGGCTACAGCGACGAGGACGCCTTCGCCGTCGGCCTGACCTGCGGCGGGGTCCTGGACGTGTTCGTCCAGCCGATCCTGCCCGGGGCCGACGACGGACTCGACGCCGGCATCGCCTACATCGCCTCCGGCACCCCGGTCGCGCTCGCCCGGGTGATCGCCGGGCCCGGCGGACTCCTCGGCGCCACCGTCGCCGTCACCGCCGACGCCCACCACGGCGCCCTCTCCCCCGCCCCCTCGACCGCCCAGCCGTCGCCCGCCGCCACCCCTCCGGCGACGCGCCCCGCGCGACACCTCCTGACCACACTGGAACGGGCGGTCGTCACCGAGGCCCGGGCCATGCTCGACGCCGGACGCACCGGCCGGATCGTGCTCGGCCTCGACGGACGCCCCTGCGACGACCGCGGCCAGGGCACCGTCACCTGCTTCGTCGAGTCCTACGTGCCCGCGCCGCGGATGCTCGTCTTCGGCGCCATCGACTTCGCCGCCGCCGTCGTCCGGATCGGCCGCTTCCTCGGCTACCGCGTCACCGTCTGCGACGCCCGGCCCGTCTTCGCCACGCAGCGGCGCTTCCCCGAGGCCGACGAGGTCGTCGTCGACTGGCCGCACCGCTACCTCGACTCCCAGCTCGACCGGATCGACGGGCGCACCGTGCTCTGCGTGCTCACCCACGACGCCAAGTTCGACATCCCGCTGCTGGAACGCGCACTGCGGCTGCCGGTCGGCTACGTCGGCGCGATGGGCTCGCGCCGCACCCACCGCGACCGCGAGGCGCGGCTGCGCGAGGTCGGGCTCACCGACGCCGAGATCGGCCGGCTGCGCTCCCCCATCGGCCTCGACCTGGGCGCCCGCACCCCCGAGGAGACGGCGGTGTCCGTCGCCGCCGAGATCATCGCCCACCGGCGCGGCGGCAGCTGCCTGCCGCTCAGCGCCGGGGACGGGCCGATCCACCACGAGGAGCCGGCCGCCCCCGAGGAACCCCGGGCGCAGCGGACGCACGCCGCCTGAGGCCCGCAGTCAGTCGCTCAGCGCCAGCTTCACGCCGAAGCCCACCACCACCGCGCCGGTCACCCGGTCCATCAGCCTCCGGGCAGCCGGGCGGCGCAGCCAGCCGCGCAGCACCTGGGCGAAGCCGACCAGGACGGTCGACCACAGCACGCCCTCCACCACGTGGACGCAGGTCAGCGCCACCCCGGCGGCGAAGTGCGGGGCCCCGGCGGGGATGAACTGCGGCAGCACGGCCACGTAGAACACCCCGACCTTGGGGTTCAGCAGGTTGGTCAGCGTGCCGCGCCGCCAGCCGTACCCGAAGCCGCCCTCGGCCGGCTCCTCCTCGACCGCCGCCTCCCCGCCCCGGCTGCGCAGCATGCCGACGCCCATCCACACCAGGTACGCGGCACCGCCCCAGCGCAGCACCTCGTACGCCACCTGCGAGGCGGTCAGCAGCGCCGTCACCCCGGCCGAGGTCAGCGTCCCCCAGACCAGCGTCCCGGTCTGGATTCCCAGCACCACCCCCCACGCCTGCCGCCGCCTCCCCAGCGCGGAGGTCCGCAGGACCAGCGCGGTGTCGAGCCCGGGTGTGAGCGTGAGCAGCCCCACGACGAGGGCGAAGGACCACAGAGCCGTTGTCATCTCCATGGGCCTCGATGCTCTCACAGGCCCTGTGAGACGCTCAGTCCGCCGTCCCGGGCGGGACGATCCACTCGGCCGGCTGACCGGTGACGGCGGCGATCATGTCGTAGTCGCCGTCGTAGTGCAGGACGGTGGCGCCGTGGCGCTCGGCGGTGGCGGCGATGACGAGGTCCGCCACGGACAGCGCCCGCCAGTTGCCGGCGCCGGTGAGGAGGGCCTGCACCTCGATGGCGCGGTCCCACACCTCGTCGGGCGTAGTCAGCCAGTCGAAGGCACCCAGGCCCTCTCGAATCCGAACGGCGTCGGCTTTGGACCGGGCGCTGTCCATGATCTCCAGCTCGACAGCGCCACAGGTCGCGACCAGCCCTCTGCTGATCAGCGGACTGAGCACCGACCTGACCGCCGGCTTGGAGTAGCGGGCGAAGGCCGACTTGTCGATCAGGAAGCGCTCACTCACCCTTGTCCACCGGTCCGGTGAGGTCGGGCAGACCGCCCTCGGCGAGCCAGGTCATGAAGGCCTCACGCTTGCGGCGCTTCACGAGGTCCTGAAGGGCGGCGTTGACGGTGGCGACTTTGGTCGTCGTACCGAGGATCTCGGCGGCCTCGGCCAGAAGTTCGTCGTTGACGTCTATCACGGTACGGGCCATGGTCAACCTCCCGAAGCACAGCGGGGTCTGCGATATCAAGAACAAGGCTATCCGATATCGCAGACCCGCAGGGGCCGCTCAGGTGACGTTGAGGCGGGCGGCCAGGCGCAGGAGGCCGGGGCTGAGGCGGGAGAGGAAGCGGGCGGCCTTCGCCTCGGGGGTGACGGGGACGACCGGCTTGCCGGTGCGGACGGCGGTGAGGATGGCGGTGGCGACCTTCTCCGGGGGGAAGCCGCGGCGGGCGTAGAGCCGGGCGGCGCGGGCCTGCTTGGCGGCCTGCTGGTCGGCGGTGGTCGCGGAGAAGGTGGAGGTGCGGGTGATGTTGGTGTTGACGATGCCCGGGCAGATGGTGGAGACGCCGATGCCGTGCCCGGCGAGTTCGGCGCGCAGGCAGTCCGAGAGCATGAACACCGCGGCCTTGCTGGTCGCGTACGCGGTGAGCGCCTTGGACGGCAGGTAGGCGGCGGCCGAGGAGACGTTGACCAGGTGACCGCCCCGGCCGCGGTCGGCCATCAGCGTGCCGAAGGCGCGGCAGCCGTGGATGACGCCCCAGAGGTTGACGTCCAGGACGCGCTGCCACTCCTTCTCGGTGGTCTGCAGGAACGTCCCGGAGTGGCCGATGCCGGCGTTGTTGACCACCACGTCGGGCACCCCGTGCTCCGCCGCGACCGCCTGCGCGAAGGTGTCCACCGCCGCACCGTCGGCGACGTCCACCCGGTAGGCGTGCGCCTGCGGGCCGAGCAGCGAGGCGAGTTCGGCGGTGCGCTCGGCGGCGGCGAGGTCGAGGTCGCAGACCACGACGCGGGCGCCGTCCTCGGCGAAGGCGAGCGCGGTGGCGCGGCCGATGCCGCTGCCGCCGCCGGTGACGACGACCAGTCGGCCGTCGCCCTGCTCCCGGGTCGGCTCGGCAGTCCCGCCTTCGATGCGGGTGGTGAACTCGCGGACCATCTCGGCCACGGTGGCTCCCTTCTCCAGCAGCGCCGACCAGTGGCCGGCGTGCAGCGTCCGTCGGGTCAGCTCGGGCACCCAGCGCTCCAGCCCCTCGGAGAGGAAGGGGGCGACGTAGCGGTCCCGGGTGAGGGTGATCAGCTGGACCGGCACCTGCGTCGGCCGCTCGCGCGGACTGCGCAGCGTGGGGCGGAAGTTGGCCCGGTACAGCTCGATGCCGCGGACGGCGTCGCGGCGCAGGCTGGGCTGCGGGTGGTCGGGCCGCGGGGTGACCTGCTCCAGGTCGCGCAGCACCCGCGGCCAGGCCCGGGCCAGGCCCAGGCGCCACACGCCCGGGGCGAGGAAGGGCAGGTGGAAGGCGGTGATGTACCAGGAGTGCAGGCCCTGGTGGAGCAGTTGGCGCAGGTGGCGCGGGGTGGGCCGGCGCATCCGGTGGCGCAGCCAGTACCCCATGTGGTCCAGGCAGGGGCCGGACATGGTGGTGTACGAGGCGAGCCGCCGCTCGGAGCCGGGCGCGGTGACGGCCTCCCAGGACTGCAGCGAGCCCCAGTCGTGGGCGACCAGGTGCACCGGGCGGTCGGGGCTGACGGCGTCGGCGACCGCGAACAGGTCGGCGGCCAGGCGCTCCAGCCGGTAGCCGTCCCGGGTGGCGGGGGCTCCGGACTCGCCGGCGCCCCGGACGTCGTAGCGGACCACGTGGTGGTCGCGGGCGAGGTCGGCCGCGACGTCGTCCCAGACGGCGTGGGTGTCCGGGTAGCCGTGCACCAGGAGGACGGTGGGGGCGTCCGGGTCGCCCTGTTCGAAGACGGCGAGCGGGAGGCCGTCGGAGTGCACGGTGCGGCGGCGCACGGGTGGGGCGTGCAGCGTTTTCGGGGCGTCTGCGGGGTCCAGGGCCTTCGGGGCCTTCGGGGCGTCCGGGGTCTTCGGGGCCTTCGGGGCCTTCGGGGCGTCCGGGGTCTTCGGGGCGTCTGCGGCGGGGGTGGTCATCGGGCGGCCTCCAGGGCAACGTCGTGGGCGGCGCCCGCCGTCCAGCGGCGGACGTGCGGCAGGTCGTCGTCGAGCCAGTGGGCGTCGTCCTCGGTGACCACCAGCAGTTCCTCGAACTTGATGCCCACGCCGCGGAAGCCGATGTGCGGCTCGACCGCCCACAGGCCCGGGGTGGGTGCGTGCCGGGACGACCGGCCGTCCGCCCAGAGCGGTGAACGGCCGTGCAGGCGCTCGGAGACCAGCTCACGGCCGAGGGTCTGCAGGGTGCGCACGCCGAAGCCGAAGACGTTGACGCCAGCCGGGCCGCGCACGGTGGTGCGGGTGACCTGGTGGCCGATCACCCGGCCCGGGTAGACCTGGTGGCGGTTGTCGTAGCCGTGCGCGGCGATCTGCGCGTCCACGGCCGCGTACACCTCGTTGAGCGGCCTGCGGGCGCGCACCTCGGCGAGGATCAGCTCGCGGTACACCTGGAGGTCGGCGGCCAGGCGGTCCCAGACCCGGTTCTCACCGACCTTGCCGCCGTAGCCGATGTCGGCGGTGTAGCCGTCGACGATGGGCGCGCAGTCCAGGACGTACGGCATGCCCTCCTCCAGGCGGCGGTTGCCGGCGAAGAACTGCAGCGGGGTGTGGAAGTGCCGGAAGGCCGTGCGGTCGCCGAACCAGGCGAACGGGACGTGGAAGAAGTCCTGCACCCCGGCGGCGACCAGGCGGCGGCGCAGCTCGGCGGTGGCCTGGCGCTCGGTGACGCCCGGTTCGATCCAGGCGGCGACCTGTTCGGCGCAGTGGTAGGCGAGTTGCTGGGTCTCGCGGAAGCGGGCGAGGTCGCGCTCGTCGTAGGGGAAGGTCGGGGGGTTCGCCATCGGGGCTCCTTCTACAGGTCGAGCACCAGGGTCTCGCCCTCGGCGGCCCGGGAGACGCAGGGCAGCACGGCGCCGGCGGCGCGCTGCTCGGGGGTGAGGCGGCGGTCCCGGTGCTCGGGCGTACCGGCCAGCAGGCGGACCTCGCAGGTGCCGCAGAAACCCTGGTGACAGGAGTACGGGAGGTCGGGACGGGCCTCGCGCAGCACGTCCAGGGCGGAGCGGTCGGCGGGGACGTCCAGCGCCGGACCGTCGGCGCCCAGGCGCAGGGTGAACGGCTCGCCGCCGGTGACCGGGGCGGCGCCGAAGCGCTCGAAGTGCAGGGCGGTGGACGGGGATTCGCCCAGGGCTCGCTGCACGGCGGTGAGCATCGGGGCCGGGCCGCAGCAGTAGACGGCGGCGCCGCGCGGGGCGTGGGCGACCAGTTCGGCGCCGGTCGGCACGCCGTGCTCGTCGTCGGTGCGCAGCACCACCCGGCGCGGGTCGAGGGCGCGCAGCTCGTCCGTGTACGGGAGGGTGTCGGCGCTGCGGCCGACGTGCACCAGGCGCCAGTCCAGGCCGTGCCGCTGCGCCTCGCGGGCCATCGGGAGCAGCGGGGTGACGCCGATGCCGCCGGCGAGCAGCAGGACGGCGGGCTCGGCGCAGAAGGCGAAGCCGTTGCGCGGGCGGCGGGCGGTGAGGCGGCTGCCGGGGTGCAGGGTGTCGTGGATCTCGACGGAGCCGCCGCCGCCCTCGGGCAGTCGCCGCACGGCGATCCGGTAGGCGGTGCGGTCGGCGGGGTCGCCGCTGAGCGAGTAGTGGCGCTCGCGGCCGGAGGGCAGGGCGAGGCGCAGGTGGGCGCCGGGCTGCCAGCCGGGGAGCGGGCCGCCGGAGGGGTCGGCGAGTCGCAACTCGACGACGTCGGAGGCGAGTTGGCGGCGGGCGGCGACGACCAGCTGGAGCGGCGGGGCGGGGCGGCTGAGCGGGCGGCGGGGGTTGCGGCGCAGCAGGGGGCTGCCGAGGGCCGGGGTGTAGCGGTCACCGAAGGCGGTGAGCCGGCGCATGAAGGTGTCGGCGCGGGGGCGGCCGTAGAGGTCGGGGGGCGGGTTGAGCAGGTCCATCCGGCGGTCCTTGGCGTCTGGGAGGGGGCGCGAGCGACAGGTGACAAGTTTCAGATTTCAAAGTTCAGATAACAGATAACGTCTTCTGTTATCTGTTATCTGAACTCTGTCACTTGACCCCTTGTCAGTGGCCCACTGCTGCCGCGCGGGCGGCCGGGGAGGCGGCGAGGTAGCCGAGGGCCTGACTGGAGGAGCCCTCCTGGGTGGGGTGGTAGCCGGGCCGCAGGTAGCGCAGGCCGGAGCGGATCGACCGGACCGGGTCGGGCAGCAGTCCGCGCTTGGCGATCTTGCCGGCCTCGCGCCAGGTGGGCTTGAGCCGTCCGTCGAGGGTGGGGTCGGCGGCGAGCAGGAAGCGGACGCCGCGCACCCAGAGGTGGACCAGCAGCGGCCCGGAGACGGCCATGCCGCGGACCCGGCGCAGGTAGCCGGGGTCGAGGTGGACCATCAGGTCGAAGGCGACGCTGCGGTGTTCGACCTCCTCGGCGCCGTGCCAGCGCAGCAGGTCGAGCATCGTCGGGTCGGCCTTGGCGCGGTCCAGGCCCGGGGAGTTGAGCACCCAGTTGCCCAGGAAGGCGGTGAAGTGCTCGATCGCCGCCACGAAGGCGACCCGCTCGATGATGTTCTCGCGCCGCCGCGCGGGGCTGAGCCCGGGCTTGTCGCCGAGGACGCGCTGGAACAGCCAGGCGATCTGCCGGACGTACGGGCGCGGGTCGAGCCCCTGGCCGAGCAGGTGGTCGAGGACTTCCTGGTGCGCCTCGGCGTGGATGGCCTCCTGGCCGATGAACCCCAGGACCTCATCGCGCAGTTGCTCGTCCCGGACGAGCGGCAGCGCCTCCTTGAACACCTTGACGAACCAGCGCTCGCCCTCGGGCAGCAGCAGGTGCAGCACGTTGATGACGTGGGTGGCCATCGGCTCGTCGGGGATCCAGTGCAGCGGCAGCCGGGCCCAGTCGAAGCGGACGTCCCGGGGTTCGAGGACGAGGCTGTCGTGGACGCGCACGGCGGGGGCGGCAAGGGCGGGGACGGGGGTGGAGCGGGGCACGGCGGGCCCTCCTGACCTCGGGGCGGCGGCTCGACTCAGGGAAACGTACTCGCGGGTAGCGGCCGGGACAAGGGTTTCGGCGACTCTTATCGACATCGAGTCTAATAAGTGATGCACGCCGGGGCGGCCGGCGGAAACGTCTGCGAACAAACGCGCGGGCCCCGCCGGATCACTCGGATCCGGCGGGGCCCACGGGAACGACGCCGGCCGTCAGACCGCCATCGCCAGCATCAGCGGCGCCGCCCGGGCCGCCAGCAGTTCGGCGGCAGCCTTCAGCTTGTGCACGTTGTCCACCGGCATCGACGTGGCCAGGCAGCCGACCGTACTGCCCGCCGTGATCGGGACGGCCGCACACACCGTGCCGAGCGCGTACTCCTGGATGTCCAGCACCGGCACGGTGGCCGGCTGCCGCTCCAGCCGGTGCATCAGCTGGTCGGCGTCGGTGACGGTCCGGGAAGTCAGCCGGGCCACCGGGTGGCGGGAGAGGTGGTCCCAGCGCGCGTCCGCGTCGAGCTGGCCGAGCAGGCACTTGCCGATCGCGCTGGCGTGCGCGGTGGCCCGGAAGTCCACCCACTCCTGCACGGCCGGCGCGTACTCGGCCGCGGACACCGCCTCCACCGACAACTCCCCGTCGTGGTAGCGGGTGAAGTAGACGGCCGCACCCAACTCGTCCCGCAGCTCGGCGAGTTTGCGGTTCAGCCGGGCCTTCACCAGCTGCTCCCGGTTGTGCTGGCCGAGCAGGGCGAAGGTGCCGCCGAGCACCCAACCGCCGTCCTGGCACTGGAGGTAGCCCTCGATCTCCAGGATCTCCGCGAGCCGCCGCACGGTCGGCAGGCCGAGCGAGGTCTCCCGCGCGAGGGCGACCAGGGTGGCGCCGTCAGGGTGCCGGTCGACGGCCTCCAGCAGTCTGAGGGCGTGCTGCAGGGAGGTGAACGGGCCGGCGAGGCCCTGGTCCAGCGCGGCGTGGCGACCCGGGGCTGGTGTCGACATGTCGTCCCCTTCCGATGTCCCCCCACGGAGCGACCGCGGGCGCCCTCCAGCCTATCGACCCGGCGAGCCCGGCGACTGCCGTCCGTGAATATCCGTGAACATTCCGTGGAGCACCCGCCGGACACCTGGAGGAACGGGTACCGGCCGGAAGCACGACGGGCCCCTCCCCCACTGCCCTGGGGGAGGGGCCCGTCCGGCGGCCGCCGGGTTGCGGGGCCCCGGCGGCCGGTGAGGGTGGGTCAGTCGGTCAGCGGGGCGTCACGCGTGGCGCACCGGGGCGGGGTGGCTCAACCCTCGTCGCCCGCCCGCAGCTTGGCGACGGCCGCCTCCAGGCGGGCGCCGTACTCCTCGTCCGCGGCGTGGAAGTGGGCGAGGTTCCTCTCGACGACGTCGTCGCGGCTCACCTGGGCGAGGAAGCCCGCGATGTTGTCGATCAGGCGGGTCTTCTCGCCCGCGGACATCAGCCGGTACAGTTCGCCGGCCTGGAAGAAGTCGTCGTCCTTGGTGTGGGCCGGCGTGGTGTAGGTGCCGGTGTAGCCGTCCAGCCGGACCGGCGCGGCGAGCGCGTTGTCGGTCTGGGCGGGGCCGTCGTCCGAGTTGGGCTCGTAGTTCCTGCCGCGGCCGGACTTGTTGACGGCGTGGAGGCCGTCGCGGCCGTAGTTGTCCGCCTCGGTGGCGCGCGGGGCGTTCACCGGCAGCTGGGTGTGGTTGACGCCGAGGCGGTAGCGCTGGGCGTCGGCGTAGGCGAACAGTCGGCCCTGGAGCATCTTGTCCGGGGAGGGGCCGATGCCGGGCACGAAGTTGTTCGGCGAGAACGCGGACTGCTCGACGTCGGCGAAGACGTTCTCCGGGTTCTTGTTGAGCACCAGGCGGCCGACTTTGACCAGCGGGTAGTCGGCGTGCGGCCACACCTTGGTGAGGTCGAACGGGTTGAAGCGGTAGTCCGCGGCCTCGGCGACCGGCATCAGCTGGACGTAGAGGGTCCAGGACGGGAACACGCCGCGCTCGATGGCCTGGTGCAGGTCGCGCTGGTGCGAGTCGGCGTCGGCGCCGAGCACCTCGGCGGACTGGTCGCCGTCCAGCGAGCGGATGCCCTGGTTGGTCTTGAAGTGGTACTTGACCCAGTAGGCGTCGCCCTCGGCGTTGACCCACTGGTAGGTGTGCGAGCCGTAGCCGTTCATGTGGCGGTAGGAGGCCGGGATGCCGCGGTCACCGAACAGCCAGGTGATCTGGTGGGTCGAGGCGGGCGAGTGGGCCCAGAAGTCCCAGACGTTGTCCGCCTCCTGCACGCCGGTGTACGGGTCGCGCTTCTGCGAGTGGATGAAGTCGGGGAACTTGAGCGGGTCCTTGATGAAGAACACCGGGGTGTTGTTGCCGACCAGGTCGTAGTTGCCCTGCTCGGTGTAGAACTTCAGCGCGAAGCCGCGCGGGTCGCGCACCGCGTCGCTGGAGCCCAGGTTCCCGGCCACGGTGGAGAACCGCAGGAAGACCTCGGTGCGCTTGCCGACCTCGGAGAGGAAGCCCGCGCGGGTGTACTTCGACACCTCGTCGGTGACCTCGAAGTAGCCGTACGCGCCGGAGCCGCGGGCGTGCACGACGCGCTCCGGGATCCGCTCGCGGTTGAAGCGGGCCAGCTTCTCCAGCAGTTGCTGGTCCTGGATCAACAGCGGGCCGTACGCGCCGGCCGAGGCCGAGTTCTGGTTGTCGGCGATCGGGGCGCCGGACTCCGTGGTCAGGATCTTGGACATGGAAGGTCCTTCAGGTGTCGATAAAAGTGGTGCGTGGAGAGTGGTGTGACGGAACGTCAGTTCACCGTGCAGGCCGTCAGGTCGCCGAACCGGCCGCCGCCAGGTCGCCGAACGGCCGCCGTCGGGTCGCCGAGAAGGCACCGGCGGGTCGCCGAACGGCCGCCGGATCACCGCGCGGGCGTCAGGCGCCGAGCAGGCGCCAGACCGCCGAGCGGCGGCGGGAGGAGTGCCCGCCGTCGGGGCCGTCGGCGGGCTGGAGCGCGGCGACGGCGGTGGCGACCGCGGCCTGGCCGGCCAGCGGGCGGGCGGCGGTCAGCGCGGCGGCCTCGTCGGCGGTCAGGCCGGCCTCGGTGAGGGCCGTGGCGGCCTCGGCGGCCGGGACGGCGTTGAACCAGCGCAGCGCGAGGGCCGCGCGGCCGGCCTCGGTGAGGCGGCCGGTGAGCCGCAGGCGGGCGAGGCCGCCGTCCGGGTAGACGTTGATGCGCACGTGGGTCACCGGGCGGCCGGCGTCGAGCCGGAAGCGGTGCCGGGTGTCGGGCTGCAGGCGGGTGCGGGGCAGGATCTCGAACCATTCGCCGTCGGCCGGGTCCGCCCCGGTCGAGGCGTCGAAGCCGACGAGGTCGGCCCAGCCGGGGGCATTGGCGACGAAGTGGGTGGTGTCCACCTCGGCGGCCAGGGCCTCACCGCCCCCGGCCAGGGCGATCTGCACCCAGTCGTTGGCCTTGTCGCGCCGACGCCGGGTCTCCCAGCCCTCGCCCATGACGGAGGCGCGACCGGGAGCGTTCAGGTTGTGCGGGGAGGAGAAGTAGCGGTCGGACGCCGCCTCGGCCACGCCGCCGTACTCCTGGGCGGCCAGGTCGAAGGTGAGGCCGTCCAGTTCGCGCGGGTCGGGCAGCACCTCACCGTGGACGCGCAGCCGGGCGACGCCGCCGTCCGGGAAGATGTTGAGGCGTACGTGGGTGTAGCGGCCGGCGTCCTCGACGGCGAACTCGTGGGCGGTGTTCCCCTGGAGCGGGGTGCGCGGCACCAGCGTGGTCCACTCGGCGTCCGCCAGTTCCTCGGGCGAGGGGTGGCCGGGGACGGAGGCGGCCTCGACGGAGGCGCTCTCCGGGTAGTTGCCGGTGAAGTGGGCGGTGTCCACCACGAGGCCGCGGACCACGCCGCCGACGCCGAGCCGGACGATCGCCCAGTCGTGGTCCCGGTCGGTGGGGTGGGGCTGGTCGGCGGAGACGCCGCGGCGGCGCTTGGACTCCCAGCCGTCCATGATCTGGCCCTTGTGGCCGAAGGTGTGCGGGCGGAACTCGGCGGGCTTGGCGACCAGGAGGTTCTCGGCGTCGGCGAAGGTGTCCTCGTTGGTGGCGACGACGCCCGCGCCGAGCAGCCGCGAGGCCAGGTTGACCAACTCGGTGAAGGGAGCGCTCGGGGTGTCGGCAGTGGTCACGAAGTCTCCTCAGGACGGGCGATCGGACGGGGTGGTGGGAGCGGCGGCGGGCCGGGTGAGCTGGCGGCCGAAGGGCTCGGCCGCCACGTCCACCGCGCGGCCGCGCAGCCAGGTGGTGCGGACCGCGCCGGTCAGCGTCCGGCCCGCGTACGGGGTCACGGGGTTGCGGTGGTGCAACTCTCCGGGGTGGACGGCGAATTCGCCGTCGGGGTCGAAGGCGACCAGGTCGGCGTCGCAGCCCGCCGCGATGGCGCCCTTGATCCCGGTGAGGCCGGCGAGTTCGGCCGGTCCGGCGGACATCCAGCGGACCACGTCGGCGAGGCCGTGGCCGCGGCGGCGGGCCTCGGTCCAGATCGCTGGCAAGCCAAGTTGCAGGGAGGCGATGCCGCCCCAGGCGGCCGCGAAGTCGCCGCTGCCGCCGTACTCGGGCAGCAGCTTGAGGTCGGGGGTGGAGGGCGAGTGGTCGGAGACGACGGCGATGAACTCCCCGGCCGCCAGTGCCTGCCAGAGCAGGTCGCGGTTGGTCTCGTCGCGGATCGGCGGGCAGCACTTGAAGGCGGTGTCGCCGTCCGGCACCTGCTCGGCCGCCAGGGTCAGGTAGTGCGGGCAGGTCTCGGCGGTGACCTGGACGCCGTCCTCGCGGGCCTGACGCAGCAGCGGCAGCACGGCGGCGGAGGAGACGTGCAGGATGTGGACGCGGGCGCCGGTGCGCCGGGCGGTGTCGAGCAGGACGGCGACGGCGGCGGTCTCCGCGTCGGCGGGGCGGGAGGCGAGGAAGTCGCGGTAGTGGACGCCGGGTTGCTGCGGGGCGGCGGCCAGCACGGCCGGGTCCTCGGCGTGGATGATCGCCAGCGCCCCGATCCGGGCCTGCTCGGCCAGCGCGGCCTCCAGGTCCGCGGCCTCGACGTGCGGGAACTCGTCGACGCCGGAGGGGGCGAGGAAGCTCTTGAAGCCGAACACGCCGGCCTCGTGCAGCGGCGCGAGGTCCGGGACGTTGCCGGGGACGGCGCCGCCCCAGAAGCCGAGGTCGACCCAGGCCTGACCGTCGGCGGTCCTCCGCTTGGCGACCAGGCCGTCCACCGTGGTGGTGGGCGGGATGGAGTTGAGCGGCATGTCGATGATCGTGGTGACGCCGCCGGCCGCGGCGGCCCGGGTGGCGGTGGCGAAGCCCTCCCACTCGGTGCGGCCGGGCTCGTTGACGTGCACGTGGGTGTCGACCAGGCCGGGCAGCAGGGCGGTGTCGCCGAGGTCGGCGAGGCCGCCGTTGCCGTTGCCGTCGCCGTTGCCGTCGGGGCGCTCGCCCGCGAGGAGCGAGCCGTACGCGGCGACCCGCTCGATCTTCCCGTCCCGGATCAGCACGTCGGCGGGGCGCTCACCGTCGGGCAGGACCACCCGTCGGGAGCGGATCACCGCTGGCTGGCTGAAAGGCATGGGAGACCTCCGAAACCTGGAAGTTGGGGGTGGGCGCCGGGAGGGAACCGGGAGGTGACCGGGCAGGGAACCGGGCGGGGAACCGGGCGGGGAACCGGGCGGGGAGCGAAGGATTGCCGGGAGCCTAGGCCCGCCTTCAACAAAACGTCAATGGATGAACGTACGAGGGATCAGCCGGACAGCAGCTCGCCCGCCAACCGCTCCCCCGCGAGCTCGGCCAGCTCACCGGCCCTGGTCATGCTGTCCCCCGGCTGCTCGGCGAGGTCGGTGAGGGCGATCGCGGCGGCGAACCCGGCGGCCCGCCACTCGGGCTCGGACAGTTCCAGCCGCCCCGCCACGGCGGCCACCCGAACCCCCGCCCGGGTGGCCGCCGCGGCAACGCCGGCGGGGGCCTTGCCGTGCAGCGTCTGCGCGTCCAGACAGCCCTCACCGGTCACGACGAGGCGTGCCCCACGCACGGCTTCGTCGAAACCCAGCAGTTCGAGCAGCAGCTCGATACCGGGTCGCATGGTGGCGCCGAGCAGCGCGAGGGCGGCGAAGCCCACCCCGCCGGCGGCACCAGCGCCGGGGGCGTCGCGCACGTCCCGTCCGGTGGCCAGGGCGACCTGGTCGGCGAAGCGGGTCAGGCCCTCCTCCAGGATCACCAGGTCGTCGCCGTCGGCGCCCTTCTGCGGGCCGTAGACGGCGGTGGCGCCGCGCGGGCCGAGCAGCGGGTTGTCCACGTCGCAGGCCACGACGATCTCGACGCCGGCCAGCACGTCGGCCAGCGGGCCGGGCTCGATCCGGTCGAGCCTGCGCAACGCGGCTCCGCCGGGCGGCAGTTCGGTGCCTTCGGCGTCGCGCAGGCGGACCCCGAGGGCCTGGACCATGCCCGCGCCGCCGTCGGTGCAGGCGCTGCCGCCGAGACCGAGCACGATCCGCTTGGCACCGAGCGCCACGGCCCGGCCGATCAGCTGGCCGACGCCGTAGGAGCCGGCCGCCAGCGGGGCGGTGCGGCCGCCGGGGAGCCGGGCGAGTCCGGAGGACTGCGCCAGCTCGACCACGGCGGTGTCGTCCCGCACGGCCAGCGCGGCGTCCACCGGCAGGCCGGTCGGGCCGGCCACCTTGGCCGGGACCCGGGTGAAGCCGGCCGCGAGCGCGGCGGCCAGGGTGCCCTCGCCGCCGTCGGCGACGGGCAGTTCGCGCACCTCGACGCCGGGCGCCGCGCGGCGGACGCCGGCGGCGATCCGGGCGGCGACCTCGGCGCCCTCCAGGGTGCCCTTGAACTTGTCGGGAGCTACGACCACATGGCCCTGGTGGGGGGTGACGGGCATGGTGCGGTCCTCACTTCCGTACGGGGTCTGGCGATGTTTCGACAGCCTGTGCCAAGCATGGGCCCGGGTGCTCCGGAGGTGCGACCCCCCGCCGAGGGGTGCGACCCCCCGCCGGGAGGTGCGCCTCCCGGCGGGAGGGTGCGGCCCCCTCCCCGCCGTTCCCCTCGTCCCGCTTCCGACGTACGAGAGGCTCCCCTCGGCGGGGAGGGGGCCGGGCGAGGCGTACGGGCACGACCGAAGTGCCCCCGACAGGGGAGTACGCATCACCGGCTGGATCGACCGGCGGGCGGGCGGATGAGCCCCGATCCCGCCTGCCGGTCGGGCCTGGCCTCCTGGTGGCGCGGGCACGACCGGATGAGGTACACGCCACCAGGAGGAGTTCGCGGGGGCCCTAGGGGCCCCGGGGCGCTACTTGACCTCGCGGCCCGAGAGGCGCTCGACACCGCGCAGCAGCGCCGAGTGGTCGAGCGAGCCGTCGCCGTTGGCGCGGGCGGAGGCGACCAGCTGGGCCACCACGGCGCCGACCGGCAGCGTGGCGCCCACGGCGCGGGCGGCGTCGGTGACGATGCCCATGTCCTTGTGGTGCAGGTCGATCCGGAAGCCGGGGGCGAACTCGCGGTCGATCATGTTCGCCTTCTTGCGGTTCAGCACGGTCGAACCGGCCAGGCCGCCGCCGAGCACGTCCAGCGCGGCAGGCAGGTCGACGCCGGCGTTCTCCAGGAACACCACGGCCTCGGCGAGCACCTGGATGTTGACGGCGACGATCAGCTGGTTGGCGGCCTTGACGGTCTGGCCGGCGCCGGACGGGCCGACGTGGATGACCGTGGTGCCCAGCACGTCGAACAGCGGCTTGGCCTCGGCGAAGTCCTCGGCGGCGCCGCCGACCATGATCGAGAGCACCGCCTCGACGGCACCGGCCTCGCCGCCGGAGACCGGGGCGTCCAGGGTGCGCACGCCCTTCTCCTTGGCGGCCGCCTCGACCTTCTGGGAGGTCTGCGGCGTGATCGAGGACATGTCGATCACGAGGGTGCCGGGCCTGACGTTCTCCAGCACCCCGCCCTCGCCCAGGATGGCCTGCTCGACGTGCGGGTCGGCCGGGACCATGGTGATGACGACCTCGGCGTCCTTCACCGCGTCCGCGATGCTGGTGGCGCCGTGGCCGCCGGCCGCGACCAGGGCGTCGATCTGCGGCTGGGTGAGGTTGTAACCGGTGACGTGGTGGCCGGCCCTGACCAGGTTGGCGGCCATCGGGCTGCCCATGATGCCGAGGCCGATGAAGGCGATCTTGCGGCTCATCGCGTCGTTCCTTACGTCGTTCGTGGGGTGGGGAGGCTTGTGGGCCTGGTTTGCCCGGTGGCGCGGGGCCCGCCTGCTCGGCGGCGGCACTGCACTTCGCCTGCATGGCGGCGCGGTCCTTCGCTGGCGCGGCGGCACTGCACCTCGCCTGCGCGGCGGCTCGGTACTTCGCTCACGCGGCGGCGCGGAGCCCGCCTACTCGGCGGCGCGGTGCTCGCGCGGCAGCCACCCGAAGCTGTCGGCGCTGACGCCGGTGGAGGGGCGGTACTCCAGGCCGATCGGGCCGGTGTAGCCGGCCGCGGTGAGCCGGGCGAAGAGATCCTCGAAGTCCAGTCCGCCGGTGCCGGGCTCGTTGCGGCCCGGGTTGTCGGCGATCTGCACGTGGCCGAACCGGTCGGCGTAGGCATCAATGACGGCCGGCAGGTCCTCGCCGTTCTTGGCCAGGTGGTACAGGTCGCAGAGGAACTTCGCGTTGCCCAGGCCGGTGGCGGCGTTGACCTTGTCGACGACCTCGACCGCGACGGCGGCGGAGACCAGCGGGTAGTCCGGGGACTCGGCCTTGTTGAGGGCCTCGACCAGCAGGATCGCGCCGATCCCGTGCGCGGCCCTGGCGGCGAGCACCAGGTTCTCCAGCGCCAGTGCGTCCTGCTCGGCGGCCTCGACGCCCTCGACCCGGTTGCCGTACAGCGCGTTGAGCGCCTTGGTGCCGAGTGAGGCGGCGAGCCCCGCGGCGACCGGGACGTTGGCCCGGAAGCGGTCCTTCTCGGAGGGCACCGAGACCGTACCGCGGGCGCCGAGGGTGAGGTCGTCCAGGAAGTTGAGGCCGGTGAGCCGCACGCCCGCGTCGCCGAAGGCCTTGCGGAGCGTGTCCAGCTCGGCCTCGGACGGGGTGGGCTCGGCGCCGAAGGGCCACCACAGCTCGGCGGCGGTGAAACCGGCGGCCGCGGCCGCGGCGGGGCGCTCCAGCAGCGGCAGTTCGCCGAACAGGATCGACAGGTTGACCGTGAAGCTGTGCCGGGAAGCGGCCGTCACGTCACTCACCTCTCACTCTCTTCCGAGATCCGCAACTTCCACGATCCGGAAGAGGGATTCTGCGCAGTGGAAGCATCTCCGGCTCGGCGAGCGAGTGTCAAGACCGTCGCAACATTTTGTTGAAGAAGCTCGGAAGCGAGTCAGGAAGCGAGTCGGGAGGCGAGTCAGGAGGCGAGTCGGGAGGCGAGTCAGGAGGCGAGTCGGGAGGCGGGCCTCACGGCGGGCCAGGAAGCGGGCCCGGAAACCCCCTCCCGCCAGCACCGCCGCCGTCGGATCGACCGACCCCCACCCGCCCGCACCGGTGCTCGCTACAGTGAGCACGTGCGATTGATGGTGGAGTTCACGACAGAACCGTTCGAACTGGACACGTTCCCCGAGCACGCCGCGGCGGCCCGCCAGGTCGTCGACGAGGCCGGCCTGGCAGTCTCGGTCGGCCCCTTCGGGACCGGCGCCGAGGGCGAGGCCGACCAGGTCCTCGCCGCGGTGACCAAGCTGCTCCGGGAAACCCTGAACGCGGGCGCGACCCGGATCTCGGTCCAGGTCAGCGTGCTCGGCGAGGAGGGCGGTACGCCGTGACCCAGCACGTGGAACACCCGCTCGCCCTGGCGATCAAGCCGCTGCTGGACGCGGTCGGCGCGACGGCAGTCGGGCTGGACGAGGCGAAGTCCGAGGACGTCGTCCTGGAGTGGGAGGGCACCCCGGCGCTCGCCGTCCGGCTGCCGCACCTGAGCAGCGCGCTGGACCGGCTGCTGGCCGAGATGGCCCGCCAGTTCGACGGCCGCCCGCTGGCCGAGCTGGACCGCTGGGAGAAGCAGCGGGTCGTCGCCCTCCTGGAGGAGCGCGGCGCCTTCACCGTCCGCCACGGGGTCGAGACGGTCGCCTCCGCGCTCGGCGTCAGCCGCTTCACGGTGTACAACTACCTCAACCGCCAGGACGGCTCGAAGCCCTCCTGACCCCTGTCGATTCCTCCAGGACTTCCCCCCGACGGAAACCTTCCGAACGGACCGACCCCGCCGGCGCGGCCAGTCTGAACCAGCCCCCGGCGGGGCGCACTTGGCGAATCGCACACGAATCGCGCCGGCAACGGCGACCGGTCCAAAACGTAACCACCAACCGTTCAACAAAGTGTTGACGACCGGGTGGGGTGGATCTAGCTTGTGCGGGTGGCACCACTCTTCAGGAGGTCCACCCGTGACCAACCACCCCCACACCCTTGACGCCCTGACCGCGGCCGACGCCGCGGACCTGGAGGCCGTCCTGCTGGAGGTCTGCTCCAGCCCCCGCTGGTCCGCCGACGTCGCGCGGACCAGGCCCTGGCCCGACCGGGAGTCCCTGCTCACCGCCAACGCGGCGGCGATGACCGGGCTGACGGTCGCCGACCTGCACGACGCGATGGCCGGCCACGCCCGGATCGGCGAGCCCAAGACCGGCGACGCCGCCTCGGAACGGGAGCAGGCCGGCATCCAGGGCGTGGACCAGGCCCTCCTCGACGCACTGCACGAGGCCAACGCCGCCTACGAGGCCAAGTTCGGCCACGTGTTCCTGATCTGCGCGACCGGCCGCACCGCGGCCACCATGCTCGCCGCGCTGCGCGAGCGCCACCCCAACGACGCCGCCACCGAGGCGGAGGTCGTCCGGGGCGAACTGCGCAAGATCAACGACATCCGGCTCAATCGCCTGCTCGACGGATCCTGACGAAGCCCGACGAAGCCTGACAAAGCCTGACGGATCGTTAGCATTCGTTGACGAACGATCACCTCTGCCATCAGTAAGGCCACTTCACCCATGACTGGCATCTCCACCCACGTGCTCGACACCAGCCTCGGCCGTCCGGCCGAGGGCGTCCCGGTCGAGCTCGCACTGCACACCGAGGGTGGCTGGCAGGTGCTCGGCACCTCCGCCACGGACTCCGACGGCCGGGCCAAGGACCTGCCGGCCGTGGAGGCGGGCTCGGTCGTCCGGCTGCTCTTCGACACCCGCGCCTACTACGCGCTCAAGTCCGCGGAGCCGCCGTTCTTCCCCGAGGTCTCGATCGTCTTCACGGTCGCGCCCGCGCAGCACCACTACCACGTGCCGCTGCTGCTCAACCCGTTCGGATACTCGGTCTACCGCGGAAGCTAGTAGACCGACCTGGAAGCTCTAGGAGCCACGTCATGGCCCACGTGCTCGGTCAGAACCAGTACGGCAAGGCGGAGAACCGCATCGTGCGGGTCTACCGCGACTCCACCCGGCACGAGATCAAGGACCTGAACGTCTCGGTCTCCCTCCGGGGCGAGTTCGAGGACGTCCACCTCACCGGGTCGAACACCAACTGCCTGCCCACCGACACCACCAAGAACACCGTGTACGCCTTCGCCAAGGAGCACGGGATCGAGTCGGCCGAGGCCTTCGGCATCATCCTGGCCCGCCACTTCGTCGACGACACCGAGCGCGGCGTCGTACACAGCGCCCGGATCCGGATCGAGGAGTACGTCTGGGACCGGATCAGGACGCCGGACAACTCGGCCCGCTTCATCGGCTCGGAGGAGGTCGGCCACTCCTTCGTCCGCAACGGCCAGGAGACCCGCACCACCGAGATCGTCTACGACGGCGAGACCGTCCAGGTCGTCTCCGGCCTCAAGGACCTCATCGTCATGAACTCCACCAACTCGGAGTTCTGGGGCTACATCAAGGACAGGTACACCACCCTGCAGGAGGCGTACGACCGCATCCTCGCCACCCAGGTCACCGCCCGCTGGAAGTACGGCTACGACGGCCGGGACGGCGAGGCCCAGCCCAACTGGAACCGCTCCTACACCCACGTGCGGCGGCACCTGCTGGAGGCCTTCGCCGAGACCTACTCCTACTCGCTGCAGCAGACCCTGCACTCGATGGGCACCCGGGTCCTCAACAACCGCGCCGAGGTGGACGAAGTCCGCCTGGAGCTGCCCAACAAGCACCACTTCCTCGTCGACCTGGAGCCCTTCGGCCTCAAGAACGACAACGAGGTCTACTACGCCGCCGACCGGATGTACGGCCTCATCGAGGGCACCGTGCACCGCGAGGGCGTCATCCCGGTCATCCCCGTCGCCTGACCCCCCCATCCCCATGGACACCGCCCGGAATCGCCGCACCCTCCGGCCCCCAAACGCCGGCCGCGTCCGGGCGGGCAGCAGTACCCGCACCATCCGCCCCACCAGCATCACCCGTTCCACCAATTTCTCCACCCCCACCCACCGGAGTTCGTGCCCGCCCCGCGGCGGCCGGCCCGGGGCACTGGAGAAGCGTCCCGAGGGACTCCTGCACCGCCGTCCCGCCCTCGGGGCACCTCCAGCGCCGCGGGCGCGCCGGGAGTCACGGGCACAAGAGGGGCTCGACATGGCACCCAGCAACACCAGCAGTAACGACGGCGGTTCCACCCCGGCAAGAACCCCCGGCCCGGACGGCGCGTCGGCCCACCTCCCCGGTGAGCCGTCCGGGCCCGGGACCCACCCCGTGGACGAGTTGCTGCCCCCGGTGAAGCTCTTCTCCACCGGACTCCAGCACGTCGCCGCGATGTACGCGGGAGTCGTCGCACCCCCGCTCATCGTCGGCGCCGGCGTCGGGCTCTCCCCCGCCGAACTCGCCCTGCTCATATCGGCCAGCCTGTTCACCGCCGGACTGGCCACCCTGCTCCAGACCCTCGGCATCTGGAAGATCGGCGCGCGACTGCCGTTCGTCAACGGCGTCTCCTTCGCGGGAGTCGCGCCCATGATCGCCATAGCCAAGGGCTCCATCGACAGAACGGGGGGACCGAAGGACGCCCTCCCGGTGATCTTCGGAGCGGTGATCGTCGCGGGGATCCTGTGCTTCCTCGCGGCACCGTACTTCTGCAAGCTCATCCGGTTCTTCCCCCCGGTCGTCCAGGGCACCGTGATCACCCTCATCGGGGTGTCCCTGCTCCCGGTGGCGGTCAACTGGGCGCGCGGCGGCTCGCCGGGCGCCCCCGGATACGGCTCCATGCGGGCCGTCGGGCTCGCCGCGATCACCCTCGTCGCGGTGGTGCTCTGCAACCGGCTGCTGCGCGGCTTCTGGCAGCAGCTCTCGTTGCTCATCGGCTTGGCGTTCGGCACCCTGATCGCCCTCCCGCTGGGCCTGGCCGACTTCGGCGCGGTCAAGGACGCGAAGGTCTTCGCGCTCCCCTCCCCGTTCCACTTCGGCGCGCCCCTCTTCGACGTCGCCGCGATCGTCTCGATGTGCATCGTCATGGTGGTCGCCATGACCGAGTCCACCGCCGACATGCTCGCCCTGGGCAAGATCGTCGAGCGCGAGGCCGACGAACCCACGCTCGCCGCCGGCCTGCGGGCCGACGGACTGGCCACCGCGCTCAGCCCCGTCTTCAACGGCTTCGCCGCCAGCGCCTTCGCCCAGAACATCGGGCTGGTGGCGCTGACGAAGATCCGCAGTCGCTTCGTGGTCGCGGCCGGCGGCGGCATCCTGATCCTGCTCGGGCTCTTCCCCGTGCTCGGGTCGGTCGTCTCCCTGGTACCGCAGCCCGTCCTGGGCGGCGCCGGGATCGTGCTCTTCGGCACCGTCGCGGCGAGCGGCATCCGCACCCTCGCGGAGGCCGGCATGGAGTCCAGCTCGAACACCCTCCTGGTGTCCGTGTCGCTCGGCGTCGGCATCGTCCCCATCGCGGTGCCGACCTTCTACGACTCCTTCCCGGAGGCCGTCCGGACCCTGATGCACTCCGGGATCTCGGTCGGCTGCGTGATGGCCGTCCTGCTCAACCTGCTCTTCCACCACGTCGGAGCCGCCCGCCGGACCAGATCCGGCCGGACCTCCGGCGCGACGGTGCCGACGGCGACACCGTCCTGACCGGCCCGGGAGGGGTGCGTGCCGTGCGGCGCACGCTCCTCCCGGCCCTCCCCCATAGGAGTGACACCATGGCAGTCCAGCCCCCACCCGCCGACCAGCGGATCGTCATCGAGAACGTCGCGATCGCCACCGTCGACACCGACGACACCGAGTACGCCCGCGGACACGTGGTCATCCTCGGCAACACGATCGAGTCGGTCGGCGACGGACCCGCCCCGCAGTGGCTGGACAACGTGGTGCGCCGGATCAACGGCGAGGGCCACCTGGTCACCCCCGGCCTGGTCAACACCCACCACCACTTCTACCAGTGGATCACCCGCGGCCTCGCCCAGGACGACATCCTCTTCGACTGGCTCGTCGCCCTCTACCCGACCTGGGCCCGGATCGACGAGAAGCTCGTCCACGCCGCCAGCCAGGGCTCCGCCGCAGCCCTGCTCAAGTCCGGCTGCACCACCGCCTCCGACCACCACTACGTCTTCCCCCAGGACGGCGGCGATGTCCTCGGCGCCTCCATCGAGGCCGTCCGGGAACTCGGCCTGCGGTTCACCGCGCTGCGCGGCTCCATGGACCGCAGCAAGAAGGACGGCGGCCTCCCGCCGGACCACGCGGTCGAGGAGCTCGACGACATCCTCACCGCCTCCGAGGCCGCGGTGGACACGTACCACGACTCCTCCTTCGGCTCGATGCTGCACGTCGCCATCGCGCCCTGCTCGCCGTTCTCGGTCTCCACCGACCTGCTCCGCCAGTCCGCCGAACTCGCCCGCCGCAAGGGCGTCCGGCTGCACACCCACGGCTCGGAGACCGCCGAGGAGGAACAGTTCTGCAAGGAACTGTTCGGAATGGGCCCGACCGACTACTTCGAGTCCGTCGGCTGGCTCGGCGAGGACGTCTGGATGGCGCACTGCGTCCACATGAACGACTCCGACATCGCCAAGTTCGCCGAGACCGGCACCGGCGTGGCCCACTGCCCGTCCTCCAACGCCCGGCTGGCCGCCGGGATCGCCCGCGTCCCCGACATGCTCAAGGCCGGCGTCCCGGTCGGTCTCGGCGTCGACGGCACCGCCTCCAACGAGTCCGGCGAACTCGGCACCGAGCTGCGCAATGCCCTGCTGATCAACCGGCTGCACGGATCCCCGACCGCCCTCACCGGCCGCCAGGCGCTGCGGCTGGGCACCATGGGCGGTGCCCGGGTGCTCGGCCGCCAGAACGAGATCGGCTCGATCGAGGTCGGCAAGCTCGCCGACCTCGCGCTGTGGAAGATCGACGGCGTCATGCACTCCTCCATCGCCGACCCGGTCGCCGCCCTCACCTTCGGCGCCCTGCCGCCGCTGGCCGCGCTGTTCGTCAACGGCAACGCCGTCGTCGAGCAGGGCCAGCTGACCACCGTCAACGAGGACCGGATCGCCCGCGCCTGCGCCCGCGCCGCCAAGGAGCTCGCCGCCCGGCCGGTCTGACGCCCCGCTCCGCCTGTTCACCCTTCCACCCCTGAACTCCGGGCCGCCCAGGGACGGCGCGTGACCCGGACTCCGCAACCCGGCCTTCCCGGCCGGCACGCGGACCGCAGCCCCGGACCCACGGCGAGGGTCCGGGGCTGCGGCGTGCCCGGGGGTGGGGTGGGGGCTCGGGCTCGGGGGAACGGGTTCCGGGGGACGGACTCCGGGGGACGGACTCCGGGGGACGGATGACAAGTGACAAGTAACAGATCACAGCGAACAGATAACAGATGACGAAAGTTGTCATCTGTTATCTGTTCGCTGTGATCCGTCTGCTGTTATCCGTCCGCCGCTACGCGTCCGGTCTCAGGCGGTACGCCCGAGCGAGCCGAGGTACGCGCGCCAGCCGCCGTGGTGGGTGATCTCGCGGTGCACCCCCCGCTCCACCTCGCCACGGGCGAGCAGCATCGACAGGCAGGCGGAGCCGTCGTCGAGCTTGATGACGCCGAGCTCCAGCTCGCGCGGCTCGCCGGGGAGGATGACGTCGCGCAGGTGCTCCAGGGTGATGTCGTAGAGCTCGCCCTCGATCACGGTGTCGACCGCCGGATCGGCGAGCAGGCCCGGGCAGACGTCGTCGATCGAGAAGAAGCGGTAGCCGGGGGCGGTCCGGGCCGGGCCGATCAGCGAGTCGGCGACCTTGGCGTGGAACGGTCCGCCGACCATGGCCTGACCGTTGAAGAAGATGCGGGGCACGGTTGAACTCCTTACCGGGTACCGGGAAAAGGCCGTTCCGCACGGCGACGAGAGGACGGGTGGAATCGTCGCCGTACGGAACGGAGTAATGGGCCGGCGGGACTGCTACAGCCTGGCAGGCGGCAGCGGTGGCGCCGGCGGATGGATTGGGGGCTCAGCCCAGCAGGGGAAGCGCGGGGAGGGTCAGGAAGTCCGCGAACTCCTCGGCCAGGGCGACCTGTTCGAAGAGCTGGGCGGCCTCGCGCCAACGGCCGCCGGCGTACACGTCCTCGCCCAGCTCGGCCAGGAGTTCGGCCAACTCCGCGGCGACCAGGGCGCGGACGAGGTCGGCGGTGGCCTTCTCACCGGTGTCGGACAGGACGACGCCGTTGTGGATCCACTGCCAGATCTGCGAGCGGGAGATCTCGGCGGTGGCGGCGTCCTCCATCATGTTGAAGATGCCGACCGCGCCGAGGCCGCGCAGCCAGGCCTCGATGTAGCGGATGCCGACCTGGACGGCGTTGTGCAGTCCGGCACGGGTGCAGGTGCCGCCGGCGCCGGCGACGTCGAGCAACTGGGCCGCGGTGACCGGCTCGGACGGCCCGGGGTTGTCCTTCTGGTTGGGGCGCTCGCCGAGCACCGCGTCGAAGGAGGCGCGGGCGACCGGCACCAGGTCCGGGTGGGCGACCCAGGAGCCGTCGAAGCCGTTGCCGGCCTCGCGATCCTTGTCCGCCTTGACCTTCTCCAGGGCGGCGGCGTTGACCTCCGGGTCCCTGCGGCTGGGGATGAACGCGGCCATGCCGCCGATCGCGTGGGCGCCGCGCCTGTGGCAGGTCTGCACCAGCAGGCGGGTGTAGGCGGCCATGAACGGCGAGGCCATGGTGACGGTGTTGCGGTCCGGCAGGATGTAGTGCTCGCCGGCGTCGCGGAAGTTCTTGACGATCGAGAACAGGTAGTCCCAGCGCCCGGCGTTGAGGCCGGCCGCGTGGTCGCGCAGCTCGTAGAGGATCTCGTCCATCTCGAACGCGGCGGTGATGGTCTCGATCAGCACGGTGGCGCGGACGGTGCCGTGCGGGATGCCGAGCGCGGCCTGGGCGTGGGTGAACACGTCGTTCCAGAGCCGGGCTTCGAGGTGGCTCTCGGTCTTCGGCAGGTAGAAGTACGGGCCGGAGTTGGGGTCCTCGGCGCCCTTGGCGAGCAGCCGGGCGGCGTTGTGGAAGAAGTACAGACCGAAGTCGAGGAAGGCTCCGGCGACCGGGGCGCCGTCGACGAGCAGGTGGTTCTCGTCCAGGTGCCAGCCGCGCGGGCGGACCACCACGGTGGCGAGTTCGGCGGCGGGCTTGAGGGCGTACGCCTTTCCGGCGGGGGTGGTGAAGTCGATCCGGCCCTCGAAGGCGTCGATCAGGTTGATCTGGCCGCTGACCACGTTCTCCCAGGTCGGGGAGGTGGCGTCCTCGAAGTCGGCGAGCCAGATCCGCGCACCGGAGTTGAGGGCGTTGATGACCATCTTGCGGTCGGTGGGGCCGGTGATCTCGACCCGGCGGTCCTGGAGGGCGCGCGGCGCCTCGGCGACCTTCCAGTCGCCGGCCCGGACGTCGGCGGTGTCGGGGAGGAAGTCCAGCGTGCCGGCCCGGGCGATCTCCGCCCGGCGGGCCTTCCGCCTGACCAGGAGCTCCTGTCGGCGCCCTTCGAAAGCGCGATGGAGGCCGACGACGAAGGCGACCGCCTCCGGAGTGAGCACCTCCTCCGCCCGGTGGACGCGCGGACCGGCGACAGTGACGACCGGAGCGGCGGGGGAGGCGCCGACGGGTCCCTGATCTGTAGCCATGGGCAGGACACTCCTATGCGGTTGAGCCTGGCGGAGGGAGCTCCGGCGGGAACTTCCTTGATCGGAACCCACCTCGGCGAGTTCGATTCTGTAAGGTGGAGACTAGTTTCCGCGATACAGAATTTCAACGGTTTGTTGATGTGATCGCCGGGACTCTACTCCTCCCCGACAGCGAAGGGAACGCCGGTGGTTGCGACCCCCGACACAGCATCGACGACGAGCACGGACCGTGCGACCGGCGGCGTGCAGTCCGTCGAGCGCGCCTTCCAGCTCCTGGAGGCGCTGGCCGACTCCGGCGGCGTGGCCACGCTCAGCGAGCTCTCCACCAGCTCCGGCCTGCCGATGCCGACCATCCACCGCCTGGTTCGTACCCTCGTCCAGCAGGGCTATGTGCGCCAGGACACCACACGTCGCTACACCCTCGGCCCCCGGCTGATCCGCCTCGGCGAGACGGCCGGCCGGCTGCTCGGCAGCTGGGCCCGCCCCTACCTGGCCGAACTCATGGAGGCCACCGGCGAGACCGCCAACATGGCGGTGCTGGAGGGCGGCGAGGTGGTGTACGTCGGGCAGGTGCAGTCGCGGCGCTCGATGCGGATGTTCACCGAGGTCGGCCGACGGGTGCAGCCGCACTGCACCGGCGTCGGCAAGGCGCTGCTCGCCCAGCTCCCCGAGGACGAGGCGCGCGCCATCCTCGGCCCCAACCCGCTGCCCGCGCACACCGAGTACACCGTCACCGACCCGCAGGAACTGCTGCACCAGCTCGCCGAGGCACGCGAGCGCGGCTACGTGGTCGACGACCAGGAGCAGGAGATCGGCGTCCGCTGCATCGCGCTCGCCGTACCGGGCGCGCCGACGCCCACCGCCCTGTCGGTGTCCGGCCCGGAGGCCCGAATCCGGGCCCTGGAGGAGCAGACCGGCGCGTCCTCGCTGGTGCCGGTGATGCACCACATCGCGAACCGACTGGGGCAGGTCCTCGCCCCCTGACACACCGTCAGCGCACGCTCCTCGAACGGGAAGTCGATCCGGTCGACTTCCCGTGCGGGCGTTCCCCCGTTCGGGCGGACGCCGGGCGGGTTGCACCGGACCCCCGGCGGAGGCTCCGCCACCCTGGTGCGGACGCGGCCCGCGACGGCACGGGCGGCCGGGACAACAAGGGCACGGGTGAGCGGCGATGGAGCGCAGGGATGCGGGGCGCGGCTGTTCTGGGCGCGGGGATCAGGGGCTCGGGAATCAGGGGCTCGGGGATCAGCGGCCCTGGGATCAGGGGCGCGGGAATCAGCGGCCCGGGGGCTGGGTGCGCGGGGATGCGGCGTGCGGGGACACGGCGCGCCCGGGGTTCGGCGGGGCCGGCTTCCTCGCGGCCGTGGCAGCGGGCTGCGCGGTGGCGACGCTGGCCGCCGGCCCGTCCTGGGCGCTGCGGCGGCCCGATCCCCGGCCGGCGGTGGAGGTGGCGGCGGCCCCCACGGCGTCCCGCTCCGATCTGGAGGTGATCCGGCTCGACCCGGACCCGGCGCCGCCGGGCGGCACCACCACCGTCCACGCCTTCATCGCCAACCGCGGCCCCGACACCACCACCACACCGTTCACCGTGCTGGTGACGCTGCCGCCCGGGGTCTCCCCGGAGGGCCCGTACTTCCCGGCGGAGTGCGAGGTGCGGCACAACGGCCGCCAGGTGCGCTGCGCCTTCCCGCCCGGACTGCCCCCGCTGCGCAGCGCGACCGCGCTGGTGCCGGTGCGCCTGGCCCCGGACCTGCGGATCGGCACGCTCACCGGAGGCTCGGTCGCGGTGCGCGACGTGGACGACCCGGACGAGGGGAACAACCGGCAGCCGTTCGCCACCACGGTGGTCGAGACGGCTGCCGGTTTCTGACCCGGAAGGCCCGAAGAGGCTCTACCGGTACACGCGGACGTAGTCGGCGGCGAAGGTGATCGGGGCGGTGCCCTGCGGCGCCGGGTGGTACTTCCCCGCGCCGACCGACAGGTTGAGGATCAGGTACGCCGACCAGTTGGCGCCGACGCCCTTGCCGTCCGAGAACACCTTGACGCCGTTGACGTACCAGTCCACCGAGGTGGCGCCGTAGTAGGTGCCGATGGTCACCCACTGGTCCTTCGCGATGGCGCTCGCGTCGGTGTAGTACTTGGGGTCGCCGGGGTTGACGTGGTTGGTCAGCTCCAGCAGGTTCGGGTTGTCGGGGTGGTACTCGAAGGAGTCGACCTCCCCGTTGCCGTTCTTCCAGGTCCAGAAGGCGGGCCAGGCCCCGGAGCCGGACGGCAGCTTGACCCGGGTCTCGGCGTAGTCGCCGGTCTTGACCTGGAAACCCTCGCTGGAGCCCTCGGTGGTCAGGAAGCCGGTGTTCCAGGCCTGCTTGCCGTTCTCCAGCGTGGTGGTGCCGGGCGCGGCGGTGAAGGTGGCGACCCCGTTCGCGACGCTGACGTTGTTCTTGTTCAGCAGGTCGAGCTTGTTGTCGTCCGGGTTGTGGTTGCCGTACTTGTACGCGGTGCTCTTGTCGCCGACCCAGCGCGAGCCCCAGCTGATCGGGCTGTTGAACTCGTCGGACCAGGTCAGCGACTTGCCGGCGACCGGGGAGGCGGGGGTGCTCGGCGACGGGCTGGCCGTGGCGCTCGGGCTGCTCGTCGGGGTCGGCTTCGGGGCGGGAGTGGCGGTCGCCGTCGGGGTGGGAGTGGCGGTGGGGGTCGGCTTCGGTGCCGGAGTCGTGGTGGGGGTCGCGGTCGGCGTCGGCGTCGGGGCCGGGGTCGGGGTCGGGGTCGGGGTCGGGGTGTTGGAGACCACCAGTTGCTGCGAGGGCAGGTTGTGCCAAGCCCCGCCGAGGTCCTGCCAGAAGCCGAACTGGGTGTACGTCCCGGCCGGCAGAGCACGCGCGCCGCTGGTGAAGGACAGGCCGCTCGGGCAGATCTGCACGTTGGAGGCGTTGCCGGGGAAGTCGAGGTTCGCACCGGCCGCGTTGCGGACGCCCACGCCGACGGTCTTCGCGGTGAAGCAGGCCGAGGAGTGGAGGGTCAGCGAGGCGGTGGTGGCCTTGTTGGCGACCATGGTCGCCGGGGCGAGCCGGTCCTGGGTGACGGTCGGCGCGGTGGCGGCCTGGGCGCCGGAGACGGCCGGCAGGCCGAACAGTCCGGCGCCGGTGATCGCGAGTGCTCCGGTGGCGGCGAGGGCGGCGTTGCGGCCCCGGTGGGAGGGACGGGCGTGGCGCGGCGCGCGGCGCCGGGCAGGCTGATGCATGGAAGTGTCCTCTGCGACGCCTGCGAGGTGAGCTGTCGGATTCGGGCTGAGGTAAGCCCGGCCGCTTGTGGGAGCGGCTTCACCCCTAGCCACGGCCCGCACGCGGGAGCGTACGGGCCGGGCGCTGACCTTGGTTCCCCCGCTCCCGTCCGCTGTGGTGCTCGGTTGCCGGCCGGCGGGTGGACAGGACTCGGCGTCCCGGCGGCGGGGGTCCGCGAGGGCGGACGACGGTTGCAGGCTAGGCAGACCGTCCGTGAACGGACAACCTGGTCGGGCCGGTTGTCGCACAGCTCACAGTGGTGTCGATCAACGACGCTGCGTGGTGGATCAGTTGGGACGGATCGGCGGCCTCGAAGGGATCAAGGGCGCCGAGGGGCGGGGGGCGCCGAGAGGCCGGGAACGCCGAGGGTGCCGAGGGGCCGAGGGCGCCGAGGGCGAGCAGGAGGGCGGACAACGCGGTGGGGGTGCGTCTGACGGCGGTGGGGGTGCGTCTCATGGGGGTGGACGGTAGGACCGGCCGTCGGCGGGCGCCCAGGTGCCGGTCGCACACCCCACAGGCCTGCGCGGTGGCGGCCGGTGCCGTGGCGCACCGCCCACGGATGCGCCCACCCGGCTCACCGAGTCGGATAAATTGGAGCTCCGACATCTTCCGCAGTGCACAAGACCGCCGTGCACGGCTCCACAGGAACGAGGTACCGCCCCACCATGACCGCGCCCCTGCCCGCCTTCGCCGGCCGCACCTACCTCTTCCGGGCCGACAACGGCGCGGCCTTCCGCAACACGTACTCGGCCGACGGCAGGCGGCTGCGCTGGGAGGGCCTCGGCGAGTCGGCGGGCCAGTGGGAGGACGTGCGGCTGCACGTCGCCGAGGTGGCGCCGGAGATCTACTTCATCAGCTGGACGGAGGAGAGCGGGATCACCGTCAGCCACGTGATGGACCTCGGCCGGCTGACGGTGCGCGCCTTCTGGACGTACGAGGGCGAGGGCGGCCGGGTCGGAGAGCTCCACACCGGGACGCTGGAGCGGGTGGCCTGAGCCTCGCCGCTCCCGCGCCCCGGGCGCTGTCCGCCGGCCTGCCCGGGCCGCTTGCCCGGGCCGCTTGCTCAGGCCGCCCGCTCGGGCCGCTTACTCGGGCGGCCTCAGCGGGCGGTCCGCCCAAGCGACCTGCTCAGGCGGCCTGGTTCGGGACCTTGAGGTGCTGGGACAGCCACTCCAGCGAGGACGGCAGCAGCGCGCTCCAGGTCTCGAAGTTGTGACCGCCGTTCTCCAGCATGCTGTAGGAGACCTTCATCGGGGACTGCGCCGCGTCGACGAAGGCCTCGGTGTCGTGCCGGTAGTCGCCGTCGCCCTTCTTGGTGCCGGCCAGCAGCACGGACACCTTGGGCTGCGGCAGGTTCTTCAACCGCCACATCAGGTTGGCCTCGTCGCGGCGCTGCTTGCTGCCGCCGAACAGGTCACCCGTGGTCGGGTCGTCGGCGGCGTCGTAGTAGGCGGAGAGCGCGACGGCGGTCGGGAAGACGTCCGGGTGGCGCATGGCCAACTTGAGGGCGCAGTAGCCGCCGGTCGAGTTGCCCATGAAGGCCCAGGCCTGCGGGTCGGACGAAACCCGGAAGCTCGCCTGGATCGCTGAGGGGACGTCCTTGGTGAAGTACGTGTCGGACTGCGCGCCGCCCGGGATGTCCTCGCACTCGGTGTCCTGCGGCAGGGCCGGCGAGGGGCGCATCAGGACCATGACCGTCGGCTGCATCTTGCCGTCCTGGAGCAACTTGAGTGCTGCGCCCGGGTAGTTGAACCGGGTGATCAGGTTCTCGGCGATCCCGGGGAAGCCGGTGCTGACGATCACCGCCGGGAACTGCCTCTGCGCGTACTCCGGCTGGAAGTACTGCGGCGGCAGGTAGACGTACCCCTCGGTGGACAGCCGGCTGGCCGCGCCGTCGATCCGCACCTTGCGGATCTCGCCGGACTGGCTGGGCTCGCGGCCCATCGCGCCGCCGCCCTTGACGGAGGCGTGGCCGATCGTCTCCACGAGCAGTCGACCGGACGCGTCCGCCTTGTTGTGGATCACCACTGGGCCGGTGTCACCGATGCCCAGCAGGTCGTCCCAACTGCTGTAGAAGGCGAAGTAGTTGTTCGCCACCAGGCCGAGCGCGGCGAGCACCGCGAGCTGGGTGGCGAGCAGCGCGCCGATCCGGCCGAGCACTGCCTGCCAGGTCTGCTTGGCGAGTCTTGGCCACAGCCAGACCGTGCCGGCCGTCATCACGACGGCGATCAATACGGTCAGCGCCAATACCTTGTGGCTCGTCAGACCCATGTCCTACTTGCTCCCACGCCTCGAACTCCCCGCCCCCTCCGTCCAGGACATCCGAGGTGATCACCCCGGTTCCCCCACCGGGGCGCGCGATCACCCACCCTAACGGGGCCGGGAAGCGGGAACGGGTGACAGATGACAGCCGACAGATAACAGATAACAGATAACAGATAACGAAATCTGTCAGCTGTCATCTGTTACCCGTTACTTGTTCGCGGCCGGGCGGGGCTCAGCCCTCCCGACCGTAGAGCCGCAGCCCGGCCGTGAGTTCGCGCATGCAGCGCGCGCCGAGCTCCCGCGGGGAGCCCGGGCCGGCGGCGGGGGCGTCCGAGGCGGCCCACTCCTCAAGCGCGACCCGGATCGCGGCGGTCGCCGCGGCGGCGGCCAGCCGGATCTCCAGCGGGTCGGTGCCGCCCGGACAGCGCGCCGCGAGGACCGTCCGCAGCCGCTCCTCGGAGTCGGCGTGGACGCGCTGCCACGTGCCGTCGAGGCGTGGGTCGCGCAGCAGGCTTCGGGTCCACTCCATCGCTTCGACCGCCTCGCCGTCGGGCGGGGTCAGCGAGGCGACCGCCGAGCGCTCCAGCGCCTCGCTCACCGGCAGGTCGGCCGGGGCCTCGGCGAGCTGGTCGACCCAGCGGCGCCCACCGGCCGCCAGTAGCGGGGCGACGGCGTCCTCCTTGACGGAGAAGTACCGGTAGAAGGTGCGCAGCGAGATGCCCGCCGCGAGGGCGATCTCCTCGGCGGTGGTCGCCTCGGCCCCGCGCTCGGCGAAGAGCGCGGCGGCGGTGCGGGCGATGTCCAGCCGGGTGGCGTCGCGGCGGCGCTGGTTCAGGGTGGGGCGTCCGGTCACAGGGCCAGCGTACGCGGGCCGGTGCCACTGTGGCGCGGCACGCCGAGGTGGCACCCAGATGACTTATTGGCACGTTATGCCACTTAGGCGTACCGTGCCTCCTGAGGTCAAGCGACCACGAACGAACGGAGTACCACCATGGAGCGCTTCAGCGGACGGAACGTCCTGATCACCGGCGGCGGCTCTGGCATCGGCCAGGCGACCGTGCACCGGATCCTCGCCGAGGGCGGGAAGGTCGTCGCCGTCGACGTCAACGAGGACGGTCTGAAGGAGACCCTGGACCGCGCGACCGCCGACGGCAGCGCGGACCGCCTGGCCATCCAGGTCCTGGACATCTCGGACGAAGCAGCCGTCGTCACCGGCGTCGCGGCCGCGATCGCGGACCTCGGCGGGCTGGACGTCCTGGTCAACGCGGCCGGCATCCTCCGCTCCTCGCACACCCACGAGACCAGCCTGGAGTTCTGGAACAAGCTCCTCGCGGTCAACCTGACCGGCACCTTCCTGATGACCCGCGAGGCGCTCCCCGCGCTGCTCGCGGGCGGCAGGGGCGTGGTGGTCAACTTCAGCTCCACCTCGGCGAGCTTCGCCCACCCCTACATGGCCGCGTACGCCGCGACCAAGGGCGGCATCCAGTCCTTCACCCACGCCATCGCCTCGGAGTACTCGAAGCAGGGCCTGCGCGCGGTCTGCGTCGCGCCGGGCAGCATCGACAGCGGCATGACCCACAACCCGGGCCTGCCCGCCGACGCCGACCTCAGCCTGCTCGCCAAGCTCGCCCCGGCCCTCGGCCAGGGCTTCGCGGGCCCGGAGACGGTGGCCGGCGTGATCGCGATGCTGGCCTCCGACGACGGCGCGTTCGTCACCGGCACCGAGCTCCGCATCGACGGCGGCACCCACATGTGACCCGCCGGACGGCAGCACGACAGCGGGGCCCGCGCCACTCCCCCGGTGGCGCGGGCCCCGCTGTCGCGTCGCGGACGGACGGCCGTCAGCCGCCACCGTCAGCGCAGCGGCTTCGCCATCACGAGCTCCCGAGTGACCCCGTCGACGAGCGGCGCACCCGGCTCGGCGAGTGCGGTGAAACCGTGCCGGCGGTAGAGCGCGATCGCGGACTCGTTGCCGGGGATCACCGCGAGGCGCAGCGTGCTGCCGCCGGATGCTCGGGCCCAGCGCTCGACCTCCTCCAGCAGGCGGTCGGCGACGCCCCTGCCGCGCGCCCGCGGTCCGACCCACACCGAGCGCAACTCCCGTACGCCGTCGGCTCCGGGGACGCCGTCCGCCAGGCCGACGGGGATGGCGTCCGGACCGTCCGGACCGTCCAGCAGCGCCGCGACGTGGTGGGCGCCCGGACGGTGCAGCCGGGCGCGCCACCGCTCCTCGCCCCCGTGGTGCCAGTCCGCGAGGCGGGCCTTGAAGGCGTGCGGCGCATCGGAGAGGGCGGCGAGGCGTAGGTCGCGCCAGAGCGGCCAGTCGTCGGTCGTGAGGATGCGCAGGGTCACCATGACCGTCACGGTAGGGCGTGGGCGACGAGCCTTCGCCGGAGGCCCGCGGTCGGCCTGCGACCGGGGGCGAGGTCAGGGTGGGGGTGGGGCTGGTTCAGGGCCTGCGCCAGTCGGTCGCGAAGGCGGCGGCCGGGTTGGCAGTGAGGAGGAGACCGGGCAGTTCGGGGCCGAAGGTGCGGGCGAGCCGTGGGGCGAGGTCGGTGAGCAGCCGGGTCGGGCCATCGGCCCGGCGGGCGGTGCGGGTGGTGGTGTCGGCGCCGAGGAGGAGTCGGGAGGCGTGGCCGGCCTCGACGAGGTCGGCGATGACGTCGAAGGCCTGGTGGTCGGCCGGGTGGCCGGCCCGGGATGGGCTGTCCAGCGCGAAGTAGACGCCTTCTGCGGCGAGTTCGTGGTGCACCCGCACATCGGGCAGCCGGGTGAGGTGGCCGAGGACGATCCGGTCGGGTGGGACGCCGTGTCGAGCGTGCAGCCAGTTCAGTACGACGTGCGGGTGGGCGCGGGGTTCGAGGTGAACGGCGATCGGGGCACCGGTGGCATGATGCGCGTCGGCGGCCGCGGCCATCACCCGGCGGGTGTGTGCCGTGGTGGTCCCGGCGTCGCAGGCGACCTTGATCAGGCCCGCCCGGACGGTCTCGGGGGCTGCGGGGTCTGCGGGGTCTGCGAGCGGTCCGGTGGCCGGTCCGGTGGCCGGTTCAGTGGCCGGTTCAGTGGCCGGTTCGATCGTCAGTCCGGTGGTGAGGTCGGCGGTGAAGCGTTCGGCGAGCCCGTCGTACAGGGCGGGGAGGGCGTCCGGGTCGTAGTGGGCCGCCTGGTGCAGGCCGGTGGCAGCGACGACGTGGACTCCCGTCGCACGGGAGAGCTCGGCGAGGGAGCCCGCGCGACGGCCCATGCCGTACGGGGTCCACTGGACGAACGACCGTCCGCCGGCCGCCGCAAAGGCGCGCAGAGCACCCTCGGCGGCGGTCGGGTCGTCCAGTTCCTCGCCGGGGAGCAGCGGGCTGCGGATGAAGAGGTGGTCGTGGGAGTCGGTGACGCCGAGTTCGGCGGGGTCGAGGTCGCCGAGGACGGTGCGGATGGTGGGGGTCATGCCCGGTCCGCCTCGGTCGGCGACGCCTGGACCGGGTCTGCGGCGGCCGGGGATGCCTTGGTCGGGTCTGCGGCGGCCGGGGCTGCGGCGGCCGGGTGTGCAGCGGTCGGGGCTGCGGCGGCCGGGTGTGCAGCGGTCGGGGGCGCCTCGGTGAAGGTGGAGGTGGCGACACGCAAGCCGGCCAGGGCCTTGGGCACGCCGACGTAGGGGGCGAGGTGGACGATGACCTCGGTGATCTCCTCCCTGGTCATGCCGATCCGCAGACTGTTGCGGACGTGGTCGGCGAGTTGCGGCTCCACGCCGCCGAGGGCGGTGAGCGCGGCCAGGTTGGCCACCTGCCGATCGCGCAGGGCGAGGCCGGGGCGCTGGTAGGTGCCGCCGAAGAGGCTGGTGACGATCCAGTCGGGGAAGCCGGGCGCGAGGCTGTCCAGGCCGCCGAGGGTCGCGGCGGCGACCGGTCCGGCGAGATCGGCGAGGAGGGCGTAGCCGGCCCCGCGGTCCAGCGGCGCGGGGGTCAGGTCGGCCGGTGTGATCGGGGCGGGGGCCGGGCCGGCGGGGGCGGTCGCGGGGGTGACGGGAGTGACGGGGGCGCTCGCGGAAGCGGTCATGGGAGCGGCGAAACCTTTCACCAGTGTCGGCCGCTGGGCAGCCGGTCGAGTTCGGGACGGGACAGGTGCAGCACCTGGTAGCGGATGCCCGGTGCCTCGTCCGGGGCCGGGCCGCGCCAGAGGGCGAAGCGGACCAGCTCCCAGCGGCTCGGGTCCACCGCGACGGCGGCGGTGTGCAGGGCGGGGTGCACGGGGAACTCGGCGAGGGCCTGCTCGACCGCCTCGGCGGGATCGACGGACTCGGGGAGCCGGACGGTGTGACGAGTGGCCGTGGTCGCGTTCGCGGTACCCGTCGCATTCGCGGTCGCCGTCGCATTCGCGGTCGCCGTCGCATTCGCCGTCGCATTCGCGGTCGCCGTCGCGTTCGCATTCGCGTTCGCCGGAGCGTCCGGCGCGGCGCCGTGGGTCAGACCGGCGCCGAGCCAGTGCCGGACGGCCGGGCGGCCGAAGTCGGCGCTCAGGCCGCGGAAGCCCGGGCCCCAGAGGAAGCTGTTCATGCCCTCGGCAGTGCGCCAGAGGTAGAACGGCGCGTACTGGTTGACGGGCGACCCGTCGCGACCGCGCTCACGGACCAGGTACGCCTTGAGCCCGAGCCCCGGGTACGCGTCGAGCAGATGGCCCTTGTCGGCGACGCGCTTGCGGATGATCCCCATGTCGTAGTCGGCGGGGAGGGTGATCTCGTACTGCATGGCGTGCACGGTGGGTCTCCTCGGTCTGATCGTCGCGTGGGGCCACTCGGCCCTCGGCCGCGCGGCCATTCGGCCATTCGGCCACTCAGCCGTGTGCGGCGCGGGTCAGGCCGTGCGCTGGGCGGCGAGCAGGCCGAGGGCGCCGCGCACGGCTCGCTCGAAGGGCTCGGCACGGCCGGCCGCCCGGGCCAGGACGTAGCCGCCCTGGACGACGGCGACCACGGCGGCGGCGGTGTCGACCGGGTCGACGCCGGGGACGAGTTCGCCGGCGGCCTGGCCCTCGGCCACCAGCTCGGCGATCCGGGTGCGCAGCCAGTCGAAGGTCTCCTCGACGGGGGCGCGCAGTTCGGGGTCGGCGATGACGTCCGGGTCCTGGGCCATCCGGCCGATCCGGCAGCCGCGCAGCACGTCGCGGTCGCGGTGCAGGTAGGCGGCGATGCGGTCGTACGCGCTGCCGGGGGCGGACAGGTCGGCCGCGGCGATTCCC
Source organism: Kitasatospora sp. NPDC086801 (assembly GCF_044745805.1). Taxonomy (NCBI): domain Bacteria; kingdom Bacillati; phylum Actinomycetota; class Actinomycetes; order Kitasatosporales; family Streptomycetaceae; genus Kitasatospora; species Kitasatospora sp. NPDC086801. The sequence continues at coordinate 102,717 of NZ_JBIVAX010000010.1, forward strand.
CGCATCTGTTCGGCGCTGCGGCGCAGGGCGGCGGCGGCGAGGTCGGGTTTGCCGGTGAAGTGGTGGTACATGCTGCCCTGGCCGACACCGGCGTGCTGCTGGATGGCCTTGGGACTGGTGCCGACGTAGCCGCGCTCCCAGAGGAGTACCTGGGTGCTCTCGATGAGGCGGTCCTGGGTGGTCATGTGGATCACTGTACATACCAGTAGGTACAGAAGGCCAGGGGTTCAGGGGTTTCCCCGGTTCGACCACGGCCGCCGGTCGGGCGGGCGGATCCGCGCCGGGAGACGACCGAGGGCCGTGCGCCGCCCCCCGGCGGCCACGGCCCTCGCCCGCTCGTCTCCCCCGCCCCGCCCTGCGGCACTCCACCGCGGCCGGTGGCGCGCGTCACGTCGGGCGGGCGCTCACGGAAGCTCGCGCCTGACCACCGGGGCGACCTCGGCCGCGAACAGCTCCAACTGCTCCCGCTGCGCCCCCTCCGTCAAGGCGTCGACTCCGATCCCGACCACCTCGTTGCCGAAGGCCTCGTGATAGCGGTGGATCTTCTCGATCACCTGCTGCGGGCTCCCGACCAGGGCCGAACCGTGCTCCAACGCGTCCTCCAGCGAGGTGAACGGCGACTTGTTGTGCCGGCCGGCCGCCGAGCTGAACATCGCGTCCCAGTACGGACGGAAGCCCTCGACCGCGTCCTGCGAGCGCTTCGCGACGTACAGCCCGCCGAAGCTCGCGCCCACCCGGGCGTCCCTCGGATCGCGCCCGTAGTGCGCCCAGCGCTCGCGGTAGTGCTCCACCAGGGACCGGTACTTGGCCAGTGGATGGAAGGAGTTGGCGGAGAAGAGCGGGTCGCCGTAGCGGGCCGCCAGGTCGGTGGACTGGGTGCTGGTCGCGCTGCCGTGCCACACCGGGATCGGGTCCTGCAACGGGCGCGGCGAGACGGCCGCGTCCTTGAGCGGCGGGCGAGTCGCGCCCTCCCAAGTCACCCTCTCCTCGCGCCAGAGCCGGCGCAGCAGGCCGTAGTTCTCGGCGAGCGCGTCCCACTGGCGCTCCTCGGGCAGGCCGAACAGGTCGAAGTGGCGCGGGTCGTTGCCCTTGCCGATGATCAACTCGACCCTGCCGCCGGAGAGCTGGTCGAGCATCGCGTAGTCCTCGGCGACCCGGACCGGATCCAGGATGCTCAGCACCGTCACCGTGGTGAACAGCCGGATGGTGGAGGTGCGGGCCGCTATCGCGCTGAGCAGCACCGGCGGCGCCGGAGAGAGGAACGGTTCACCGTGCCGCTCCCCCACGCCGTAACCGTCGTAGCCGAGTTGTTCGGCCACGACCGCCTGGTCGATGACGTTCCGCAGCTTCTCCTGCGGGGTGCGTTGGACGCCGGTCACGGGATCGGGCCCGTTGGCGACGAGGGACGAGACGGTGAACCGCACGGTGGGCTCCTTGGGGGCGCTCGATGGGGCCTCGGCACGGCGCCCTGGCCCGAGGCGCGGGCACGGCTGCCGAGGAGGGACGGCGGCCCGCGCGGAACGCCCCGGTACGGGCTGTGCTCACGCGGGCGGCACCGGGAGGGGATCGCGGCGGAGCGGCTCTGGGGCGGCGTCAGCGCGAGGTGCGGCGGCGGCGACGACAACAGCGGGCGGTGGCGGTCGCGGCTGCGGCCGCGAACACGGCCGCGGCCGCGGTCGCGGTTGGGGTTGGCGTCACAGCCTGGACGGTCATCGCGACTCCCCCCTTCGCCTCGCACGCGTACGATCCTCCGCGAGCATAAGCACCGGTCAGAATCGGGGCAAGGGCTTGATCCATCCGCGACGGCTGGCAAGATGTCCGGCATGAGCTACCTCGCCGCGGATGACCGCTATGCCTCGATGACCTACCGCAAGGCCGGCCGCAGCGGCGTTCAGCTGCCGGCCGTCTCGCTCGGCCTCTGGCACAACTTCGGTGACGCCCAACCGCTGGAGGTCCAGCGGGCGGTGCTGCGCCGCGCCTTCGACCGGGGGATCACCCACTTCGACCTCGCGAACAACTACGGCCCGCCGTACGGCAGCGCCGAGCGCAACTTCGGCTACCTGTTCGCCCAGGACTTCCGCCCGTACCGCGACGAGCTGTTCATCGCCAGCAAGGCCGGCTGGGACATGTGGCCCGGCCCGTACGGCAACGGCGGCAGCCGCAAGTACCTGCTGGCCAGCCTGGACCAGTCGCTGGGCCGGATGGGGCTGGACTACGTCGACGTCTTCTACTCCCACCGCTACGACCCGGACACCCCGCTCGAGGAGACGATGGGCGCGCTGGACAGCGCGGTGCGCTCGGGCAAGGCGCTGTACGCGGCGATCTCCAACTACCCGGCGGAGCAGCACCGGGAGGCGGTGGCGATCCTGCGCGAGCTGGGCACGCCGGTGCTGCTGAACCAGTCGGCGTACTCGATCCTCAACCGGTACGTGGAGGAGGGCGTGCTGGACGCGGTGGGCGAGACCCAGACCAGCCTCATCGCCTACTCGCCGCTCGCCCAAGGGCTGCTGACGGACCGCTACCTGTCGGGCGAGGTGCCGGCCGGCTCGCGGATGTCCGTCGGGCGGTTCCTGACCGAGGAGGCGCTCAGCGGACCGAAGCTGGAGCAGCTGCGGGCGCTCAACAAGGTCGCCGAGCGGCGTGGGCAGACGCTGGCCCAGCTCGCGCTGTGCTGGGTGCTGCGGGACCCGCGGGTGGTCTCGGTGATCATCGGGGCGAGCAGCGTCGCCCAGCTGGACCAGAACATCGACGCGCTCGCGGGCGGTCCGCTGACCGCGGAGGAACTGGCGGAGATCGACCGGCTCAGCCACTGAGCGGGGAGGAGACGGGACGGGGCGGTGAACAACTGACAGCTGACAGATTTCATTATCTGTCAGCTGTCAGTTGTCATCTGTTAGTCGTTCGCTGACATCTGTCGGTTGCCGACGGCAACGCGCCAGCCCTCAGCCCTCAGCCCTCAGCCCTCAGCCCTCAGCGGCGGATGCCCAGGGCGGGCAGAACCGTTTCTGCAACCCGGTGGGCTTCCTCCAGCAGAGGGTTGCCGGAGAGGATGAAGGTGTCGACGCCCAGCGACTCGAACTCCTGCAACCGCTCCACCACCTGGGCCGTCGAGCCGACCACCGCCGTACCGGGGCCGGGGCGGAACAGGCTCATTCCCGGCCAGAGGTTCGGGTAGGCCTCCAGCTCCCGGGCCCGTGCGGGCACCTTGCCCCCGTGCTGGCGGAACTGCCGCTGCCAGCCGACCCCGTCCTCCCCCTTGGCGCCGCCCAGTTGGCGGGCGTACGTGGCCTCACTGGTGACGTCGAGCAGGCGGTCGGCAGCCGCCCAGGCCTCGTCCTCGGTGTCGCGGACGATCAGGTGCAGCCGCAGCCCGATCCGCAGGGTCCGGCCGTGGGCGGCGGCCCGCGCCCGGACCAGGTCCAGCTTCTCCTTGAGCAGGTGCGGCGGCTCGCCCCAGGTCAGGTAGACGTCCACGTGTTCGGCCGCCATCTCGATGCCGGCCGCCGAACTGCCGCCGAACCAGAGCGGGATGCCGCCGGGCTGGACCGGCGTCAGCTCCCGCAGGCTCGCGCCCGCGTTCTTCAGCTCGTAGAACTCGCCCTTGTGGTCGAAGACTTCGCCGGCCGTCAGGCGCCTGACGATCGACCAGTACTCGGCGCTGAGCCGGTAGCGGTCGTCATGCTCGACGTCCAGTCCGTACTCGCGCAGTTGCGCGGTCGAGCCGTTGACCACGTTGAACCGCAGCCGGCCGCCGTGCAGGTGATCGAAACTGAGCGCCATCTTTGCCAGCAGGGTGGGCGAGACCAGCCCCGGGTGGACGGCCAGCAACGGCTTGAACGCCGGGGTGGTGGCGGCCGCGAGCGCGCTTCCGAGCGTCCACACGTCGTAGAGGTCGGTCGCGAGCAGGGCGCCGGTGTATCCCAACCGCTCCACACTGCCCGCCAGTTGCTGCAGATAGCGGAGGTCCACCGGGCGGCGGCCGGCCGGCTCCCACGGGTAGTGGCCCTCGCGCGGAATGATGTACCAGAGGACTTCGGAGGCCATGGTTCAGACCGCCTTGGCGAGCGCGGCGGCCACCGGGGCCTCCAACACGGGCAGATGGGCATCGGCGACGGTCAGTGCCCGGTCGATGAAGCCGACCTCGTGGAAGATGTCCGCGGCCTCCTGCTGCTCGGCGATGAACCCGGCGGTGGCGGGCTCCAGTTGCCACGGCAACGCGGCCAGCGCGGTCTGCCAGTCGACGGCCGAGCCGCCCAGCTGCTCCGCCGCGATCGCGGCCGCCTCGGCCGGGTGGGCGGCCACCCAGGCGTCCGCCCGACGCAGCGCGGCGGCGATCGCGGCGACCACCTCGGGGCGCTCGGTCGCGAAGTCCCGGCGGGTGAAGAACACCGAGCGGTCGGTGATGACGTCGCCGGTGCGGATCAGCTCACGAAAGCCCCCGCTCCGCCGGGCGGCGGCCAGTTCGGCGCCCTGCGCGATCCACCCCGCGATCTCGCCGTCGCGCAGCCGCTGGGCCTGGTCCTCACCCGCCGCCGGGCGCACCGGCGTGACGTCCTCGGCATACGAAAGCCCCTGCGTGTGCAGGGCCTTGGCGAGCAGATGGGTCTGCCAGGACCCGATGCCCAGCACGACGGTGCCGCCCTTGAGGTCCGCCACCGCCCGGACCGGGCCACCCTCCAGCACCAGCAGGGCGCCGTGGTCCGGTCGGGGCGCGGAGACCGCCGCGTACACCAGGTCGTGGCCGGCGGCCTGGGCGGCGACCGGCGGGGTCGATCCGGTCCCGCCGAAGTCGATGGTGCCGTCGGCGAGCAGCGCACCGGTGCGGGTGCCGTCGGTGTAGTGGTGGAAGGCGCCGGTCTCGCCGAGCTGGGCCAACTCCTCGTCCAGGTAGGGCAGCCGGGCGAGGTAGTAGAGCGAAGGGTTGCTGGCGTGGACGCCGAGGGTCACGGTCATCTGTTCAACTCCGATGGTGCGGGCGGACGTTCTCGGGGACGGTTCGGTGGGCCGCCGGCGGATCAGTGGACGCCGAGGTCGGCCAGCAGCCGGCGGCGCAGGTCGGCGAAGGCCGGGTCGGCAGGGTCGCGGGGGTGGTCGACCGCGACCGGTTCGTCACGGACGAGCAGGCCGTCGCGCAGCACGGCGACGCGGTCGGCGAGCCGGACGGCCTCCTCCACGTCGTGGGTGACCAGCAGCACGGCGGGACGGTGGCGGCGGACGAGGTCGCCGACCAGGTCCTGCATGCGCAACCGGGTGAGCGCGTCCAGTGCGGCGAACGGTTCGTCGAGCAACAGCAGTTGGGGTTCGCGGACGAGGGCCCGGGCGAGGGCGACGCGCTGCGCCTCGCCGCCCGAGAGGGTGGCCGGCCAGGCATCGGCGTGCTTCTCCAGGCCGACCTCGGCGAGCGCCTTGAGTCCGGTCTCCCTGGTGGCGGCGCCGCGCGGCAGGCCGACCGTGACATTGGCCAACACCCGCTTGGACGGGACGAGTCGGGGCTCCTGGAAGACCACCGTGCGCACCGGCGGGACGAGCACGGTGCCCTCGTCGGCCTGGTCGAGCGCACCGAGGATGCGCAGCAGGGTGGTCTTGCCGGTGCCGCTGGCGCCCAGTAGGGCGACGAACTCTCCCCGGGCGATGGAGAGATCGACGCCGTCGAGGACGGCCCGGGTGCCGAACACCCGGCGCAGGCCGCGCAGATGGACGGCCGGGGCGGCGGTCGTGGACGCGGAGGTGGTGGAGGTGGTGGAGGCGGTGGAGGTGGGGCTCATCGGGCTGCTCCCTGGACGGCCTGGCGCCACGGCATCAGTAGGCGTTCCAGGAACCGGACGACCGCGTCGGCGGTGAGGCCGAGCAACCCGTAGATCAGGATGCAGACGGCGAGGATGTCGGTGCGCGAGTAGTTCTGCGCCTGGGCCATCAAGTACCCGATACCCTCCGTGGAGTTGATCTCCTCGGCGGCGATCAGGGCGATCACGCTGAGCGTCATCGACAGGCGCAGTCCGGACAGCAGGGCGGGCAGTGCGCCGGGCAGGACGACGGTGCGCACGATGGCCCAGCGGCCGAGCCCGAAGCTGCGCATCGCCTCGACCAGCTTGCGGTCGGTGTTGCGGACGCCGCCGGAGGCGGACACGTACATCGGGAAGCTGGTGGCGACGCCGATCAGGGCGACCTTCGCGGTCTCGGTGATGCCGAACCACACCATGAACAGCGGGACCAGCGCCAGGAACGGGACGGTGCGCAGCACCTGGATCGCGGAGTCGAGCAGTTCCTCGCCGAGCCGGGTGAAGCCGGTGACCACGCCCAGCACCAGGCCGGTGGTCGCGCCGAAGAGCAGGCCGAGGCCGGCCCGGGTGAGGGAGACCCCGAGCGCGTCGGTGAGCTGGCCGTTGCCCCACAACTCGCCTACGGCTTCGGCGACCTGGGCGGGTGAGGCGAGGACGTCCTGGGTGAGCGCGCCGGTGGCGGAGGCGAGCGCCCAACCGCCGAGCAGGGCGAGCGGGCCCAGGGTGCGCAGGATCACGGCGAGGGCGCGCGGGCGAGGCCGCTGCCGCCGGGTGTACGGGGTGACGAGTCCGGCGTCGAGGGCGGCTCGGGTGTCGTCGGTGGTGCGTTCGGGGGCGGCCGTGGTCACTTGGCACCGTCCCCGAGCCGGTTGATGTCGATCAGGTACGGCTTGACGTCCACGAGTTGCTTGGTGACCTTCTGGTCGGCGAAGAACCGGGCGACGGTGCCGAAGCGGGCGGTGTCGGCGTCGGAGATGGCCTCCGCGGCGGCGCCCTGCCCGCTGACGTTCACCGCGATGTCCTTCTCGGCGGGGGTGACGGCGGTCGGGCCGGAGTCGGTAAACACATTGAGGTAGGAGGCCGGGTCGGCCTTCTCCTTGAGGCCGTTCTCGCGCAGGTAGGTGTAGAAGGTCTTGACCACCTCGGGGTGCTTGTCGGCGAAACCGTTGCGGACGGCCCAGACGGCGTAGTTGTCGGAGCCGACCTCCTTGCCGTTGACCAGGAAGTGCGCCCCGGCGTTGGCGATGGTGGGCGTGGAGAAGGTGTTCCAGGTCGCCCAGGCGTCCACCTGGCCGGAGTTGAAGACGCCGGCCGTCTGGTCGGCGCGCAGGTAGACCCGTTCGACCTTGTCGGTCGGGACGCCGTTCTTCTCCAGCGCCTTGAGCAGCAGGTACTCACTGGTACCGCCCTGGGAGACGGCGACCTTGCGGCCGACCAGGTCCTGGACGGACTTGATGGGCGAGTCGTTCCTCACCAGAATCCCTTCGCCGACGCCGTCGGGCGCGGTCTGGGCGAACAGCTTGAAGCCGGGCTTCTGGGCGAGCGCGGCGACGGCCGAGGTGATCGAGCCCTGGGCGATGTCGAGCTGGTCGGCGGACAGGGCCTGCGCGGCCGGGGCGAACGGGCCGGCGCTGCCGGTCCAGGCGACCTTGGCGTGGACGGCGGCCAGCGCCTTGTCCAGCGAGCCGTCCTTCTTGCCGCGGGCGAGGAATCCGTTGTTTCCGGGGTCGGGCAGGCGGAGCACCACGTCGGCCTTGCCACCGGCCCCGCCGTCGGCGGCCTTGGCCCCGTCGGCGGACGAGCCGCAGGCGGCCAGTGCGGTGGAGGCGAGCAGCGCGGTGGCGGCGAGGGCGAGGCGGGGGGTCTTCACGGGGTCTCCAAACGAAGGGCAGCTGACAACTGACAACTTTCGAAATCTGTTATCTGAAATCTGTCTGCTGAAATCTGTTAGTCGTGATCTGTCGGCCGGCGGTTGGCAGCCCAACGGCCGGCGGCCGGCAGCCGGCGGCCAGCAGTCGGCGGCCCGCGACCGGCGGGCGCCGTGAGCGGGCCCGCCCTCAGCCGCCCGCTGCGGCGCGGCGCCGTTCGCGCAGCAGCTCGTGGGCGGCGCGCAGCGGTTCCGGGTCGGCCCAGCCCCGGACGTCGACCGGGGAGACGAGGAATCCCCTCCCCCCAAGGAAACGTTCCTGCTGCGCCAGCAGCTCCAGGCGCTCCGCCGAGAGGTCCAGATGCAGGGTGCGGTGGCTGCCCGGTGCGTACGCCCCGGCCACGCCCTCGGCGCCCGCACCGGTCTCGGCCTGCAGGATCCGGACCACCTCCGCCGGGCGCTCGGCGGCCCAGTCGGCGGCCTCCAGCAGTACGGCGAGGAAGCGGGCGACCAGCTCCGGCTGCTCGTCCAACAGCCGCTGGTGGACGGTGACCGGCCGGGGCGTCCCGTTGTTGACCCGGGCCCGGCGGTCCGGCACCGCGTCCAGTTCCACGGCCACCTCCGCCCCGACCCGGCGGGCCGCCTCGACGGCGAGCGCCCCCTTCACGTACACGGCGTCCACCACGCCGTCCCGCAGCGCGGCCAGCTCGGCGGCCCACTGCCCGCCGCCGGGCAGGCCCGGGACGTCGACGAGTTCGGCGTCGTCCAGCGTGAGCCCGGCGAGGCCGAGGGCGCCGCGGAAGCCGGCCAGGGCCATGGCCCGCCAGAAGTCGATGCCGATGTCATGATGTGGGATCGCCAGCCGCAGCCCGCGCAGCTCGCCGGGACCGGTGATATCGCTGCCGGCCCGGACCAGGACCACCTGGCGCTCCTCGATCCAGGTGAGGCCGATCAGCCGGGTCCGCTCGCCGCGCGAACGGGCCCACAGCGCGGGGACGTTGCCGCCCTCGCGGAACAGTCCGGTGAGCGCGTGGGTGTAGTGGTGGTCGGCGGCCACCTCCGGCGGGGCGTCCTGGAGCGAGCGGACGGCGATCCCGTCGGCGGCGAACTCGCGGGCGAGCCACCCCTGGTCAGCGGCGATCCCGGTGGCGGTGGGCACCGGGCAGCGGGTGAACCAGAGGGTGTCGGGGGCACTGGGGGAACGGCTGGGCACGGGGTGTGGTCCTCTACGGAGGGCTTCGGCGGGCGCCGGAGGGCTGCGGGTCTGGGCCCGCCGCACGAGTCACGGGGCCCAGGGCGTCGGGGGGGTTGAGCGAGGCGGTGAACGCCGGACGGTCCGGCGTGAGGGGAGCGTCAGCGACGACACGCGCAGGAGGCGAGGCACCGGTGGATCGTCACGGCGTCGCTCCTTCCTGCGGGTCGGGGTTGCGGTGGCACGCCAGTCGGTGGTCGTCCGGCGCGATGTGAGGAGCGTTCCACGGCGATCGAGCCGGAGGCAAGGTTTTGCCACATGGTGGGATCACTTGTTCATCAACGCCATTCCATTGCAACGTCGTCGACACAATCCGGCAGCACTCGCTGCCCTACGCTGAGACTCCCCCGGTGATCCAGCCGGATTCCCGAACCGAAACGCGAGGTGCCATGGCCGAGGCCGCCACCGCCGTCCAGAGCCCGCCGGCCGGTGCGCAGGCCGTCCAGCGTGCGCTGGGGCTGCTGCACTGCTTCCACGACAACGGCCCCGACCTGAGCGCCTCCGACCTGGCCCGCCGGATGGACCTCTCGGTCTCCACCGCGCACCGGCTGGCCCGGACGCTGGTCAGCGCCGGCTTCCTGGAGCAGGACGAGCAGACCGCGCGCTACCGGCTCGGACCGGCGGTCGCGGAACTCGGCCAACTCACCTTCCACCAGCGCGGACTGCACCTGGCCGCGCCCGAGTTGGACCGGCTGTCCCGGCGCACCGGCGCGACCGCGGACCTCGCGATCCGCAGCGGTCCGCACGCGGTGATCCTGGTGGGGGCCTCCGTCCGACCGGACACCGGCCTCGGGCTGCGCCGGCCGCTGCACTCCACGGCGCTCGGCAAGGTGCTGCTGGCCTGGCCGCGCCCGGGCGAGCCGGCGGTGGCGGCGCTCGGCCCGCTGCCGTCGTTCACCGACCGTACGATCACCGAACCGGCCAGGCTCGACGAGGAGTTGGCGAAGGTCCGGACCGCCGGGTACGCGCTCAACGACGGCGAGTCGGCCGCCGGGGTGCGGACGGTGGCCGTGCCCGTCCTGGACGGCGCCGGGCAGGCCCGGTTCGCGCTGGCCGTCCGCTCGACCCCGGCGCACCTGACCGACGACCGCCTGGACTGGTTCCTGGGCCACGCCCGAAGCTGTGCCGACGCGCTTGCCGTCCTGCTGCTGCCTCCCGAGCAGCGCGCCTGACGACACGTCACAATGCCGCAGCGGGTGGCCCGTTCCACGATGGTACGGGCCACCCGCCGCGACCGGGCGTTCAGTGGCCGATCAGCTGGCCGGGGTGTACTTGTAGCCGACCCGACGGACCGTCACGATCGTGTCGCGGTAGGCCGGTCCGAGCTTGCGGCGCAGCCGGGCGACGTGCACGTCGACCGTGCGGCCGTCGCCGACGTGGCCGTAACCCCAGACCGCCGAGACCAGGTGGTCCCGGGTGTGCACCCGCTGCGGGTGCTCGGTGAGATGGGCGAGCAGCTCGAACTCCAGGTACGTGAGGTCGAGGAGTCGCCCGTCGACGTAGGCGTTGCGCCGCTCGGTGTCGACGGCGATCCCGCGCCCGGCCGGTCGGGCCGGACGAACACCGGCCTGTGCGGGCACGCCCACCGACACGCCCACCGACACACCCACCGGAACGCCTGCGGTCGCACCGACGTGCGCACCGGAGGGCCCGCCGACGGACACGCCGGCGGGCACCGCCGCCGAGGCCACCGCCACCGGGCTGTCGGCCGGCACGAGCACCAGGTACCCGACCATCGGGTTCCCTGCGGCGCCGCCGAACTGCGCACCGTACTGGGCGAGTAGACCCTGCGCCAGCGCACCCTGCGGCAGGGCGGCGACGACGGTCGCGCCCTCGGGCAGAGCGGCGAGCAGAGCCGCCGGGGCCGACGGGAGGACCGTACCCGGCTGGGGCGCGACGCCCGCGCCCGCCGGGCGGGGCGGGGCCCCATGGGAGGACCGGACCGGCCCCCCGGGCCATCGCTCGGCGGCCGACGAGCCGTGCGGGAGCGGCGAGGCGGAGGAGCCCGGCGCGCCGACGGCGCCGGAGCCGGCCGGGGCGACGCCGGGGACGGAGCGGACCGCGCGCAGGTGCGGGGTCGCGGTGGGCAGGGGCAGGGTGGCCGTGGACGAAGAAGACATGGTGTGCCGCTCATTTCGCGCGTGACGGACGGGGTGGAGTCGTCTGCGCGTCGACCGGGCGTACTACCGGGCTGATCCGGGATCAGCCGGCGGAGGGCCGGGACGCGCTGGGCGAGCCCGGACACGTCTGATCGAACAGGTGCGGCTGCCGGGACGGCCAGAACGGCTCAAGGTCGAGGCGACCCTGGTGGCTGTCCCCGGCGCGGTTCGCGCGCCCGTTCCACCGCCCGGCCGGTCCACCGGCGCACATCGCGGAAGCCGCCCCGGTCGTGCGGGAACGGCCGGCGATGCCGGAGGCAGGGCTGGTGCAGGCGATGTTCACTGGTGGTCTCTCCGCGAGGCGGGGCCGGATCGGCGGTCACGGGCACGCCGGATGGGGCGGGTCCGCTACGGCCTGGTCGACGGGATTGGCGGTGCGTCAGACGGCGGCCGGGTAGGCCGGGGGCGTCGGGGACGTACCGGGAAGGGGCCGGCCGGTCACCGACAACAGGCGCTGCAGATCAGCGCCTGGTCGATGTAGCGGCGGACGGTGAGTACCGGCGTGACGGGGGCGGGATCGGTCGTGGCGCGTCGCTGGCCGACGGTCATCCTGCTGCCCTCCCCCTTGCTCTGTGCGACGGCGCGTCGTCGTCGATGCGCGCCTTCGTGAACGGAACGTTTCCGGCCCTCCCGACGGCATGGCCGGGCGGCTTTCGTGCCCAGAGCCTTCCACGCCGGGCCGGTCTAGGCAACCTTCAGCGCGCCGAACGTCCGGGATCCGGACAACCGAATGAGACGTCGGTCGGGTCGGAGGCTCTGTGGAGCCTCTGTGCGGGTGCAGCGCCGGACCGGAGCGCGATGGTGCCAGGCCGGGTCGTGGCGGCGTCAGGCCCGGGCGCGGTGGTGCCAGACCGGGTCATGGCTGTGTCAGACCCGGGGTGCGATGCCATCGGGCCCGGGTGCGGCGGCGTCAGGCCCGGGCCGGCGCGCGGTGGCGACGGGCGGCGGCGTGCTCGACGAGCGCGACCAGGAGGTCCTTCCCGTCCTCCCGCAGGCGCGCGTCACACAGCAGCACGGGGATGTCCGGGTCGAGGTCGAGCGCGTCGCGGACCTCGTCCGGGGCGAACCGCTCGGTGCCGTCGAAGCAGTTCACCGCGACCACGAACGGGATGCCGCGCTGCTCGAAGAAGTCGACCGAGGGGAAGCAGTCGGCCAGCCGCCGGGTGTCCGCGAGCACCAGTGCGCCGAGCGCGCCGCGGGCCAACTCGTCCCAGACGAACCAGAACCGGTCCTGCCCGGGCGTGCCGAACAGGTACAGCGCGAGTCCGGGCCGCAGGTCGATCCGGCCGAAGTCCATCGCCACGGTGGTGGTGCGCTTCGCCTCCACGCCCGAGGTGTCGTCCACCGGGCGGCCCAGTTCGCTGAGCTCCTCCTCGGTGCGCAGCGGCCGGATCTCGCTCACCGAACCGACCAGCGTGGTCTTTCCCGCGCCGAAGCCGCCCGCGACGAGGATCTTCACCGCGACGGCCGGACCGCCGCGCCAGCGCGGGTCGTTGGCGCGGCCGTCGGAGCTGCGGCTGCCGGAGCCGCGGCCGGCTGGGGTGCCCGGGCCGCCGGGGCCACCGCGGCCACCGGGGGTGCCGCCACCAGAGGTACCGCCGGCGGCGGCGCGGCCGTCGTGGTCAGAGCGCACGGAGTCCATTGATCACGTCTCGCAGCAGGCGCTCGTCCGGCAGCTCGGCGAGCGGAACGGGTCGGGTGACGCTGATCAGCTCGGCGTCGTAGAGGTCGCCGAGCAGCACCCGGACGACGCTGACCGGTAGGTCGGTGTAGGAGCCGAGTTCGGCGACGGACAGCGGCTCGCGGCGGCACCAGGCCAGGAGGGTCTGGTGCTCCGGGTCGAGGACGTGCGCGGGCACGGCCCCCGCGTTCGGCCCGGGCTCGACGGCGGTGATCAGCGAGATCAGGTCGAACAGGCCGTCCTCGACCGGCCGGGTCCGGCCCCGGGTCATCGAGTAGAGCCGCACGACCGGGCCGGCCTCGTCGTCGAACCAGCGGTCGTCGACGGGGGCGGGCGGGTGGAACAGGTCGGCCTCGTCCCCGTCCTGGCCCAGCTGCTCCGCCACCGCCCAGGCCGCCCCGGCCGACGCGTCCGGGCCGTCCGGGCCGTCCGAGCCGTCCGGCTCGGGCCGACCCGCCGCCTCAGCCTTCGGATCCGCCATCGGACCGCTCATCTCCCCGGCGGCGCGGCTTCGGTGCGCGGCTCGGCGGCCAGGTGCTCGCCGACCCGCTTGACCAGCAGCGCCATCTCGTAGGCGATCTGGCCGATGTCCGCCTCGGCCTCGCTCAGCACGGCCAGGCAGCTGCCGTCGCCGGCCGCCGTGATGAACAGGAACGCCTCGTCCAGTTCCACCATGGTCTGGCGGACCCCACCGACCTTGAAGTGCCCGCCGGCGCCCTTGGCCAGGCTGTGGAACCCGGCCGCGACGGCCGCCAGGTGCTCGGCGTCCTCGCGGTCGAGGTCGCGGGAGGCGCCGGTGGCCAGGCCGTCGCTGGAGAGGATCACCGCGTGCCGCAGGGCCGCGACGCGCCCCACCAGGTCGTCCAGGAGCCAGTTGAGGTCCCCGGACGGCTGCGTCGAAGTGGTCATGAATCAGTTCCTTCCGATGGAGCGGGTGGTGCAGGTGTTGCCGGTGATACAGATTTTCCTGGTGGTGCAGGTGCTGCCAGTGGTGCAGACGTTCCTGATGGTGCAGGTGTTCCTGATGGTGCAGGTGGCGCGGTTCGTGCCGTGGGTGCGGGCGCCGGGTTCAGCCGGACGGGCGGGCCGGGCGGCACCCGGCGGGCGAGCGGCGCCCGGGCACCGTCCGACGGCGCGGACAGCGCCGCCGGGGCGGGTGCCGGACTGATCGCCCGCCGGGACGGGTCCGGCGGCCGCCAGGCGGGTACGGCGGCGGGCCGGGCACTCGCCGGGGCCGACGCCGACGTGGTGGTGCCGCGCCCACGGGTGAAGCCGCGTTGGAACGAGGCGAACGTGGCCCGCGCCTCCTCGGGCGAGCGCTCGCGCGCCCGCTCCGCGTCCCTGGCCTCCTGAGCCTGTCGGGCGGCGAGGGCGGCCTGGTCCTCGGGCCCGTTGTCGGCCCGGTCCCGGAGGCGCTCCTTCAACTGCTCCTTGAGCTGTGGCGCGAGGTTCGCCTGCCGGACCCGCCGGGGCAGCCCGCCCTCGGTTCGCGGGCTTGCCACCACCGGCGGGCTCGCGGGCCCGTCCACGGGAGCGGTCGCGGCCTGCTCGCCCCGGCGGTGGCGCCCCGCGCCTGCGCCGTCCTTGCCGTCCTTGCCGTCCTCGCCGTCCCGTGGCGGAGCGGGCACCAGCACCGGCCCGCCCTTGGTCCGCGAGGCCCGTCGCGGCAGCCCGCCGGGTGTCCGGGCCGGCTCGGGCGTGGACGGCCGGGGACCGCCGCTGCCCCGGTGCCGCCCGCCCTCCCCAACGACAGACCCGACAACAGCACCCGCAACGGACCCGGCACCGGAACCGACGGCAGAGCCGACGGGAGAACCGGCCGCGGAGCCAGCAGCGGAGCCGGCAGCGGGCACGGCGACCAGGTCGCGCTGCCCGCGCCGGGCCGGGGCGGAGCGCTGTCCGGTGGACGGCGGCTCGGGCAGGCCGTCCGGCGCCTCGGCGAGCAGTTCGCGCGGGATCAGCACGACCGCCGTCGTCCCGCCGTACGGGGACGGGCGCAGGTGGACCCGAATGCCGTGCCGCCGGGCCAGCCGGCTGACCACGAACAGGCCCAGCCGGTCGGTGTCGGCGAGGTCGAACTCCTGCTCCACAGCGAGGCGTTCGTTGGTCTCGGCGAGCAGCTGCTCGCTCAGCCCGAGCCCGCGGTCGTCGATCTCCAGCGCGAAGCCGTGCGCCACCACCTCACCCTGGACGGTGACTTGGGTGGTCGGCGGAGAGAACACCGCGGCGTTCTCGACGAGTTCGGCGATCAGGTGGGTGACGTCCGCGACGGCGCTGCCGAGCAGGCCGGTGCCGGGGAACGGTCGGACGATCACCCGGGCGTAGTCCTCGACCTCGCCGACCGCCGCACGGACCACGTCCACCATCCGGACCGGCTTGCGCCAGGCGCGCCCGGGCGAGCCGCCGGCGAGGATGATCAGGCCTTCGGCGTGCCGGCGCATGCGCGTGGTGAGGTGGTCGACCTTGAAGAGGTCCGCCAGCTCGGTCGGGTCCTCGGTGCGGCGCTCCATGGTGTCGAGCAGGGTGAGCTGGCGGTGCAGCAGCACCTGGCTGCGCCGGGCCAGGTTGACGAACACCGCCGAGACGCCGCGCCGCAGTTCGGCCTGTTCGACGGCGGCCTCGACGGCGGCCCGCTGGACGGCGTTGAAGGCCTGCCCGACCTGGCCTATCTCGGCCGCCCCGAACCGCAGTTCGGGTGCCTCGGCCGCGACGTCCACCGCCTCGCCGCGGCGCAGCCGCAGCATGACGGAGGGCAGCCGGGTGCCGGCCAGTTCGTTGGCCGCGTT
Organism: Kitasatospora sp. NPDC086801; assembly: GCF_044745805.1. NCBI lineage: Bacteria > Bacillati > Actinomycetota > Actinomycetes > Kitasatosporales > Streptomycetaceae > Kitasatospora > Kitasatospora sp. NPDC086801. The sequence goes on from NZ_JBIVAX010000010.1 coordinate 118,242, forward strand.
GCGCAGTCCGATCAGTTCGCGGGCGAGGCCGCGCCCGATCCGGAAGGAGATCAGCACCGACAGGACGACCGCGACCAGGCCGATCGCGCCGGCGATGCCGCCGCGCCAGAGCAGCCCGATCGCGGCGGACCGTTCGCGCTCGCCGATCCCGTTGGCGATCCGGGTGTTGATCGAGGTGAGGTCGCCGAGCGCCCGGTCCGCGGTCTCCCGCCAGGAGTCGCCGTTGATCGCCTGGGCGACCCGCTCGGGGCCGCCGGCGCCGACGAAGTCCGCTTCGGCGCGGGCCAGCGCGGCCCAGGCCTCGCCGCCGCGCAGGGCGACGTAGTCAGCCTGGTCGGCGGGTTCGAGTTCGGCGATGTAGACGGTGAACAGGGCCTGCTGGTTGTGCAGGGCGTCCAGGGCGACCTGGTACTGCTCGGCGGTGGGCTTGGCGGCGCCGCTGCGCAGGCCCTCCATCGCGGCGTCCTCCTGCGCGAGGTACTCGCGAGCACGCACCAGCTCGATCAGGATGGTCCCCTGGCGCGGGAGTTGGCCGGTCTGCCGGGCGACGTAGGCGGACCGGAAACTGAACACCGGCTTGACCAGGTCGCTGTACTGCCCCAGCGCGAACTCCCAGTTGAGCGCGGAGCGGCCGACCTGCGCGCGCAGCGGTCCGATCTGGTCGGCGGCGGCGATGATCTGCAGGAAGCGGCCGCGCTGGGAGTTGGAGAGCTTGCCGCCCGCGTGGTCCTTCTTCTGCCGCAGGACGTCGAGGCTGCGGTCGGTGGCGGCCTTGGCGTGTTCGTAGGCGTCCGTGGCGACCTGCGAGTTCGGGACGGCCAGGCGCTGGACGGCCGCGCGGCGCTCGTCCTGCAGGTCAGTGGCGTACTCGTCGACCGGGGTCCCGAACTCCTTGTACGTACGGCTGATCTCCAACTGGCCCCAGACGTCTCCGGTGGTGGCGAAGGTCGCGTACACCCACAGCGCGGTGAGCGCGACGATGGGCACCAGGAGCAGCGCGATGATCTTCGCGCGGATCGAGCTGCTGCGCAGACGCATGGAGTCCTCGGTCGGGAAGTGCCAGGCGCGGACGGGGAGCGGTTCGGAGGAGCCGCGGGGCTCGGCCGGAAAGGGGCTGCGGGAGGGGCTGCGGAAGGGCTTCGGGGGTCGGCTTCGGGGCTGGTCGGCGTGGATGGTGCGTCATCGGATCGGGCCTGGCCGGGAGGCCCCCGGCCGCAGGTCTGCGAGAGCCTACTACGCCCTGACCACTCGTTCGAGGGTCGAACCGGTCCACTTCTCCGGCTTGCCCCGCACACGTCAGGATCGGATCCCGGTCACCGCGGGCTCGCGTCCGGATCGTCCACCGGCGCCCGGTTTGCCCGGTCACCGAACGCACGCCGTTCCTCCCCGGCGGCGACACCTTCCGCAGGGACTGGTGCCGATCTCGTCGCGCCACGGTCACAACCCTGGGCAGTGACAGGCCGATCCGATAGTTTCGCTCCACCTGCGCGGCCCGGCACCGCCGCCACGGCCTCCGGCGCCGACACCGGTACCGGCACCGGTACCGGCACCGGCGCGGGCGCGGGCAGTGCGGCCGCGAGACGCTGACGGGGGGAATGTGCGCGAGTTCACCACCCCCGCCGTGGCCGGGCCCGAGGCCACCGGAGGACTCGCCGACTCGCTGTACGACACCGCCGAACGCTCACCGGACCTGGTGCAACTGGCCCGCCGCGTCGGCCCGGCCCGCCCCGCCAGCTCTGCCTGTTCCAGCAGTTCCAGCGGGGCCGGCAGTTCCAGCGGTTCCAGCAGCTCCGGCGGTTCCAGCAGCTCCAGCGGCTCCAGCGGCCCGTTGGACGAGTGGCGGGGCGTCACCGCGCGGGAGTTCCGCGACGAGGTGCTCGCCCTCGCCAAGGGCCTGCTCACGCGGGGCGTGCGCTACGGCGACCGGGTCGCCCTGATGTCCCGCACCCGCTACGAGTGGACGCTGTTCGACTACGCGCTCTGGTCGATCGGCGCGATCACCGTCCCGGTCTACCCGACGGCGGCCGCCGAACAGGTGCGCTGGATCCTCGCCGAGACCCAGGCGGTGGCCTGCCTGGTCGAGGACGAGGACGCCGCGATGACGGTCGGCGCGGTCTGCGACGCGCTGCCCGACCTCACCGGCATCTGGCAACTGGACCGCGACTGCGTCGCCGCGATCACCGAGGACGGCCGCGACGTGCCCGACTCGCTGGTGCACCGCCAGCGGCTCGGCGTCGCGGCCGGGAACGTCGCCACCGTCGTCTACACCTCGGGCACCACCGGCCGCCCCAAGGGCTGCCTGATCACCCACGCCAACCTGGCCGCCGAGGCCGACGCGCTGCTCGGCGGCTGGCGGGAGGCCTTCCACGACACCGGCGCCGGACAGCCGTCCACCCTGCTGTTCCTGCCGCTGGCGCACGTCTACGGGCGGGCCGTGCAGGTCGCGGCGATCCGCGGCGGCTTCCGGATCGGGCACGTCCCGGAGGTCTCCACCGACGCCCTGCTGCCCGCGATGGAGTCCTTCCGGCCGACCTTCCTGCACGTCGTCCCGTACGTCTTCGAGAAGATCTTCCAGCAGGCCCGACGGGCCGCCGAGGACGCCGGGCGAGGCGAACTCTTCGAACAGGCCCGGCAGGTGGCCGTCGACTGGGCCGCCGCCAGGGAGCAGAAGGCGTTCGGCCGCGGGCCCGGGCCCGGCCCCAAGCTGCGGCTGCGCCACCTCGCCTACGAACGGACCGTCTACCAGCGGCTGCGGGCCGCACTCGGCGGCCGGGTGCGCAGCGTGATGTGCGGCGGCTCCTCGCTGCGCCGTGAACTCGGCCTCTTCTTCACCGGAGCCGGCCTGCACCTGTACGAGGGCTACGGGCTGACCGAGACCTCCGCCGCGATCACCGCCAACCCGGTCGGACGGCAGAAGCTGGGCACGGTCGGGCACCCGCTGCCGGGCTCGTCGGTGGCCCTCGCCGACGACGGCGAGGTCTGGGTGCGCGGCGGCTCGGTCTTCGGCGGCTACCTCAACCACCCGCAGTGCACGGCGGAGTCGCTGATCGACGGCTGGTTCGGGACGGGCGACCTGGGCCGGCTGGACGAGGACGGCTACCTGACCATCACCGGCCGCAAGAAGGACCTGATCGTCACCAACAGCGGCAAGAACCTGGCCCCGGCGGCGCTGGAGGAGCGGGTGGCCGCGCATCCGCTGGTCTCCCAGTGCCTGGTGGTGGGCGACGACCGTCCGTACGTGGCCGCGCTGATCACGCTCGACCCGGCGGCGCTGGCGCACTGGTTGAAGACGCACGGGCTGGAGCAGCTGGACCCGTGGGCGGTGCTCGCGGACGAGCAGTTGCACACCGAGGTCCAGCGCGCGGTGGCGGCGGCGAACACGGCGGTGTCGCGGGCCGAGTCGATCCGCGCGTTCCGGCTGCTGGCCCGGGAGTTCAGCCAGGACCAGGGGCTGCTGACCCCCTCCCTGAAGCTGCGCCGGGCGGCGATCGCCGAGTACTACGCCGCGGACATCGCGGAGCTGTACGGTCCCTGACGGATCGTCTTGTCCCTTTTGTGGCAGGTGCGGTGGAATTCGGTTCACCGGCCGTTCCCTTGACGGGCCGATTGGTCCAGTCCATTGTTTCTCCTCGGTCCGAGTGCGGCGCACCATCCGCTCCCGCCCCTCCGGGAGCACCCAGGTTCCGCGGTCCCCGGTCCACGAACCCGGTCCCACGAACCCGGTCCCACGAACCCGGGGCCCGGGGCCAGGGGCCAGGGGCCAGGGGCCCGGCTCCAAGGGCCCGACCCACGGGCCCGGTTCCAGGGTTCCGATTCCGCCACGCCCTCCCCACGGGCGTGTCCCCCACACGCAGGAGTCCTCTCGTGTCGATGTCCACGCGCCTGTCCGCGCTGGCCGCCTCCGTCGCGCTGCTCACCGCCTTCGCCGCCCCGGCGGCCTCCGCCGACCCCGGGCCCGCCCCGGCCGGCGCCCCGAGCGGCCCGAGCGGCCCAACCGTCAACCTGGCCACCAACCCCGGCTTCGAGCTGCCCGCCCCCGACCTCTCCGACTGGGGCGCCGTCCCCGGCTGGAGTTGCACCGGCGGCCCGGCCGAGGCGGCCGTCACCGCCACCGCCGCGCACTCCGGCACCTCCGCGCTCACCGTCACACCGGCCAACGCCGACTCCACCGGCGAGTGCGCGCAGACCGTGGCCGTCCAGCCCAACACCACCTACACCGCCTCGGCCTGGGTCCGCGGCGACTTCGTCTACCTGGGCGCCACCGGCACCGGCAGGGACGTCGCCCCGGCCTGGACCGAGACCACCGGTGGCGGCTGGCAGCAGCTCACCACCCGGTTCACCACCGGCCCGAACGCGCACAGCGTCCGGCTCTACGTCCACGGCTGGTACCAGCAAGGCCCGTTCTCGGTCGACGACGTCCGGGTGGACGGCCCCGCGCCCGCCCCGGCCGTGGCCGCCGGATCCGTGCCCACCAACGACAAGGTCGTCTTCTTCACCGTCGACGACGGCTGGCAGCGCACCCCCGAGGCGGAGAAGTTCATCGCCGACCACCGGCTGCCGATCACCGCCTTCCCGCTGCCGATGCCGGCCGGCACCGACCCCGACTTCTTCCGGCGCGTCACGGCCGTGCCCGGCTCCTCCATCCAGGACCACAGCGTCTCCCACTCCGACCTCAGCAAACTGCCGCTGGAACAGCAGCAGATCGAGATCTGCGACGCCCGCGACGCCCTGACCCGCCAGTTCGGCACCGCGCCGACGGTCTTCCGCCCGCCGTACTTCGCTTGGAACGCCGACACCCTGCAGGCCGCCGCCGGCTGCGGCATCCGCACGGTGCTCACCGCCGACGCGGACTTCAGCTGGGGCGCGTCCAACATCTGGCACCCGGGCCTGTTGCAGCCGGGCGACGTCGTCCTGATGCACTGGACCGACACCCTCGCCGACGACCTCCAGCGCGCCCTCGCCGCCGCCGACGCGGCCGGGCTCAAGCCGGCCGGCCTGGTCGACCACCTGCGCTGACACGCCGCCGCGGGCCGACGCGCCGCCGCCTCCAGGGGGAGCGGCGGCGCGTCGCCTTCTGCCTGCGGGGGCCCGTTCGCAGGGGAACCGTGCGCGGGAAGCCGTCCGCAGGGAGCCGTCCACGGACGGCCCGGCTCAGCCGAAGACGTCCGCCATCCAGCGGCCCAGGCGCTCGTCGAAGTCGGCGGCGCCGGCTCGACGGCGTGGTCGAGGTCGACGATGCGCTCCACGGTGGCGTCCACTCCCCTTCGTCGCCGATCTCGCCCGTTGACAGGCCTCCGCAGCATGACTGTAATGGGGGCGTGCAGCGTGGCGCCGGCCACAGAGCAGTGGGCCGGCCGGCGACCGAGCGAGCACCTGTATCCGAGGGACGATGCGCGATGAGCACTTTCTCCGCTGCCCTGATCTGACGTAGGCGGTCACCGCGGTGTCCGCGTGCGCGCCCGTGCACCGCGTGTGGCCGTGACTCCCAAACCCTGCAGGAGACTTCACCCACACGTATGTCCACGTCCACGAACCATGTCAACCAGTTCAACCGGAACGTCATCGAGGAGTTCCGCGCCAACGGCGGGCGGGTCGGCGGCCCGTTCGAGGGCGGCGACCTGCTGCTGCTCACCACCGCCGGGGCCGGCTCGGGCAAGCCGCACACCGTGCCGCTCGGGTACGTCCGGGCCGAGGGGCTGCTCCTGGTCGTCGCCTCCGCCGCCGGGGCGCCGGACCACCCGCAGTGGTACCGCAACCTGCTCGCCCGACCGGTGGTCCGGGTCGAACTCGGCTCCGAGGCGTTCGACGTGATCGCCGTACCCACCGAAGGCGCCCGACGGGAGCAGCTGTTCGCGGCCGTCGTCCGGCAGGCGCCCGGGTACGGCGACTACCAGGCGAACACCGAACGGGAACTGCCGGTGATCGTCCTGGAACAGCCCGAGACACCCACCCGCGAGGTGCGCAGCCTCGCCGACAAACTGCTGGAGGCGCACACCTGGCTGCGCGCGCAGCTGCGCCACGTCCGGGAGGAGGCGCACTCGCACGTCGCGGGCCGCCCGGCCGGCCTCGGGCTCCAACTGCGCCAGCACTGCCTCGCCTTCTGCGAGGGGCTGACGCACCACCACACCGGCGAGGACGCCGCGATCTTCCCCGCGCTGGCGCGCAACCACCCGGAGCTGGCCGAGGTGCTGGAACGGCTGGGCGAACAGCACCTGGTGATCGGGCGGATCAAGGAGGAGCTGGTGGCACTGCTGGCCGGGATCGAGGTCACCGAACCGGAGCGGCTCCGGGCCGAGTTGGACCGGATGTCGGCCGAACTGGAGGCTCACCTCGACTACGAGGAAGCGGAACTGCTGCCGACGCTCGCCGGGATCCCGTTCCCGCCGGTCCGATCCGGCCCGGCCGGGAACTGAGACGCGCGAAGGCCGTCGGCCCCTCCCCCGCACTCGGGGGGAGGGGCCGACGGCCCGCGTGTCGGTCTGGCGGCGAGCCGGTGCAACGACGTACCGGTGGAGCGACGTACCGGTGGAGCGACGTACCGGCGCGACAGCCTGCCGGTGCGACGGGGCCCGCTGGTGCGGCGGCCTACCGGCGCGAAGCCGTTACGACTGGGTGAAGACCGGGAGGTAGCCACCGGACTGGCCGGCGGCCTTCGGGTGGTAGCTCTCGTCGACCGGCAGGGTGGCGCTGTTCAGCCAGGTGGTCTGCGAGCCGCAGATCTCGTGCTCGGTGAAGATGCTGCGCACGTCGCCGAAGCTGAAGCCGGCGTTGGCGACCCGCTTGGCGATGACCTCGTCCAGCGTGTCGGCGGCGCCGTTGATCGCGGCGCGCTTGGTGTCACTGATGCCGAGGATGCAGCTGCCGCCGATCTTGTAGAGGTGCGGGTAACCCAGCACCACCACGTGGGCGTTCGGCGCCTTGGCGTGGATCGTCGAGTACACCTTGTCCAGTTGGGCGGGCAGGGTGTTGCGGGCGTAGTTCTGGGCCGTGCTGACGGCGCTGAGGCAGGTGCTGTCCGACTCCAGCACGCAGGTCTTCATGGTGTCGGCGAAGCCGGCGTCGTTGCCGCCGACCGACAGGCTGACCAGCGTGGTGCTGGAGCTCAGCGCGGAGATCTGGCTGTTGAGGACGTCTCCGGTTCTGGCGCCGGAACACGCGACGAACGAGAAGGAGGACGGCGAGTGCGCGTTCTTCCACAGGTACGGGTAGGCGTTGGTGCTCCGCTTGCAGTTACCGCTGTCGCTCAGGTAGCTGCCGGCACCGACACCGGCGGAGTAGGAGTCCCCGAGAGCGACATAGCTGACACCGGCCGCGTTCGCGGATGACGCGGTGAAGAGCGTGGTCAGAGTGAGAAGAGCCGCTATCGCGGCAACGGACAGGGCGCGAGCTGGACGGAGCATGGCACCTCCTGGTGTGGTATGGGTCACAGAAGTGATACCAGGCAGTAGGTGAACCGGGAAGCGGTCATGCCAAGGACATTGACGGACCGTCTGACAACGCAGAAGTGAACCACCAACCACAGGGCGTGAGTTGGCGCTGGTCAGCGCCGGTGTACGCCGACGGGCGTCGGTCATCGCGCGTAGACGGTGGTCGGCGAAAAAGTCAGCAAGTGGTCAGTCGGTGGTCAGGGCGTGGCCAGGACACCGTCACGCCACGGCCATCGCCGGGCCGAGCCGTGGCACGGCGCGTTACGGCGCGACGCCGCCCGGCCCCGCCCCGCGCGCGGTGCGGGGCGGGGCGGGGCAGGGCGTGCCACGGCAGGACAGCGCGCGGCGCAACCCGGCCCGGCTCCGCACGCACAGGCGTCGGCACATGCGGGCTCCGGCCCGAAGCCCTGACCGTGGATCAGGTGGACGATGACCGTCGCCCGGCCACCCCTCCCCGGGCTACGCGAGGCCCGGGTGAGGCTCGCTCGGGCACGCGGCGTCCGGGCATACGGCGTCCGGGCATACGGCGTCCGAGCACGCCGCGTCCGAGCACGCGGCGTCCGGGTAGACCGCACCGGGGAAGACCACGCAGCCCTCCACCGGCAGCTCCTCGATCGCCTCGTTCGCGGCGACCGGCACCCCGAGCCGGCGGGCGGCGGTGGCGACCGCCACCCGGGCCTGGCGCAGCCCGGGCGCGCCCCAGCCGAGCAGTTCGACGGCGAGTCCGGGCGCGACCAGCAGCCTCCGGTAGTGCCGGCCGGAGGCCGGGTCAGCCGCGCTCGGACCGACCACCCGCAGCGCCGCCGCCATCCGGACCCGCGCGCACTCGTGCCCGCCGTTGGCCGAGCCGACCCGGTCGTAGAGGTAGCCGAGGTAGTACGGCCGACCGATCACGGCCTGGGCCTCCTCGGCCGCCTCCCGGGCCAACGCGGAGGCCGGGTCGCCGGCGTCCTCCGGCTCCAGCGAGCCACCGGGCAGCGAGCAGATCCCGTCCCGGGGGTTGACCAGGGTCAGCACCCGCCCGTCCGGAGCGAACAGCCACCCCCAGGACTGCTTCACCGGCAGCCCCTCGGGCACCTGCTCGCCCGGCCGCCACGGCCACCCCGCGGTGGGACGCCGGCGCACCCTGCCGAGCAGCTCGGCGATCTCCGCGCTGTACTCGATCCGGCCCATGCGCCCCCCTCTCGGTGTCGGGCTCGCCGGACCGGCGGTGCGCGGGACGGACCTGCGGAGCACGGTACGGAGCGGAGCGGCCGGAGCGGCGGCGTGGGGCACCGCGCGCTCCTGCTGTTGATCTTCTCCGAATCTTCCCCGAACAGGCGGTCGATGAACAGTCCCCAGCGCCGCATGGTGGATGCGAGGGGTGGAAACCCCCTGATCACCCCAGCGGCCCACCTCCCTCCCCCGGCGCCGGGAAACCGGGCTCCGGCACGTCGGGCTCCGGGTAGCCGTTCACCGGGAAGCCGTTCACCGGGAAGCCCGGCAGCGGGAAGCCCGGCAGCGGGAAGCCCGGTCGCGGAACCACCCCGGGCGGGAACGGCAACCCGCGCGCGGCGTCGTCGGCCAGCTCGTCGAACACCTCGTGCACGGTCATCGGCCGCAACCGCCCGCCGGCCAGCGCCCACCCGCGCACCCACGGCCCGTCCGACCCCGAGTCCCCGGGTGCCGGGACACCCGGATCGCCGTGCAGCAGCAACGCCCCCGCCCCGTCGGCGGCCACGCCCGCCGCCAGCGTGACGCAGAACGCCTCGGTGTCCCGCCCGGCGGGGTAGAGGCCGCCCCCCTCGACGCAGACCTCCATCGCCGAGCTGAGCTGCTCGCCGTCCTCCGGGCCGTGGCAGCGCAGCGTCAGCAGGTGGCAGCCCTCACCCGCGCCCTCGGCCAACGCGAGGTAGACCGACGTCACATACCCCATCACCGCCGCCAGCCGCCGCTGCCCGTCCGGGGCGTCGCCGACCGCCTCCAGCAGGGCCGCGCCCGCGACGGACATCCGCACCCGCGCCCGGTGGTCGTCCAGCAGGACCGGGAGCAGTTCGGCCAGCCGCTCCCCCGTGTAGACGAAGGGCTCCCCGGCCAGCTCCGGATCGCCCGCGTACGCGACCCGGGCGGCGGGCGTCCGGGGGTCGAGGCCGAGCGCCGTGCAGTAGTCCTCGTAGTCACCCGCCTCCAGGACCCGCAGGTGCACCTCCAGGCCCTGCCCGTGCAGGGCTCTCAGCTGCTCCTCCACCCGCCGCAGGTACTCCCGGTGGGCGAGCCGGCCGAACAGCCCGTACCGCGCGAGCCCGGCGAAGTCGGCCGCAGCCGCCGCCAGCGCGACCGCCACCGGCTGCGGCGGAGGAGCACCCCGGGCCCGCCCGCCGCGCCGCCCCCGCGCACCGGTGCCGCCCGCACGCCCACCCGGCGGCCGGTCGCCACCGGTCGGCCGGGCCCCGCCGGGACCACCCGGCCCGCCGTCCTGCCCGACCCGCCGCCCGGCGCGCAGCAGCACCCGCCGACGGACCCGCGACCGCCCGAAGACGTCGACGGCCCCGGCACCCCGGGAACCCCCGGACACCCCAGAGCACCCGGAGCACCGGGAGCCCCCACAACGATCCGAACAACGCTCCGAAACCCCGGAGCCCGCACGCCCCAACGACCACGCCCGCATGGTTCCTCCCACCGACTAGCCCAGCACCGGACACCGCCGACCGCTCCGACCCCGGAGCCGCCGACGTCGAGGAACATACACAGAGCCACTGACAATCCACCCCGAGTAATCGAACACCCGCCCCCCAGGACGCCTGGGCCTCCTGATCCGGACGGGATCGTCAGTGCCGGACGTTAAGGTCGGGAACCATGCGACTGCTGCATACCTCCGACTGGCATCTGGGCCGCTCCTTCCACCGGGAGAGCCTGCACGACGCCCAGCGCGCCTTCCTGGACCACCTGGTGGACGTGGTCCAGGCCGAGCGCGTGGACGCCGTGCTGGTCGCCGGGGACGTGTACGACCGGGCGCTGCCGGGCCTGGACGCGGTCGCCCTGTTCGACGACGTGCTGCACCGGCTGGCCGGGCTGGGCGTGCCGACGGTGTTCATCAGCGGCAACCACGACTCGGCCCGCCGCCTCGGCGTCGGCGCCGGGCTGATCGGCCGGGCCGGCATCCACCTGCGCACCGACCCGGGCGAGTGCGCCGCCCCGGTGCTGCTGGCGGACGAGCACGGCCCGGTGGCGGTCTACGGGCTGCCGTACCTGGAGCCGACGCTGGTGCGCGAGCGGTTCGGGCTAGAGCGCGGCGGGCACGCGGCGGTGCTCGGCGCGGCGATGGACCAGGTCCGGGCCGATCTCGCGGCCCGCCCGGCCGGCACCCGCGCGGTGGTGCTGGCGCACGCCTTCGTGACCGGCGGCACGGCGAGCGACAGCGAGCGGGACATCGCGGTCGGCGGCGTCGCCTCGGTGCCCGCCTCCGTCTTCGACGGCGTGCACTACGCCGCGCTCGGCCACCTGCACGGCTGCCAGACCCTGGCGCCGCACCTGCGCTACAGCGGCTCGCCGCTCGCCTACTCCTTCTCCGAGGTGAACCAGCGCAAGACCATGTGGCTGGTCGATCTCGCGGCCGACGGCTCGGTCGCCGCCGAGCGCGTCGACTGCCCGCGCCCGCGCCCGCTCGCCACCCTGCGCGACAGCCTCGACGCGCTGCTCACCAAGGACGAGTACGCGCCGTACGAGCAGGCCTGGGTGCAGGCGACGCTCACCGACGCGGCCCGCCCGAGCGAGCCGATGGAGAAGCTGCGCCGGCGCTTCCCGCACACCCTCCAACTGCTCTTCGACCCCGAGGAGAGCGAGGCCGAACCCTCCCGCTCGTACGCGGCCCGGGTCAGCGGCCGGGCCGACCTGGAGATCGCCGAGGGCTTCCTGCGGCACGTGCGCCCGGGCGCCGAGCCGGAGCCGGACGAGCTGGGCTGGCTGCGCGCCGGGTTCGAGAGCGTCCGGGAGACCACCGACCGGAAGGCGGACCTGCCCCGATGAGGCTGCACCGGCTCACCGTCAGCGCGTTCGGCCCGTTCGCGGGCAGTGAGAGCGTCGACTTCGACGCGCTCGCCGCCGGCGGCCTGTTCCTGCTGCGCGGCGCCACCGGCGCGGGCAAGAGCAGCGTGCTGGACGCGGTCTGCTTCGCCCTCTACGGCGACGTCCCCGGTACCCGGCGGGCCAACCGGCTGCGCAGCGACCACGCCGACCCGCGCAGGCTGACCGAAGTCCGGCTGGAGCTGACGCTCGGCGGTCGGCGGCTGCAGATCACCCGGCTGCCGGAGCAGCGGCGGCCGAAGAAGGTCGGCACCGGCACCACCGTCGAGCGGCCGCAGACCCTGCTGCGCGAGTGGGCCGCCGACGCGGGGGACGGCACGCCCGGCTGGCAGGCGGTGAGCAAGTCGCACCAGGAGGCCGGGGAGGAGATCCACCGGCTGATCGGCATGAACCGGGAGCAGTTCTGCCAGGTGGTGCTGCTGCCGCAGGGCGACTTCGCCCGCTTCCTCAAGGGCGACTCGGAGGAGCGCGGCAAGCTGCTGCGGCGCCTGTTCGACACCGAGCGGTTCCAGCACGTCGAGGGGTGGCTCGCGGAGCAGCGGCGCGTCCAGGAGGCCGCCGTCCAGGCCGGCCGGCGCCGCCTGCGGGATCTCGCCAGCAAGGCCGAGCAGGCGGCCGGCCCCGGCGCGGAGCCCGCCGGGGGCTGGGTGCCGGCCGAGGAGGACGCCACCGACCTGACCGCCGGGGTGCTCGGCTGGGCGGCGATCCTGCGCAGCGGCGCGGCCGAGCAGTTCACCGTCGCCGGGGCCGCGCTGGCGGGCGCCGAGGAGGCGCAGCACGCCGCCCAGCGCGAGCGCGCGGCCGCCGAGGAACTGGCCGGGCGGCAGCGCCGGCACCGGCAGGCGCTGCTCCAGGCCGACCGGCTGGCCGCGTTCGAGCCCGAGGCGGCCCGGGACGGCCGGCGGCTGGCGGCGGCGCAGGCGGCCGTCGGGGTGGAGTCCGCGCTGCGGCTGCACGAGGGCGCGGCCGAGGCGCACCGGCGCGCGCGGGAGGCCGAGCTCCGGCACCGTGAGGTGCTGGCCGGAGACGGCGGCGGCGGGGGCGGCGCCGTCGGCGGGGGCCCGGCGCTGGCCGAGGCCGGGTCCGCCGAGCTGGTCGAGGCCGAACGGGATCTGCGGGCCGAGCTGGTCCGGCTGGAGGCAGCCGGGGCGGAGGAGCGGCGCTGCGCCGAACTCGCCCGCGAACAGCGGGGCCTGGACGGGGAGCGCCGGCGGGCCGACGAGCTCGCCGAGGAGGCCGAGGACTGGCTGGCCGAGTACGACGAACGGCTCGGCGGCCTCCAGGAGCAGCAGGCCAGGGCCCGGTCGGCGGGCGCGCTGGTCGAGCAACTCGACGGCCGACGAGCCGAGTTGAGCACCCGCCTGGACGCCGCCCGGGAGCGCGACGGCCTGCGGGCCGAGATCGCCGCCGCCGAGCCCCGCGCCACCGCCCTGCGCATCGCCGCACTGGACGCCCGCGAGTACGGCCTCGGCCTGCGCGAGCGACGGCTGGCGGGCATGGCCGCCGAGTTGGCCGAGCAGTTGCGCGCGGGCGAGGCGTGCCGGGTCTGCGGCTCGCCCGAGCACCCGGCGCCCGCCGAGACCGCCGACGGCCGGGTCGGCGCCGACGACGAGGAGCGTGCCCGCCGGGCCCAGGCCGCCGCCGAACAGGCCTGGACGACGGCCGACCAGGCCCTTACCGCACTGCGGGTCCGCGAGGCGACCGCCACCGGCGCGGCCGGGCCGGAGGGCGCCGACGCGCTCGCGCAGGCCCTCGCCGAGCTGGACCGCGAACACCGCGAAGCGCTGCACGCGGCGGAGGCACTCGGCCGGGTCGAGCAGGAGATCGCCCGCTTGTCGGCCGACCAGGACCGCCGGCTCGCCGAACTGCGCGAGGCCCGGGAACGCGCCGCCGTCCGCACCGACCGGCTCCAGGCGCTCCAGCACGAACAGCGCGAGCTCGCCGCGCGGGTGGCCGCCGCCCGGGGCGAGGCGGCCTCCGTCGCCGCGAGGGCGGCGGCGCTGGAACGGCTGGTCGAGCGGGTCACCGCCGTGGCCGAGGCCTCCCGGGCCGGCGCGCAGACGCTGGCCCGGCTCGGCGACGCCGAGGGCGAGCTCGCCGAGGCCGCCGCCGCGGCGGGCTTCCCGGGCCCCGAGGAGGCCATCGCCGTGCTGCTCCCCCGCGCGGAACGCGAGCGGCTGGCGGCCCGGCTGGAGCGGCACCGAGCGGAGTCCGCCGCCGTCCGGCACGAACTCGCGCTGCCCGAACTGGCCGAGGCCGCGGCCCGTCCACCCGCCGACCTGCCCGCCGCCGCGGCCGCGCTCGGCGCCGCCACCGACCGGCTGGGCCGGGCCCACGCCGCCCGTTCGGCGGCCGGCGAGCGGTGCGCGGCGCTGGCCGCGATCGGTCGGCACCTAGCCGACCTCGCCGCCGAGTCGGCCCCGGCGCTGGCCCGGTACGGGCGGCTCAACCGGCTCGCCGCACTGGCCGCCGGCACCTCCACCGAGAACCGGCTCCGGATGCGCCTGGAGTCGTACGTCCTGGCGGCGCGGCTGGAGCAGGTCGCGGCGGCGGCCAGCGACCGGCTGGTCCGGATGTCCGGCGGCCGCTACACCCTGGTGCACAGCGACGACCGGGGCACCGGCAACAAGCGCTCTGGCCTGGCCCTGCGGGTGGTCGACGCCTGGACGGGCACCGAGCGGGACACCGCGACGCTCTCCGGGGGCGAGAGCTTCTTCGCCTCCCTCGCCCTGGCCCTGGGCCTGGCCGACGTGGTCACCGACGAGGCCGGCGGCATGCCGCTGGACACCCTGTTCATCGACGAGGGCTTCGGCACGCTCGACGAGCAGTCCCTGGAGGAGGTGATGGACGTCCTCGACGGCCTGCGCGAACGCGACCGGGCGGTCGGCATCGTCAGCCACGTCGCCGATCTGCGCACCCGCATCCCCGCCCAGCTCCTGGTCCGCAAGGGCCGACGCGGCTCGACCCTGGCCCTGGCCGGGCGGGAGGACGCCTAAGGCTCGCCTGGGAAGCACTGATGCGCATCAGCCCGAACAGGCCACCCGCTGGGCCTGCTGCCAGGCGCAGACCGGGCAGAGGGTGCTGCCCGGGTGGTCGGCGGGCAGTTCGGTCGGCTCCCCGCACAGGACGCAGTCGGCCCGCGGTCCGGTCGACGCCGGATCGCGCACCAGCGCCGCCTGCGCCGCACCGTCGGGGGCGAACTCGCAGACCGCCGCGTCCTCGTTCCTCGCGCTGTCGCCGTTCCTCGCGCTGTCGCTCATGCCGCCTTCCTACTCCGCCCCCGGCCCCCGCCGCAAGGCCGGACGGGGCGGGGCGGCCCGAGCGCCGACCCGGGTCCCGGCCCCTCGGCCACGGCGGCGACGCCGTCCAGGAGCGGGCACAGCCCGGAACGGGACCGCCCCACCCCCCGGGTGACCCACCGGCGGTGGGTCTGCGACGCCCGGCTACGGTGGCCGCATGGCCACCGACCTCCAGCGGCGCCTGCTCGCCGCCCGCGCCGCCGCACCCTCGTACGCCGAGGTCGGCGCCACTCGCGGCGGCCGGCTGCCGGACGGCTACGCGCACCTGCGGCGGCGGGTGCACCTGGGCCACGGGCCGCAGGTGCTGGCCCGGGCCGGGCGGTACGTGCTCGGCTGGGACAGCCAACTCGGCACCGGCTTCGCCGTGTACCCGCACGCGCCCGCCGAGACGGGGGCGACGGTGCTGCTGCGGCTGAGCCCGCCGGGTGGCCGGTGGCCACGGCTGGTGATCCCGTGCCGGGTGGTGTGGACGGTCGTGGAGCCGGACCGGATCGGCTTCGCGTACGGCACGCTCCCCGGGCACCCGGAGTGCGGCGAGGAGGCGTTCCTGGTGTCCATGGACGCCGACGGCGAGGTGTGGTTCGAGGTGTCGGCGTTCTCCCGGCTGACCGCCTGGTACGCGCGGCTGGGCCGGCCGGTCGCGCTGCTCTGCCAGCACCTGGCGATCGAGCGCTACCTGACCGCGGTGGCCGCCGCCGCGGCAGGGCCGGCGGGCCGTGCGGGCCCGGCCGGCCCCGCCGCCGAGTAGGGCGTCGGGGTAAGGCGTCGGGTAGGGCGTCGGGGTAGGGCGTCGGGTAGGGCGTCGGGGTAGGGCGTCGGGTCAGCCGAGGAAGGAGAGCCGGACGGTCCGGCGCGGGTTGTCACCGTTGGTGTCGATCAGCACCACGGACTGCCAGATGCCGAGCGCCAGTTGGCCGCCGATGACCGGCAGGGTGGCGTGCGGGGCGACCAGGCCGGGCACCACGTGATCCCGCCCGTGGCCGGGGCTGCCGTGCCGGTGGCGCCAGCGGTCGTCGGCGGGGAGCAGTTCGCGCAGGGTGGCGAGGAAGTCGTCGTCGCTGCCGGAACCGGTCTCCAGAACGGCGATCCCGGCGGTGGCGTGCGGCACGAAGACGTTGAGCAGGCCGTCGCGGCCGGCGGCCCGCTCGGTCAGGAACGCGGCGCAGCGGTCGGTGATGTCGAGCGCGACCTCGTGGCTGCCGGTGGTGATCTCGAAGGTGGTGGTCTGGAAGGTGGTGGTCGGGAAGAGGCCCTGGTGGGTGGAGTGGATGTTGTCCGCCATGGCGCCATCCTGACCCACCCCGGGAGGCCTCGCGCAGCACCTCGCCGACTCCGCCTGCCGGGGCCGCGAGGTGCACTAGGGTGAAAGGTTTAGACCACATCGACCCGGCCGGGGTTGGCCCGGAGCCGGGCGCGCCGAAGACCCGGCGGTCCGTGTGGTCCGCCGGGTCCGGGTCCCGATCCGCACCGGGTGGGCCGGGAGGCCCAGGCTGCGGAGCCGCACCCCCCGGGTCGACGGGCGCTAGCCGCGCCCGCCGAAGAGGCTTCGCCGCAGCCGACGCAGTGGCGTCAGCAGCGAGATCCGCGCGTGACGACGCTTGGCCGTCGGGGCGTCCGCGCCGCGCGGCGTCAGCTCCCTTATCAACCCGAGCGCCTCGGCGGTGTCCACCACCGGGAGTGCGGGCGCGCCGAGCACGGCCAGGTGTCGTTCGATCCGACGGCCGGTCGTGCCGACGCCGCACTGGATCGCCGGCACTCGGGGCCGAGTCCGCACTTGCATGTGTTCCATCAGTTTTCCCACCCCTACGAGGCGCCAGGGCCGTGAGGCGAAGACTATCCGCGATGGACGGCCTTCGCGCAACCGTCCTTGGTGTTGTGCCACCGTATCGTGCGGCGTCAACTGACGATGCACCAGGGGCCACCAGGCCGATCACGACTAGGCATCAATGATGGTGCACGACCGGCCATCCGTCAGCAGTGCCCAGGGGCGCGGGCCCGGCGCCCGGCCGCGCGGCGCACGCCGGGCGCACGGAGCCTCGCGGGCGGTCCGGCGGCCGTGAGGAACGCGGCGGCGGATACGGCGGCGGATACGGCGGTCGATACGGCGGTGGATATAGGGGACAGTCACGGCCGTCGACAAAGCGACCGGTCGACACCTCCAGGCTTCATGAAGTGAACACATTTGAGGGATTGACTCCCGGGATTCCTCCAAGCAATATCGGTGGGAACGCGTCCGCGCCCGCATCGCACCCGGGTGCGTGTTCGAGTGATGAAGAACTCCGGCTCCCGCGAGCCACTGCCCGGCCGCCTCGACGCTGCGGTGGCCAGGCTCGCGAGGTGCCCGGAAAGGCGGTCGGCCGTAGAGGGTCGGCCGGGCCGCCACCAGGCTGCCGGTGCCGCCCCGCTCGGGGCCCGGCACCGGCGGTTCCGGGCCCGGGGGCGGCCACGGCTCCACGGCGGCCGGTCACCCTGACCGCTCACCTCGGCAGATCACCCCGGCCGGACGTCCCCGCAGGTCGCACCCGGTGGATCGGTAGACTCGGCCAGCGTGCCCCTCCTCCTCAGCATCGTGCTCCCGGTCCACGGCGTGGAGCGGTTCCTGCCGCGCTGCCTCGACTCGATCCTCGGCGACACCCCCGCCACGGAGTCCCGTTTCGAGGTGATCGCGGTCGACGACCTCTCCCCCGACGGCTCCGGGGCGATCCTGGACGCGTACGCGGCCCGCGACCCCCGACTGCGGGTCCTGCACCTCACCGAGAACCAGGGCCTGGGCGGCGCCCGCACCGCCGCCCTGCCGCAGGTGCGCGGCGAGTACGTCTGGTTCGTGGACAGCGACGACTGGCTGCCCGAGCGGACGGTGGGCGCCATCCTGGACGAACTGGAGCGGGAGCGGGAGCAGGAACGGGAGCGCGGGCACGGGACGCCCGCCGACGTCCTGCTCACCGGCTTCACCCACGTCTACCCGGACGGCGAGACCGAGCCGAACCCCTGGCGCCACGTGCTGGCCGACTCCCCGCTGGTCGAGGGCTGCACGCTGGCCGAGCACCCGGCGCTGTTCCAGACCGTGATGTCGGTCTGGAACAAGGTGTTCCGCCGCGCCTTCCTGGAGGGCCTCGGCGTCTCGTTCGGCCGCGGCTACTACGAGGACATCTCGGTCACCTACCCCGCGCTGCTGGCCGCCGGGCGACTGCGCTACCTCGACCGCCCCTGCTACTTCTACCGGCGCGGCCGGGACGGCGCGATCACCGCCACCGCCTCCCCCAAGCACGCCGACGTGTTCGCCCAGTACGACGCGATCTTCGCCTTCCTGGACCGCCCGGACCGCCCCGGCCGACCCGTCCCCGACGCGCTGCGCACCCTGGTCTTCGAGCGGACCGTCCGACAGGCGCTGAACGTCTACGACACCCCCGGACTCGTCCCCGCCGACCGGCGCAAGGACTTCTTCCGCCAGATCGCCCGGCACTTCGCCCGCCACCGCCCGGCCGGCTACCGCTACCCCGGCGGTGTGCGCGGCGTCCAGTACCGGCTGGCCGCGCGCGGCGCCCGGATCGCGTACGCGGAGCTGCGCCGGACCGGGCGGCTGCCGGGCGAACTCAGGCGCGGGGCACGGGCGGTGGCCCCGGCCGTGAAGAAGGGCGTGCGCAGCGGCGCCCGGTTCACCGCGTACAACGCCTTCCGCCGACTGCCACTGGACGAACACCTGGCGGTCTACGCGGCGTACTGGCACCGGGGTTACGCGTGCAGCCCGGCGGCGATCTACGAGAAGGCCAGGGAACTGGCACCGCAGATCCAGGGCGTGTGGGTGGTGGAGAACCGCAAGCAGGCCGCGGCCATGCCGCCCGGCGTGCCGTACGTGATCGTCAACACCCCCGCCTACCTCAAGGCGATGGCGACCGCCAAGTACTTCGTCAACAACGTCAACTTCCCGCGCACGATGGCGAAGCGGGCGGGCACCGTGCACGTGCAGACCCAACACGGCACCCCGCTCAAGGCGATGGGCATGGACCTGCGCGAACGTCCCGAGGCCGCCGAGGGGATGGACTTCGCCCGGCTCCAGGAAGCCGTCGACCGCTGGGACTTCCTGGTCTCCTCCAACCCGCACACCAGCGAGCACTTCGCCCGCGCCTTCCCCGGCCGGTACGAGATGCTGGACACCGGCTACCCCCGCAACGACCGGCTGGCCAACGCCACACCGGACGAGGTGGGCGCCATGCGCGAGCGGTTCGGGCTGCGGCCGGACACCACGGCCGTGCTGTACGCCCCGACCCACCGCGGCGACCAGGGCGGCTACGTGCCGCTGCTGGACGTCCGGGAGCTGGCCCGGCGGCTGGGCCCGGACTTCACCCTGCTGGTGCGCACGCACTACTTCCACACCGGCGGCCCGGGCGACCTGGCGGCGGACGAGGGTTCGGCCGCGATCGTCGACGTCTCGGCCCATCCGACCGTGGAGGACCTCTACCTCGCGGCGGACGCGCTGGTGACGGACTACTCGTCGATGATGTTCGACTACGCGGTGCTGGACCGGCCGGTCGTGATCTTCGCGCCGGACTGGGAGGAGTACCAGCGGGTGCGCGGCGTCTACTTCGACCTGTTCGCGCAGCCGCCGGGGGCTGTCACGGTGGACGCGGACGGGCTGGCGAAGGCACTGCTGGCGGGCGATCCGGAGCCGGCCGCGCGGGCGGGCTTCCGGGCGCGGTTCTGCCCGTGGGACGACGGCGGGGCGGCGGAGCGGGTGGTGCGCCGGGTGTTCCCGGTGGAGTCCTGAGGCGTCCTGCTAGGCGTTCTCGGAAGTCCCGACGGCGTCCCGAGGAGTCCTGAGCCGCTCTTGGGGGTCCTCAGGCGCGTCCGGGGGTGTCCCGAGGCGTTCCCGGGAGTCCCGAGGAGCCGTACGGGGCGGGGCGGGGCCCGGCGCCGCCGGTACGGCGACCGGACCCGTCGGCTCGCTCAGCGCTGGCGGGCAGCCAGGAACTCGTCGAAGGTCAGGTAGCCCTGGTGGTGGGTGTCCATCGCGTGGATCAGGGCCTCGGCCATCGACAGCGTCACGTCGTGGTCGCCCATCTCGTTCGCGACCAGCGCGTATTCGGCCGGAGTGATCTTGCCGTCGCCGTTCTTGTCGAAACGGTCGAACATGGCCTTGATCGCCTCGGTGGTCTCCATCGTGCCCTCCTGGTACTACGGGGTCGTGCTCGGTTCGGACGGGCGTACCCTACCCGGCCGTGGTGCGCGCCACGGTCGCCGGGAGTGGACGGCCGCAGGGGTGGGTGTCGTAGTCTGCGGATCTGATTGCAGGCCCGGGCTCCTCCCGGGCGATCGTTCGTCCAGGGAGGGACCATGCTCGATCTCGTCACCAGGCTGGTGCTGAAACCCGTCTCACGCGGCATCTGGCGGCCGGCCATCGAGGGTGTCGAGAACGTGCCGCGCAAGGGCGGGGTCATCCTGGCCAGCAACCACCTGTCCTTCATCGACAGCGTGGTGATCCCGCTCACCGCCCCGCGCCGGGTCCACTTCCTCGCCAAGGCCGAGTACTTCACCGGGACGGGGCTCAAGGGCCGGCTGTCCAAGGACTTCTTCGAGGCGATCGGCGCGGTGCCGGTCGAGCGCGGCACCTACCGTTCCGCTCAGGCCTCGCTGGAGTCGGCGCTGGAGATCCTGGAGGACGGCAAGGCCTTCGGCATCTACCCCGAGGGCACCCGGTCACTGGACGGCCGGCTCTACCGGGGCAAGACGGGCGTCGCCTGGCTGGCGCTGACCGCGGGCGTGCCGGTGGTGCCGGT
Organism: Kitasatospora sp. NPDC086801; assembly: GCF_044745805.1. Lineage (NCBI taxonomy): Bacteria > Bacillati > Actinomycetota > Actinomycetes > Kitasatosporales > Streptomycetaceae > Kitasatospora > Kitasatospora sp. NPDC086801. The sequence continues at coordinate 138,804 of NZ_JBIVAX010000010.1, forward strand.
GGCACTGGAGGGGCCGGAGCAGATCCTGCCGGTGGGCAAGCGGGCGCCGCGGATCAAGAAGGTGACCGTCCGGTTCGGCGAGCCGCTGCACTTCGACGAGCTGCACGGACAGGCCCGCTCGCTGAAGGCCCGTCGGCAGGTGACCGACGAGGTGATGGCGGCGATCCAGCGGCTCTCCGGCCAGGAGGTCGCGGAGAGCTACAACGAGGCGCCGAAGGCCGCGTAGGCCGCGGCCGCGCGCTGCACCGCGCCACCCTGCACCGCACCGCACCGCACCGCACCGCGCTGCGTCGCACCGCGTCGCACCGCACCACGTCGTACCGCACCGCACCGCGTCGTACCGGAGGCGGCCGCGTTCACACGTGTCCGAGCGCAGCCGCCTCCGGTACGACGGCGGCCGGCTCCGGCGCCTCCCGGCGCAGCAGTGCCGCGTAGCGGCCGTCCAGCTCCACCAGCTCCTCGTGAGTGCCGAGTTCGACCACCTCGCCGTGGTCGAGGACGGCGATCTGGTCGGCGGCCCGGACGGTGGAGAGCCGGTGCGCGATGGTGATGGTGGTACGGCCGGCGGCCAGGGTGTCCACGGCCTGCTGGACGGCCTGTTCGGTGCGGTTGTCGAGCGCGCTGGTGGCCTCGTCGAGGATCAGCACCGGCGGGTTGCGCAGGATCGTCCGGGCGAGCGCGAGGCGCTGCTTCTCGCCGCCGGAGAAGCGGTAGCCGCGCTCGCCGACCAAGGTGTCGTAGCCGTCCGGCAGGGCGGCGATGGTCTCGTGGACCTGCGCGGCCCGGGCGGCCTCGACCAGTTCGGCGTCGGTGGCCTCCGGCTTGGCGAAACGCAGGTTCTCGGCGACCGAGGCGTGGAAGAGGTAGGTCTCCTGGGAGACCACGCCGACCGCGCGGGCCAGCGTGTCGAAGGACAGCTCGCGCACGTCCACGCCGTCGATGGTGACCCGGCCGCCGGTGACGTCGTACAGGCGCGGGACGAGGTAGCTGAGCGTGGTCTTGCCGGAGCCCGTCTCGCCGACCACGGCCAGCGAACTCCCGGCCGGGACCTTGAGTTCGACGCCGGAGAGCGTCGGCCGCTCCTGCGCCGGGTCGTAGCGGAAGTCGACGTCCTCGAAGCGGACCTCGCCGCGGATGGCGGTCAGGTTCCGCGGCTTCGGCGGTTCGGCGATCTCCACCGGCAGGTCGAGGTACTCGAAGATGCGCTGGAAGAGCGCGAGCGAGGTCTGGACGTCCACGCCGGTGGAGAGCAGGCTGACGGTCGGACGGAACAGGCCCTGCTGGAGGGTGACGAAGGCGACCAGGGTGCCGACCGAGACGATCGGCGCGCCGCCCGCCGCGGACAGCCCCGCCGCCCAGTAGATGACCGCGGGCATCGCGGCCATGACGATCTGGATGGTGTTCATCCGCCAGCGTCCGGCCATGCTGGCCCGCACTTCGAGGTCGGCCAGCTGGTCGGACTGCCCGGTGAACTCACGGGCGAGCGAGTCGGAGCGGCCCATCGTGCGGCCGAGCAGGATGCCGCTGACCGACAGCGACTCCTGGACCGCCGAACTCATCGCGGCCAGCTGCTTCTGCCGCTCGGTGGTGATCTTCTTGCGCTCGTTGCCGACCCGCCGGCTGATCCAGACGAACAGCGGGAGCAGCAGCAGCGAGACGACGGTGAGCCGCCAGTCGAGCGCGACCATCGCGACCACGGAGGCGATCACCGCGGTGAAGTTGGAGACCAGGCTGGTCGCGGTGGACGTCACCGTGGACTGCATGCCGCCGATGTCGTTGGCGATCCGGGACTGCACCTCGCCGGTGCGGGTGCGGGTGAAGAAGGCCAGCGACTGCCGTTGCAGGTGGCTGTAGACGGCCGTGCGCAGGTCGTGCATGACGCGCTGGCCGACGGTGGTGGAGATCAGCGTCTGCAGGACGTTGAAGATGCTGTTCACCACGGCCGCAAGGATCATCCCGAGCGCGAGCAGACTGAGCAGCCCGGTGCGGCCCTGCGGGATCGCGGTGTCCAGGACGGCCTTCAGCAGGAACGGCGAGACCACCGACACCACGGCGGAGGCGGCGACCAGCAGCCCGACGACGGTGAGGCGGCCCGTGTAGGGGCGGAAGAGGGCGAGGATGCGCCGCCACTGGGCCGGCGGGTGGGGCTCGCCCTGGGCGCGTTCGGGCGGGGTCCAGTCGATGGTGGTGGGTCTCAAGGGCAAACCTCCGTGGGTGGGGCGGTCGGGCGGCCGCCGACATAGCGAGAATAGCTCATAGTTAGACTAGCTAATAGTGAGGCTGGATCTATTCCTGCTCGCCGCTCCCTGCCGTGCCGGCTGCACGGCGGTCCCGGCTGTCTCGGCGGTCCCGGCGGTCCCGGCTGTCTCGGCGGTCCCGGCGGTCCCGGCGCCGCGACCGCCAGGCCGCTGGGCTGCTGGGCTGCTGAGCCGACCGCCCGACCCGGCGGCGTCAGTTCGTCCGGTAGCTGCGCGCCGCCTTCGAGGACAGGCCGCCCAGCCGGCCGGAGGGCAGCAGACGGGCGAGAGCCACCACGGCCTTGTAGCGCTTGCCCGGCACGGACAACGAGCGGCCCCGGGCCAGGTCGCGCATCGCCTCCTCCACCACCCGCTCGGCCGAGAGCCAGGACCAGGCCGGGATGTTGCCGGTGCCCATGCCGGCCCGCTGGTGGAACTCGGTGCGGGTGAAGCCCGGGCAGAGCGCCATCATCCGCACCCCGGTGCCGCCGAGGTCGCGCAGCACGCCCTGGGTGAAGCTCACCACCCACGCCTTGCTCGCCCCGTACGTGCCGCGCGGCAGGAACGCCGCCACCGAGGCGACGTTCACGACCGCGCCGCGGCCGCGCTCACGCATCCCCGGCAGGGCCGCCGTGGTCAGCCGCAGGATCGCCTCGATGTGCACCTTCAACATGTCCAGCTCGTCCTGGAGCGGGACGGTCCCGAACGCGCCCTTGTTGCCGAAACCGGCGTTGTTGACGAGCAGGTCCACCGGGCGGGCGGAGTCGGCGAGCCGGGCCTCGACGGCCGCGATGCCCTCGTCGGTGGCGAGGTCGGCGGTCAGCACCTCCACCTCGGTGCCGAACCTCCCGCCCAGGTCTGCGGCGGCGCCCTCCAGACGCTCGGTGTCCCGGGCCACCAGGACGAGCTGGTAGCCGCTGCGGGCGAGCCGGCGGGCGAACGCGGCTCCGATGCCGGCGGTCGCGCCGGTGATCAAGGCTGTGGTCATGCCCCCGACGGTACCGACTCACCGCACCCGCGCCCACTCCGAACGGAGTATCCCCGCGCAGCCGTCTGCGGATGCAGGCACCGGACCGTGCCCGTACGGTCGGACGGGGGCATCGCCCGACCGGGCGGTGAGGCTCAACTGAGGAGGCACTCCTGATGCTTACTCACCACCAGACCCACACGACCGTGGCCACGCCGACCGCGACGCGCGCCGAGACGGAAACACTCGCGAGCCTGATGGTGGAGGACGAGGCCGTCGTGTCCGACGCGCCCACGTACTCGCCGGAAGCCGCAGGGCTCCTGCTTCTGGCGCTGTTGCTGTCGCCGAAGCCGCCCAGGGAGAAGTCGACCCGGTAGCAGCCGGGCGTCCAGGTCTCCCGGAGCCGGGCGGCCCGATCACGGGGCCGGTCCACCGACGTGGACCGGCCCACCCCTTCCGGGGCTCCTCGGCGGGCCTGACGAGGGCTCGTGAGCCGCACTCGTGAGCCCACACGTGTGACCCGCGCTCGTGACCCGCGCTCGTGAGCCGTCCTCGCGACCCGCGCTCGTGACCGGCACTCGTGAGCCGTCCTCGCGACCCTCGCTCGTGACCGGCGCTCGTGACCCGCGCTCGTGACCGGCGCTCGTGAGCCCGTCCGCCGAGGGCTCCTCGACACGGAGGAACACCACCGATGCCATTCGCCGGGACGCCGCTGCGCGACGAGTACGCCGCGGCCGCCGACCAGGTGGCGCGCCGGACCCTCGACGCCCTCCGGGGCGGCGGGGGCGCGGCCGCGCTCACGGGCCCGGACACCGCCGTACCGCGCCCGACGCTGGCCGCGCTGCGGGTGCTCGGCGCGGACCTCTTCACCCCACAACTACTCGCCGGGGCCCCGCCCGACGAGCCCACCGCCGTACTGCTGACCGAAGCACGGCGGGTCTTTCCGACACCGGGCTCGGCAGCGGCCCCGGCCGACGCCGCGCTGGTGATCGAGTGGCAGGACTGGGCGGCCGAGCAGGTGCTCGCCCGCACGCCGTACGGAACCGGCGCCCCACCGCCCGCGCCGCCTCCCGGCCCTGAGACCGTCGGCTGGCAGACCTGGTCGGTGCGGATGGCGCAGTTGTCCGTCCTCGCGCTGCCCGAACTTGACGGCCCGGTGCACGACGCCGCCCGCGCGCACACCCTGGACCTCGCCCGTGGCGCCGTCCGTTCCATGCTGCGCCGCGACCTCCCCACCGCCGCCCGGCTCGCCCGCTGGCTCGCCTGGGCCGGTGCCGAGGGCCGACCGCTGCAGCTGGAGGTCGAGCCCGTTCTGGAGCGCATCCGGCTGGCCGGTAACGGCAGTGCCCGCACGGGACTTGAACTGGCCGTCGCCCGTCGGCTGCTCGACCGCTCCTCCCGTCCGCCGACCGACGAACGGAGCCCGGGCCGATGACCGACACCCACGTCCTCGCCACCGCGCAGCGGCTCGCCGCCCGCGCGCTGGCCTGGCTGCACGCCTCCCACGGCGACGGCCTCGGCCGGATCCCGGACACCACCGTGGTCGACCTCGCCGACCCCGACGACGTCTACAAGCCGCTCGGCGAGATCGCGCTCGCCGCCTCGCTGATCCTGCGCGACGGCGTCACCGGGCCCGCCGAGGCCCGCACCGCACGCGAACTGCTCGACCATGCCTGGGGGCAACTGCGCGAAGGAGACCTGCTGTACGAACGGCAGCTGCGCCACTTCACCATGACCGACCCGCTGGAGACCTACGCCCACTTCGCCCGGGCCGGCTACCGCCACCCGGCGTTGGAGGACCTGCTCGACTCGCTCAGCCGGTTGCGGGCCGCGCACGCCGAGGAGATCCACCCCAACCGGCGCCTGGGGGTCGCCAACGCCCGGCGGGTCGTCGGGCTCGCCCACCAGCCGGACTGGGCCGCACTCGCCGCCGGCACCTGGCTGGGCGCCACGCCCGAGCCGTGGGCCGTCAACTGGATGACCGGCTACGACATCACCCACACCGTCTTCCACCTCACGGACTGGGGCGCCCACCCGGACGGCCTGCCGGAGCCGATGCGCGACCACGTGCGCGACTGGCTGCCGGTCTGGCTCGACATCTGGCTGGAGATCGGCCAGTGGGACCTCGCTGCCGAACTCCTCGTGGTCGACGCGTGCATCGGCGAACCGGCCACCGGGCGGCAGGGCTGGGACGCGCTGGCCGCCGTCCAGCGCGAGGACGGCCTGCTGCCGCGCGACACCGACCCGGTCGACGAGGACCGGGAGCAGGCGTTCCGGGACCACCAGCACACCGCCGTCGTCGCGGTGGTGGCCGGTGACATCACGCTCGCCCGGGCACTCGGAGCCGCCGCGGCCGCCACGGCCGCCGCGTGAACGGGCTGGGTACGGCGGTCGCGGAGGTGGTGCGCGCGGCCGGGCCGTACGCCACCGCCGTCACCGCGGCCGTCACGCGCGGGGACGAGGAGGAGGTGCGCTGCCACGGGCGGCTCGGGCGCGGACGGACGGCCGCGTGCTCGCCGGACACCGTCTTCGAACTCGGCTCGGTCAGCAAGACCTTCACCGCGCTGCTGCTGGCGGAGATGACCGCGCGCGGAGACGTCTCCCTGGACGACCCGGTGGAGCGCCGCCTGCCGGGTCGCTGGCGCCCGGTGACCGTCCGCTCCCCCGAGCCGATCCGGCTCCTGCACCTGGCCACCCACACCTCGGGCCTGCCCCGGCTGCCGCCCGGGCTGGCCGCGCGCGCCGTCCCGACCTGGTTCAGCAACCCGTACACCGCGTTCGGGGACGAGCAGTTGAGGGACGGGGTGGCCCGAACCACCGTACGAAGCAAGCCCGGCAGCCGGTACCGGTACTCCAACTACGGCGTCGCTCTGCTCGGGCGGGCACTCGCCGAGACGGGCGGGCTGCCGTACGGGGAACTGCTCGCCGAACGGGTCCTCCGGCCGCTGGGCCTGGGCGCCACCACCTGTACACCGGACCCGCCAGGGCGGGCGGTCGGGTACCGGCGCGGACAGGAGCTGACCCCCTGGCGCATCCCCGGGCTGCCGGGGGCGGGCGCGCTCCGGGCGAGCGGAGCCGACCTGCTGCGCTACCTGCGGGCCCATCTCGACAGTGGCCACGGCGAGTTGGCGGCCGCGCTGCGCGAGGTCCAGCGGCCGCGGTTGCGGCTGCCGCACTCGGCGGACGAGCTGTGCCTGGTGTGGAACCACCGCCGCTCGGAAGGGCGTGACCTGTACTTCCACGCCGGGGCGACACGGGGGTTCACCGCGTTCGTCGGGTTCTCACCGCAGAGGGCGGCCGCGGTGGCGGCCCTGGCCAACACCGGGCCGTCGCTGGACGGGCGGTTCGTGCAGGCGGGGTACGAGGTGCTGCGGGCGGCGAGCCGGGGGGCTTAGGCGCTGCCCGGCGCAGGCGCTGCGACCTGGGGGTGGGCGGGTACGGCACTGCGACCCGGGGATGGGCGGGTACGGCACTGCGACCCGGGGATGGGCGGGTACGGCACTGCGACCCGGGGATGGGTGGGTACGGCGCTGCGACCCGGGTGGCGACGGGTTAGGCCGCCACGGCCTTGGCGCGGTCGGCGGCGATGTGGACGGCGAGGCCGCCGAGGACCGTCCCCATCGCGTAACGCTGGATCCGAAGCCAGGCGGGACGGCGGTTGAGGAAGGACGCGATGCCGCCCGCGCTCACCGCGATCAGCCCGTTGACCGTGACCGCCACCACGATCTGGGTCAGCCCCAGCACCAGGCTCTGCACCGCGACGTGACCGCGCTCGGGCGCCACGAACTGGGGCAGCAGCGAGATGTACATGATGGCGATCTTGGGATTGAGCAGGCAGGTCAGGAAGCCCATCGCGAACAGCCGGCGCGGCGGGTCCGGCGGCAGCTGCTGCGGGGCGAACACCGCCGTACCGCCCGGGCGGACGGCCTTCCAGGCCAGCCACAGCAGGTAGCCGGCGCCGGCCAGCTTGACCGCGGTGTAGAGCGCGGGCACCACCGAGAACACGGCGGCCACGCCCGCCGTCACCGCTGCCAGGTAGACCAGGAAGCCGGCCGCGACCCCGACCAGCGACAGCAGCCCGGCACGGCGGCCCTGGGCGATCGACCGGGAGACCAGGTAGATCATGTTCGGCCCGGGCGTCAGCACCATCCCGAGTGCCACGGCGGCGATCCCGAGCACGGCGTGCCCACCCACGGCCGACAGGGCCGATCCGGTGAATGCGGCGGATCCGGTGAATGCGATGGACGCGACGGATGCGGTGGACGCGACAGGTGCGCTGGCTGCGACGGACAGGACGGGGGTCAGTGCTTCCATGCGAGGAGGCTAGGCCCGGCGCCAATCTCAATGCAATGATGACTTTGCACTCGGTGCAATGCTTGCTCATGCCGTCGACTTGCCTGGAGGGGCGCCGCCGATGGACGACTACCACCTGATCGCCGATGAGATCGCCGCCGCCATCACGGGCGGGCGACTCCGACCGGGCCAGCAACTGCCCACCCAGCGCGCCTTCGCCCGCGACCGGGGCATCGCCAACTCCACGGCGGGGCGCGTCTACCGGGAACTGGCCCGGCGCGGACTGACCACCGGGGAGGTCGGGCGCGGCACCTTCGTCCGGGCCGGACGCGGGGCGGGCGGCGGGGCTGGCGGCGGGGCGGCCGGCGGGCAGGTCGCACTCGCCGAACCGGCCGACGCGCCGGTGGACCTGGAACTCAACTACCCCACCGTCCCCGAGCAGGCCGGACTGCTGGCCGCCGGACTGGCGCCACTGCTGCGGGCGGACGCGCTGGGCGCCGCACTCGCACCGGTGGGCGCGGCCGGGACGGGCGCGGCCCGGCAGGCGTTCGCGGCGCTGCTGTCGGACGAACCCCGGCCGGACGGAGACCGGTCCGACGGAGGCTGGGAGGTCACCGGGGAGGAGCTGCTGTTCGCGGGCAACGGGCGGCAGGCCATCGCCGCGGCACTGTCGGCGCTGGTGCCGCCCGGCCACCGACTGGGGGTGGAGGCGCTGACCTATCCGGTGGTCAAGGCCGTCGCCCAACGGTTGGGCATCACGCTCGTACCGCTGGCCGTCGACGAGCACGGACTGCTGCCCGACGCCGTGGCCGCCGCCCACCGGGCCGCACCGCTGCGCGCCGTCTACGTCCAGCCGAGGCTGCAGAACCCGCTCGGCGGGAGCCTGCCCTACGAGCGGACGGCCGCCCTCGCCGAGGAACTGCACCGCCTCGACCTGCCGGCCGTCGAGGACGCGATCTGGTCCTTCCTCCGCCCGGAGCTGACCGCCCTCGCGGCCCTCGCACCGGAGCGCACCGTCCTCGTCGACAGCCTCTCGAAGCGGCTCGCGCCCGGGCTGACCACCGGGTTCGCGGTCGTCCCCGCCGCACTGCGCGAGCGGATGGCGGGCGCGCTGCGCTCGGGCGGCTGGACACCCAGCGGGTTCGCCCTGGAGGCGGCCGTGCGCTGGATCGGGGACGGCACCGTCGCCGAGGTCGCGGCGGCCAAGCGCGCCGACGCCGTCGCGCGCCAGCTGCTGGCGCGCGAGGTGCTGGCGGGGCAGCGGGTCCGGGCCGACCCCTGCTCGTACTACCTGTGGTGGGAGTTGCCGGCGGCCTGGCGGGCGGAGACCTTCGTCGCGGCGGCGGCTCGGGCGAGCATCGCCGTCACCCCCGCGGCGGCGTTCGCCGCCGACCCCCGGCGCTCTCCGTCCGCCGTCCGGGTCGCCCTGGCCTCGCCGCCACTGCCGGTCCTGGGGCGAGCGCTGGAGACACTGGCGCGGATCGCTCGGGGGACGGCGGAGGAGTGGGCGGACTGACGGGGGCGGAGGGGCGGACGGGCGGACGGGCGGACGGGCGGACGGGCGGATGGGCGGATGGGCAGGAGGGCAGATGGACGGACGAACGACAGGCAACAGATAACAGATGTTGAAATCTGTTATCTGTTATCTGTCTGCTGAAATCCGTCAGTCGTCAGCTGTCGGTGCCGCTCCGGCCGCCCCGCACCGCCGTGTCCGCAGCTCCGCCGGCACCGACGGCGCGCAGCCTGGAGGCGGCGGTGGCAGCGAGCTGGGGCGCGATCCGGGCGACGTCACGGGAACCGACCGCCGCGATCAGGCTCGGCAGCAGCCAGCGGACCGGCTGCATGCCGCGCAGCCAGGCCTGCGCGTAGACGTGGGCGGACCTCCGGGCGATGCCGGCGACGATCCGCTCCACCGCCGGCTCCAGCGGGTAGGTCTTGTTGGCCGGCCACGGCAGCCTGGTCCGCATCTGCTTGAGCACGGCATCCTCGTCGGCGCCGCGCACCATGTCGGTGTCGGTCCAACTCAGGTATCCCACACCGACTTTGACCCCCTGGTAGGCGACCTCGGCACGGAGCGAGTGGGCGAAGGCCTCCACCCCGGACTTGCTGGCGCAGTACGCGCTCATCAGCGGCGCGGGGGTGATCGCGGCGAGCGAGGCGATCTGCAGCAGGTAACCCCGACTCTCGGCGAGCGCGGGCAGGAAGGCCCTGGCCGTGGCGACGCTACCGAGCAGGTTGACCTCGATGACCCGGCTGAACGCCCGGTGGTCGCTGTCCGCCACCGGCCCGCCGATGGCGATGCCCGCGTTGGCGACCACGGTGTCGATCCGGCCGTAGTGCTCCTTGATCCGACGGGCGGCGTCGCCGAGCGCGTCGAGGTCGGTGACGTCCACCTCCCAACTGGTCGCGGCCGCGCCGCACTGCGCCGCGACGGCCTTGAGTTCGTCCGGTTCCAGCCCGAGGAGGGCTACCTTGGCCCCGCGCCGGGCGAGTGTGCGGGCGAGCGAAGCCCCGACCCCGCGGGCGGCCCCGGTGACGACGACGACCTGGGCGGACAACGGCGGGATGGCGTTCATGCGGCGACGGTCCTCTCGGAGACGGGGGCAGGCGCAGCGGAGGAGGAGACAGGGGCGGAGACGGACGCGGGCGCGGCGGGCAGGTAAGCAGCGGCCAGGCGGTGGATCTCGGTGGCGATCTCCACCGGCCGCTCCAGCGGCGCCATGTGCCCGACCCCGGGCAGCAGCAACAGCCCTTGCGGGTCGGAGAGTTCAGCGACGATCCGGTGTGCGTGCACGGGCGGGGTCAGCCGGTCCGCGGTGCCGACCACGACGGCGGTCGGTGCGGCGAGCCGGGCGAGCCCGGCGTGGACGTCCAGACGGTCGAGGACGCCCGCCCAGTTGGCGCGGACGCCGGTCGGGCAGGCGTGCACGATCCGGGCCGTCGCCTCGACCTGCCCGGCCGCCGAACCCGGGCCCATGGTCGCGTACTTGAGCGCAACGCGGCTGACCGAAGAAACCGGCCCGAGCGGCAGCCGGGAGCGCAGCAGCTGCCGGTTCAGGAAACGGCGCAGTCCCGGGGAGCGCACCGCCTCGGGCAGCACGGCGAGTTCGGCCACCAGCTCCCCCGGCCCGGTGGAGACCAGGACGACGGCGGCGGTGCGCTCGGCGATCTCGGAGCGGCCGCCGCCGGCCATGATGGTCATCCCGCCCATGCTGTGCCCGGCGAGCACGGCCTTCTCCCCCACCGGAACGGTCCGGGCGAGGACGGCGGAGAGGTCATCGGCCAGCGCCCGGGTGGAGTAGCGGGCCCGGCTCGGCGGGATCTCGCTGTGCCCGTGGCCGCGCTGGTCGTAGGCCACCACTCGGTAGCGCTCGGTGAGTTGGCGGATCACCGGGGCCCAGAAGGCGGTTGAGCAGGTCCATCCGTGGGCGAGCACGATGGTCGGCGCCCCGGGTTGGCCGTGGACCTCCACGTGCAGCCGGATCCCGTCCGCCGAGCGGACGCTCAACTCCTCGACGGGGGTGGGCGGGACGTACTCGGCGGGCAGCCGGGCGGCGCTCATGCGGACACCTCCTGGGCGGTACGGGCAGCGTCCTGCCCGGCCCGCATGATCAGTTCGTACTCGCCGAGGTCGATCTTGCGGGTGGCGCGGCGGAACGCGGTGGTGGAGCCGGGCCAGAGCACGGTGTTCTTACCGTTCGGGTCCAGGTACCAGCTGCGGCAGCCGCCGGTGGTCCAGACGGTGCGGTCCATCCGGTGCTGGAGTTCGAGGTTCCACTGCCGCTGGGCCCGGGCGGTGGGCTGCATCGCGGTGGCGCCGATCGAGCGGAGCGTGGTCAGCGCGTCGATCAGGTAGTTCAGTTGGGACTCGATCATCAGGATCATCGAGCTGTTGCCGAGACCGGTGTTGGGGCCGATCACGAAGAACAGGTTCGGGAAGCCGTGCACGGTCGACCCGCGCAGCGCCTCCATGCCGTCCTTCCACTCCTCCGCCAGGCTGGTGCCGTTGGCGCCGAACACCCGGGCTCCGACGGGCATGTCGGTGACGTGGAAGCCGGTGCCGAAGACGATGGCGTCCACCTCGCGCTCGCTGCCGTCGGCGGCGACCAGGGTGGAGCCGCGCAGTTCGCGCAGGCCGGAGGCGACGACCTCGGTGTTGGCCGCGGCGAGCGCCGGGTAGTAGGTGTTGCTGAGCAGGATGCGCTTGCAGCCGATCCGGTAGTCCGGGGTGAGCTTGGCGCGCAGGGCCGGGTCGGGAACACCCTGGGCGACGTGGCGTTCGGCGAGCTGCTGAACCACGCGTAGCAGGCCGGGGCGGCGCACGAAGGCGTCCACCTGGAGCTCACGGAGCGCGAACAGGGTGCCGCGGCGGATCTTTCCAGTGACCGGCACGCGGTCGTGCAGCCACTTCTCCAGTTGGGTGATCTCGCGGTCCCGGCGCGGCAGGACCCAGGCCGGGGTTCGCTGAAAGACCGTCAACTTGTCGACCTTCGGCTGGATCGACGGAATGATCTGGGCGGCGGAGGCGCCGGTGCCGACGATCGCGACCCGCTTGCCGGTCAGGTCGTAGTCGTGGTCCCAGCGGGAGGAGTGGAACACCTTGCCGGGGAAGGCGCCGAGCCCCGGCAGGTCGGGGATCTGCGGGTCGGCGAGCGGTCCGGCGGCGGAGACCACGGCGTCCGCGGTCCACTGGCCGGCCGAGGTGGTGATCCGCCAGCGGGTCTGCTCGACCTCCCAACGCGCCTCCAGCACTTCGGTGTTGAACCGCAGGTGCGGACGGAGGCCGAAGACGGTGGCGACCTTCTCCAGGTAGGCGCGGATGTCCGGCTGGCCGGAGAAGCTGCGCGGCCACTCGGGGTTGGGCGCGAAGGAGAAGGAGTAGAGGTGCGAGGGCACGTCGCAGGCGCAGCCGGGGTAGCTGTTGTCGCGCCAGGTGCCGCCGACCGAGTCCGCGCGTTCCAGGACGACGAAGTCGGTGATCCCGGCGCGGCGCAGTCGGACCGCGGCGCCGAGGCCGCCGAAGCCGGATCCGATCACAGCCACCCGCACGTGCGGGACGGCCTCGTCCGCCGCCGGGGCACCGGACGTGCCGGGGCGGGGGCGCTTGCTGCTGGATGCCATGCGGCCTCCTCCTGAGGGTGGGGCGGTGATCTTCACGCTGCCGTACGGTGGCGCCCGCTCGCGCCGGGCTTCCTGGCGCGCCGACGCCGAGCTCCTACCACGCTCGCGCTGCTCTCGTACTGCCCTGGTGCTGCCCTGCGTACTGCCCTGCGTACTGCTGAGAGGGCTCCCCCGGGGGTTGGCCCCGGAACCCTGCCAATCACGCCAGTAATCACTGGCATGATTGGCAGGGTAGTCCTCGCTGACACCGGATGGAAGAAGCGCGGCCACCCGGATTCCGGGAGCCCCCGGAGGTACCGGACCTATGCTGATCGCCGTGGACAAGGTCAGAGCTGCTGCCGGTGACGGAAAACGCGAGTACCGGGTGGAGGAACTGGCCGAGGCGGCCGGCATCACCAGCCGGACGCTGCGCTTCTACCGCGAACGCAAACTGCTCCAGCCGCCCCGCAAGGAGGGCCGGATCGCCTGGTACGGCGAAGAACACCTGGCCCGGCTGCGGATGATCGGCGAACTGCTGGAACGCGGCCACACCCTGGGCGGCATCGCCGAACTGATCGGCGCCGGCGAGAGCGGACGGGACGTCGCCGAGTTGATCGGGCTGGAGGCCGCGATCGTCGCCCCCTGGTCGGACGAGACCCCGGTGCGCCTGGACTGGGACGAACTCAAGGCCGTCTTCAACGACCAGCTCACCGAGGAGAACACCGCCGAGTCGATCGCCCAGGGCTACATCACGATCAACGACGACGGGATCACCCACATCAGCCGCCGCCTGATGGACGCCACCACCGCACTCGTCGCCGAGGGCGTACCGCTGTCCGTGGTGCTGGACGCCAGCCGGCGCACCCAGGAACACGTGGAGGCCATCGCCGAGATCTTCATCGACGTGGTCAGCGAGCACCTGCTCGGCGCACTCGCCGCCGACACCCCGCTGCCGCCCGGCGAAGCGGCCCGGCTCACCGAACGCATCCTGCGGGTACGGCCGCTGGCCCGTACGGTCGTCGACGCCCAGTTCGCCCTCGCGATGGACCGGCGGGTGCCCGCCGAGTACGACGAACTGCTGCGCCAGCGACGGGAGAACGACACCGAGGCGTAACCCCTCCAACGGGCGGGCAGGGATTCCCGCGCCCCGCCCGCCCGTTGGAGGAGCCGCCGATGCCCAGACCCCTCAGCCGCCGCGCCGCGCTCGGCCTCGCCGCCGGGCTCGCCCCGGGCCTCGCGCTCGCCGCCTGCGGCCCGAACTCCCCCGCACCGACCGCCGGTTCGACCAGCGGCACCGGCCCCCGGACCGTCCGACACGCGCGCGGCGAGAGCACCGTACCGGCCCGGGCCGCCCGGGTGGTGGCGCTGGACACCGACGCGCTGGACTCGGTGGTCACCCTCGGACTCACGCCGGTCGGCGCGACCACCGTCACCGAGGGCGCGCCCTTCCCCGGCTACCTGCCCGCCGAACGGCTGGCCGCGACGAAGGCCGTCGGCATCATCGGGCAGCCCAACCTGGAGGCCATCGCGGCGCTGCGGCCGGACCTCATCCTGAGCAACCAGGTGCGCGACGACAAGCGGTACGACGAGTTGGCCAAGATCGCGCCGACCGTGCTGTCCAAGACCACCGGGCCCACCTGGAAGGAGAACGTCCGGCTGCACGCCGAGGCGATGGGCCGGCAGACCGAGGCCGAGGCGGCCGACGCGGCGTACCGGACGAAGGCGCGGGACCTGGTCACCGCGATCGGCGGCCCGGCCAGGGCCGCCGCCACCCGGGTCGAGATGGCACGCTTCCTGGCGGGCGCGCCGACCAGGCTGTACCTCAACGACACCTTTGTCGGCTCGCTGTTCAAGGACCTCGGGCTCGGTCGGCCCACCAACCAGGACAAGCCCGGATTCTCGGTCGAGATCAGCCCCGAGCAGGTGGACCAGGCGGCGGCCGACGTCATCTTCTACGCCGTCTACGGGGACGCGGCCAAATCCGACCACGGCAAGATCACCGATGGCGCACTGTGGAAGAACCTGGACGCCGTCCGCACCGGCCGGGTGTTCCGCGTCGACGACAACCTGTGGATGCTCGGAATCGGCTACACCGGAGCCGGCCTGATCCTGGACCAGATCCGGAAGGACCTCGCGCCCTGAGCGCGCTCGGCGGCACGGCGGACCGATGACGGCAGACATCCGACAGACGACGGCGAACAGCTAACAGATAACAGCCGACAGATAACAGATGTTGAAATCTGTCATCTGTTATCTGTTCGCCGCAACCCCTCGCGCCCTCGCCCGTTGTCCACTCCTCCAACCCCGCCCCTCCCCCGCCCCCGACGCCGCTGGTCGATCGACCGATTACCCGCCCCCGGGGCACGCCCCTACCGTCGAGGCTCACCCGCAGGTCGCTGTCGCCTGGTCGGGCGGGTGACGGGAGGCGGGCGCCCGCACCGGCTCCGCGTGGGGGCGTCCCGATGTCCGTGGTCGTGAAATTCCGTACGGCGGCGCAACTGACCGGCGGCCGGGTGCTGCTGTGGTCGCTGCTCGGCCGACTGCCGAACGCGATGAGCCCGATCGGCACCCTGCTGCTGGTGAGCCGGAACGCCGACAGCGTGTGGCGCGGTTCCCTGGTCGCCGGTGCGCTGGCGGTCGGTCAGGCGGTCGGCGGGCCGTTGGTGGGCCGGCTGGCGGACCAGCGCGGGCAGCGGACGGTCGGGCTGGTCGCCGCACTGGTCAACGCGACGGCGCTGGTCGCGCTGGTGGCCGCCTCGCAACGCGGCTTGGCCCTCGGCTGGCAGCTCGCGCCTGCCGCCGTGATCGGCCTGTCCGTCCCGCTGGTCGGGCCACTGTCGCGCAGCCGGTGGGTCCGACTGACCGCCGGTGAAGGCGAGTTGACCACCGCCATGCTGTCGCTGGACGGGATCGTCGACGAGGTCGGCTTCACCGCCGGGCCCGCGCTGGTCGGAGTCCTCGCCACCGTCTCCTCCCCCGCCGTCGGCCTGCTCGTGGCGGCCGCGCTGTCCGGCGTCTGCGCGACCCTGTTCGCACTGCATCCGACAGCCTCCCCCGGCATCCCGAAGTCCCCGGCCCGCTCCTCCACCGGGCGGCTGCTCACCACGCCCTACGTCCTGCTGCTGGCCGGGATGGCACTGCTGGGCGCGTGCTTCGGCTCGGTGCAGATCGGGGTGACCGCCACCACGGAGGCGCTGGGCCGGCCGGGCGCCGCCGGGCTGCTGTACGGCTTCATCGGGTTCACCAGCTCCCTGGCCGGGATCGCCGCCGCGGGTCTGCCCGCCCGGTGGGAGTTGGCGTCCCGGCTGCGGGCGGGCACGGTCCTGCTGTTCGCCGCCTCCTGCGTCCTGCTCGTCTCCGCCGGGAGCCTGTGGAGCCTGACCGCCGCCGTGGGCCTCCTCGGGGTGGCGGTCGCACCGCAGATGATCACGATGTTCGGCCTGGTCGAGCGGACGGTGCCGGTCGTCCGGCTGGGCGAGGCGATGGCGGCGCTGGTCAGTGCGCTGATCCTGGCGCAGTCGGCCGGCACCTTCCTGGGCGGCTGGGCGACCACGCACTTCGCGCCCGCCGCGCCGTTCGCGATCACCGCCGCCGCGGCGGCGGCCGCCCTGCTGCTCGCCGCGTGCACCGCGACCGAGCAGCGCTACCGCCGCCGCACTCCGACCACCCCGGTACCGTCGCCGTCAACGGACGCGCATGCGCATGCGGTCGCGGACTCGACCGCGACCGAGCACCCGCAGGAGCCAGTGGGCCAGTGATCCCGGCGCGCCGGTCATCCGGTCCACCCCGCGGAGGAAGCCCGCGCCCTGCCGGACCGCTTCGCGCACATGACGGCGGGGGCGACGGTGGTCCGCGCACCGTCGCCCCCGCCGTGCGGCCCTGCCGGCCGGCACCCACGGTGCGGCAGGGCTCACTCAGGCGGGTGTCAGTTGACGTTCACCGCCGTCCAGGTGGCCGCGACCGCGTTGTACTCGGCGCTGCCGTTGCCGTACAGGTCCGCCGCCGCGCTGAGGGTGCCCGCCCGGGCGCCCGCGTAGTCGGTGGTGGAGGTGAAGTAGACGGTCAGCGCGCGGTACCAGATCTGCGCGGCCTTGTCCCGACCGATGCCCGCGAGCGAAGAGCCGTCAGCCGTCGGGCTGTTGTAGTTGAACCCGTTGATGCTCTTCGCGCCGCTGCCCTCGGACAGCAGGTAGAAGAAGTGGTTCGCCACGCCCGACGAGTAGTGCACGTCGAGGTTGCCCACGTCGGCGGACCAGGAGTCGGCGGACTGGCCGTCCTTGCTGGGCTGGTCCATGTAGCGCAGCGGAGTGCCGTTGCCGTTCAGGTTGATCAGCTCGCCGATCCAGTAGTTCGGCGGGTTGGAGGGCAGGTTGGCGTACCACTCGACCATCGTGCCCATGATGTCGGAGGTGGCCTCGTTGAGGCCTCCGGACTCACCCGAGTAGTTGAGGTTCGCCGTGGCGGCGGTGACGCCGTGGCTCATCTCGTGGCCGGCCACGTCAATCTCGGTGAGCGGGGCGGCGTCGCCGTTGCCGTCGCCGTAGGACATACAGAAGCAGCTGTCGTCCCAGAAGGCGTTGACGTAGTTGGAGCCGTAGTGGACGCGGCTCGCGGCGCCGACGCCGTCGTTGCGGATGCCGTTGCGGCCGAAGGTGTTCTTGTAGAAGTCCCAGGTGGTGGCCGCGCCGAACTGGGCGTCCACGGCGGCGGATTCGCGGTTGCTCGCGGTGCCGTCGCCGAAGTTGTTGGAGGTGTTGGCGAAGAGCGAGCCGTTGCCGGCGGTCCCGTTGTTCATGTCGCTGCTGGACTGGCCGCCGCGGCTGTCGTCCTTCAGCGAGTAGCTGGAACCGTTCTGCGCGGTGGTGAGCGGCACCTGGCCGACGAAGACGCCCTTGCCGGTGCCGGCGGCGGTCTGGATCTTCTCGTGGGTGGACAGCACCTGGCCGGTGGCGGCGTCGGTGACGAGCACCTGGTTGCTCGGGGTGCCGTCGGCGCGCACGCCCTCGACGGTGGTCCGGTAGGCCAGGCGCGGGTTGCCGTCGCTCGCCCAGACGACCAGCTCGGCCTTACCGGTCTGGTGCACGTCGGCCAGCGGGGACTCGTCGGCGTCGAGGGTGACCCCGACGGTGGCCTTGACCGCGCCGGTGGCCTGCGTGGCGGCCTTGTCGGCCGGGATCTGCGGGGTCAGGCTCGGCAGCACGAGCTTGGCGGAGACCGCCTTGTCGACCGACTTGACCGAGCCGTTGGCCTTCTGGTGGACGACCAGGTCGCCGCCGAGCACCGGCAGGCCTGCGTAGGTGCGCTCGAAGCGCAAGTGCCGGGTGCCGTCCTTGTCCACCACGGCGTCCTTGGCGACGAGCCGCTCCTTCTCGCCGAGGGCGAGGGCCTTGGCGAGCGGGCCGGACTGGCCGCCGGCCAGGGCCAGCACGGCCGCGTGCTGGTGGTCGGCCTGGGCCTGGAGGCCGGCGACGGGGCTGGCCTGGGCTGCGGTGCTCACCTGGATCACACCGGTCAGCAGGGCGGTGGCCGACAGTACGGCGACAGCTGCGAGCTTTCGCTTCACGTACGAGTCCTTCCGGGAAACCGCGTGTGGACGCGGTCGCGCCGCGTTCCGGGGGCCGGGGTCGGCACCTGTGGGGCGGAATGGGCGCTGACGTGCTGAAACCCCGGGCGGTCGAGCGGCGAGCCACCAAGGGGTGGGGGTGGGGGCTACCGCCGGGGCTGGCCAAAAGCATGACAATCCAGCAGGTGAATTGACAGGTCTACTTCAGCGATTGGCCAGGTCCCGCCAGCTCGCCAGGGCGCTCAAGCAGTGGGCAAAACGGGGCAATTCACCCCGCCTTGCCGGAGGTTCCCACCCGAACCACAGTCGACCGCCTGCACCGATACTCGATCGGCTATCGAACGCCGATTCGGCACGCGGGGCCGCGCGGGCCGAAATCGACTTTTACAACTCTGTAGAACTTCCCATACGGAGTCTTGACATCCGCTTGGCGAGGTCCCGCCACCTGCGGCCCTTGTCCACCGCCGGGGCGTCTGCTAGCACCACCGGACCGCGTGTTCGCCCGACTCCTCAGCGCAGTCGGCGAGTTGGGCGCCAAATCCGGGGACGCGCCGGAGCCGAGGAAGCCTCACGTCCCACAACTGCCACTCCCTCACCGGCATCTGCGATGGCGCCCGGTTCCGCTGCGCCCCGACCGCCCACCCCGACTCGCGGGCCACCTGCACGCACGGACGCTCAGGCCGGGCCGGCGCGCACGCTCAACCGCCACCGGCGCCAGGCCCGTCCGGTCGCGGAGGCTGAAACGGACGCGACGTCTGAAGCGGCAGCGGCGACGAAAGCGGCAGCGACGACGACGGAGACGGGGTCGGGATCGGGATCGGGATCGGGATCGGGAGGGCGAAGGGGTCCCGCTCCTCGGCGGTCAGCAGGAGGGCGACGTCCTGGAGCGGCTGCGGCTCGTCGAGCACGACCTGCAGGATCTCGCCCGCCGGGGACAACCCGTCGGGGCGGTCGAGCACCCGGCGGCCGGGGATCGGCCCGCAGCGACTGGATCCCGCGTCCGGCGCGTCGGGGGCGAGCCCGCCGAAGCGGTCCAGCAGGGCGAAGACGGCCGCGGTCACGTCCGGGACGTGCCGGGCCGCCTCCTCCTCGGTGGCCTGCGGGTCCAGTTCTCGGAACGCCGCCCGGGCCGCGACCAGGAACCGCTCGGGGTCGACCACCACCACGTCCCGGCGGATCCGGAGGCTGATCGTCATCCCCGCCAGCGGGAGCCGGGGTTCGTCCCCCTCGACCGGACCGGTCAGCGAGACCTCCCCGGAAGCACGTCCGGCGCGTACTCCCTTACTGCGGCGAGCAGTTGGCGGATCGACGGGTTCACCATCGGTCGCCCGGCCACGGTGGCGGTCGGCACGGTCTCGTTGCCGTCGGCGACCGAGCGGACGAAGGCGGCGGCGTCCGGGTCCTTCCAGATGTTCACCATGGTGAACCGCCGACTGTAGCGCAGGCGGGTGAAGAGCAGCGCTAGCCGCAGGTTCATGCAGAACGTGCACAGCGGACGCCAGTAGAGGACCACGCCGTCGTCGACGCCGCCGGTCGCCGTCACTGGAACCGCCATTCCTGGGCCGTGTTGCCGGGGGTGCAGGTCACCATGGTGACCGCGCTCCCCGGGCCGTTGTCGGTCATGCAGCGCTGGTTCTGGTAGTCGGCCAGCGTGTAGGAGCCCTGGGTGGACCCGCTGCGCACCGTCCAGTTGGTCAGGAAGCTGAAGCCTCCGCTCAGGGTGACCTTGCCGTCCATGGTCTGGACGAGCAGCGGCCCGCCGCTGTTGCAGGCGTTGAAGTTGATCCAGGAGCCGGGGTCGGTCGCCCGCACCCAGCCGTACTGGGACGCGCCGCCCACCACGATCGGGTTGTCGCCGCTCAGTTCGTCGCGGGCCATCCCGATCGGGCGGCCGTCCTTCACGTTGACGACGGTGGTCCAGGAGGAGCCGCCGCACGACGCGGGCCGGGAGGGGGTCTGCGGAGCCGGCGGATTGCCGCCGCCCGAGGGCGAACCACCGCCGGACGGTGAGCCGCCCCCGGCGGGGGAACCACCGGCCGCGTTCTGGGCCGGGGGCTGCGGGTTGGGATTGGCGGGCTGGTTGGCGGTGCCGCCGGCACCGCCGCCGGACGGGTTGGACCGACCGCCCGAGGCACCGCCCGCAGCGCCTCCGCCACCGGCCGCGCTGCCGCCGCCCGCCGCGCCCGCGCCGGTGCCCCGGCCCGCCGAGCCTCCGTTGCCGCCCGACGCGGGGGCCGGTACGGGCGCGCCCGGCTGGTTCGGACTGTTCGGCTGCTGGTCGGCGGCCGGGGCAGCCGCCGGGGTATCGGAGGGTGTCGGCGTGGCGGGCGGCGTCGTGGCCGGGGCCGACGGGGTGCCCGTGCCCGGGGTCACCGGGGCCGTCACGACGACGGTCGGCTGGGCAGCGGGCGGTACGGCCGCGTCCGACCGACCGGGAGAACGGTCCACCAGCAGGACGGTCGCGGTACCCATCGAGATGACCACGGGGACGATCACCGGCACCAGCAGCGCGCGCCGCGACCGGCGCTTGCCCGGCTCGGTCACCGGCTGCGGCCCCACCTTCGCGACCTCGTCCGGCATGGGGCGGTCGGCTGACGCGGGCTGGTCGGCCGCGCCCGCGGCCGGCACCAGGGCACCGGTCTTCGCCGAGCCGGCGCCCCCGGCCGCCGCTCTGAGGTCGACCGTCCCGGTGTCGGCCGGGGCACCGGCAGCGCCCGCCACGGCGGCCGAGCTCTTCACACCGATCGCCGCCCGGGCGGCGGCCGCCATCTCGGCGGCGTCGGCGAACCGGTCCTCGGGCTTCTTCTCCAGCGCCCTCGCGACCAGCTCGCGGACCGCCGCCGGGAACGAATCCGGCAGCTCCGGCGCCGGCTGGCGGACGTGCTTGAGCGCGACCTCCAACACGCTCTCGCCGACGAACGGCGGCTTCCCGGTGAGCAGTTCGAAGCAGACCACGCCGATCGAGTAGAGGTCGGAGGCCGGTCCGGTGCCCGTGCCCTCGGCCTGCTCGGGGGCCATGTAGAGGGCGGTGCCGACGATCGCGTGCGAGGCCGTGATCTTGGTGCTGGCGATCGCCCGGGCGATGCCGAAGTCGGTGATGATCACCCGGCCGTCCGTACGCACCATCAGGTTGGACGGCTTGAGGTCCCGGTGCACGATCTCCCGACGGTGAGCGGCGTGCAGGCCGTCCAGGGCGGCGGCGACCAGGTCGAGGGCGCGCTCGGGAGGCATCGGGCCCTCCTCGGCGAGCACCCGGTCCAGCGGCCGGCCGTCGACCAACTCCATGACGATGTAGGCGCAGCGGTCCCCGCCTGCGCCGTCCTCGTCGCCCTCCCGGCCCTCACCGCCGCCGCTCTCGCCGTAGTCGTGGACGTCCACGACGGCCGGGTGGTCGATCACGGCGACCAGTTGGGCCTCCCGGCGGAAACGCTGGATGAAGGTGTCGTCCTCGAACAGCGCCGAGTGCAGGATCTTGACGGCCACCGGCCGCGCCAGCACCGCGTCGTCGGCCCGCCAGACCGTACCCATCCCCCCGCCGCCGATCCGCTCGACCAGCGTGTACCGCCCGCCGAGCACGGCACCCGGACCCCTCATACTCCCGCCCCCATGTGTCATGACCCTCCCCAGCGGGCCGTTCGGCCCCCAGTGTGCCAGAGGGGATCGAATGGTCAGCAGGCACTGTCCGGCCAGGGGTTGAGGGCCGCTGCCCACCGCCCGCCGCCGTCAGGTGTCCCGACCCTGCCGGGTGTGCTCGACCACCTCCAGGACGGCGGCGGCGACGGCCTGCGGGTGGTCGGCGTAAACGTGGTGGCCGGCGCCGCGCACCACGATGTGCGACCCCCCGGCGGCCCCGGCGGCGACACGCGACTGGAGGGCGGTCCAGCGGGCGCGCATCGCCCCTGGCAGGCCGTCGGTCGCGCTCAGCACGGTCACCGGCACGTCGGGCAGCCGCGCGGCCGCGCGCCGCCGCCGCATCTCGGAGACCGCGAGGACCGTCAGGCGGTTCTCGTCGAGGACGGTCCGCCGTTGGTGACGGTGCGCCTCGACGGCCGCCTCGGCCCTCGCGGCAGTTCCCCCGGCACGGCGGGCGGCGGGCGCCAGGGCCGCCCGAAGCAGCCCCACCCGCAACAGGACGGCCTCGGCGGCGCGGACGGCCGGTGGCTGGAACTCCTCGTGCGCCGGATCCACCAGGACCAGGCCGGCCACCAGTTCCGGCCGCCCCCAGGCGAGGAGTTGGGCCAGTTGGCCGCCCCAGCTGTGCCCGACCAGGACGGCCGGTCCGGCGCCGAGGCGCTCCACCAGGGCGGCCAGGTCACCGGTCGGGGCCTCCAGCGAGGGGCCGGAGACGCGGTCGGGGTCGCTGGCGCCGAGCCCGGCCCGGTCGTACGCCACGACCCGGCTGTGCGCGGCCAGTTCGGGCAGCAGCGGCGCCCAGGTCAGCGACGAGGTGCCGCAGCCCGCGAGCAGGACCACCGGCGGACCGCCGTGCCCCGCCTCCACCCAGCGCAACGCCCGACCGCCACGGTCGAGTTCGCCCTGCCGCACCCCGCCGGGGACGCGCTCGGCCAGCGCCTGCGCGATGGCGTCCTGCACAGCCCGCATGCCCCGTATGCCCCGCACACCCTGTATGCCCCCGGCGCCCTGCGTGCCCCCTGCGCCGCACGGTTCCTGCGCGTTCTGCTCCTTCGCTGTCTTCTGCACGTTCGGTTCCCCCCTGGATCCGCCCACCCTCCCCCGGCCTGTGCTACCGGGTGACGCGGGTGCGTACTCACCGCTGCCACGCGGTCCGGACGCCCCCCGACGCCCGGCGGATCCGCCGTCGGCCGGGCCCGGACTCACCGTCAGGCACCATACCCTGAGCGCTCGTTCCCTCACTAACCCGAACACCTCGCGTCCGTTGCGTGGCCGAAGGGCGAAGAGGAGGTGCTGTGGCGCGAGGCCGTCACCGGGCCGCCCCGAGCCCGGGCCCGGGGCGAGTCGCGTCGGGTCGGGTCGGGCCAAGCCGAGGCGGAGCGGGGCAGGACAGGGTGGGACGGGGCGGCCTGACTTGGCCTGGACCACAGCGGCTCAGGCCGACAGGGTCCGCTTGAACAGGTCGAGCACCGCCTCCCAGTGGCGCGCGTCGGCGACCGCGTCGTAGCGGGTGGTGTCGGCCTGGGTGTAGCCGTGCGGGGCGCCCGGGTAGACCTCCGCCCGGTGGCGGACGCCGGCGGCGGTGAGAGCCCCGTCGAGCCGTTCGATCTGCTCGGCGGGCAGGGACGGATCCTCGTCGGCGTGGCCGAAGTACACCTCGGCGGTGATCCGGGAGGCGCCCAGGTGCGGACTGTCCGGTGCCTCGGTGGCGAGGCTGCCGCCGTGGAAACCGGCCATGGCCGCGATCCGGTCGGGGTGGCTGGCGGCCGTCCGCAGGGCGAGCACCGCGCCGCGGCAGTAGCCGGTGAGCCCGACCGGGCCGTCCTCGACGAGCGGGGACTCGGCGAGCCAGCGCAGGTAGGCGTCCGCGTCGCGGGTGGTCACCTCGGGGGTGAGGGTGGCGAGCAGCGGACCGATCCGTCCGAAGATCGTCGAGTCGTTCTCCAGGTCGATCAGCGGCGGCAGTTCGACGACCGGCGCGCGGCCGTGCCGGTAGTAGGCGTTGGGGACCAGCACGGCGTACCCGGCCTGGGCGAGCCGGTCGGCCATGTCCTTCAGCTGGGGTCGGAGCCCGAAGGCGTCCATGTAGAGGATGACTCCGGGGTGGGCCCGCCCGTCGTCGGGATGGGCGAGGTAGGCGTCGGCGGTGCCGTCCGCCGTCGGGATGTCCACGGTGGTTCCGCGCACGGTCATGGTGCGGGGTCTCCTTCGGTTCGCGCGGCAGGGTAGCGGGTGGACGCCGCCTCCGGCGCGGCGCACTCCGGGAACGCGGGTGCGACCGCCCGGCGTTGGGCGTACATGGGTGTGATCGTAGATGTGGCGTGCGCGGCGGCGGCGATTATCGGGCTGGTGCTCCTGATCGCATGGCAGATCCGGGGCGAGTCGTCGGGGCGTTGGCGGCGGGGCGGCAGGAGCGCCGGGGCGGGTCTGGGCGGCGGGCTGGAGGAGTTGCAGGCGCTGTTCAGACCGGGCAAGCAGGTGCAGGTCGAGCAGCGGCGGGAACAGCTGACGCTGCGGGACGACGCGCAGGCCGGAGCGCCGCCGCACTTCGGCGTGGACCTGGACCGGGGCGTGGCGGTGCTGCACAACAAGGGCGGGACGGGCGGGACGGGCGGCGCGACCGGCCTGGGCCTGGAGAGTGCTCAGGCTCCCCAGCCGCGGGAGCAGAGCACCAGCCGGTAGCCGTCCGGGTCGGATATCGTCACGCCGAACTCCTCCCAGTAGGGGTTGTGGGCCCGGACCCGGGTACCGCCGGCGTCCTCCAGCCGGGCGACCAGGGCGTCGTCCACCGGCGCGCCGAGGTAGACGACGAACAGGTCGTCGACCGTCGGGGTGGGCTCCAGCGGGTTCTCTGGGTCGTGGGTGAGTTCGAAGTGCCAGGCGCCGCCGGGCGGGCCGACCATCAGCAGGTCGTGCTCGCCGGACACCCGCTCGGTGGTGCGCCACAGCACGTCGAGGCCGAGGCCGTCGACGTAGAAGCGCTCGGCCGCCGCGAGATCGCGCGAGGGCCGGGCGATACGGACCCGCATCGTCGAATCGATCATGGCCGCGACCCTAGCCGATACCACTGACAACGAACCGCCCTCGACCAACCGCCCTCGACGAACCACGCCTCGACGAACCGCCCACGGCGAACCGCGCCTCGGCAAACCGCCCATGACGGACCGTCCGTCGACGAACCGCGGGCGGACCGCTCAGAACCGGCGCAGCCGTTCCTCGTCACCGGTACGCGGGCAGGTCAGGCAGGCGGCGGCCTCGGGCTTGACGGCGTAGTAGAGGCAGCAACCGAGCCGGGTACGGGTGTGGTGGCCGCGCCCGTCGGGGGTGTGCAGGCGGCGGAAGTCGGCGGCGCCGGGCAGCGGGAGGGTGCCGCCGGGCAGCACCGCCTCGGCGGCGGCGACCGCGGTGTCCTCCTCGCCGAGCATCCGGCCGAGGTACCAGACGGCGGAGGCGAGGTCGTCCGTCACCATGCCCCAGAGCGCGCGGTCGCGGCGCCGGCTGGGAGCGGCGAAGGCGGCGAGCACCGGCTCGACGTGGGCGACCACGGCCGCCCGCAGTTCAGCGCGGAGTTCGTCGTCGCCGGAGAGCGTGACGTGGCCGCGCGGGCGCAGCGCGAGGTCCCCGGTGGGGGCGTGCAGCCAGAGGTCGGCGGGGTCGACGAGGGGGACCTTCCGGGCGAGGTGCCAGGGGCCGGCGATGAGCAGGCACGCGGACCAGACGTAGTGGTGCAGCAGTCTGGAGGCGGTGACGTGCGGGCGGGGGGCACGGCCGTGTTCGGCGGCGATGCGGTCCTCCTCGCCGGCCAGGGCGGCGGCCAGTGCCCGTTCGTCGGCGGCGAGTTCGGCCCCGGAGTACCAGCCGTCGGCGGCACGGGGGTCGGGTTCGGCGGCGTCGAGCAGGCGCAGTTCCAGCACCGGGCAGAGCTCGCGCAGGCGCCGGTAGTCACCGGGCAGGGTGGACGGCGGCGCGACGGGCAGGGGTGTTCCGGGGATCATCGGCGCTCCGTGGATCGACTCCGCATGATCGAATAAGGTGAGGCTCACCTTATAATGCCTCAGGGAGTGCATGGCTCGGGGCCGGGCCGGGCCGAACGGTCCGACTTCGTCACGGACGGCGCGCCGCCCGGCGACCGGGCGGCGCGACACCCGCGACGAGCGGCTCGACATCGGACCGAGCGGCTCGGCATTGACGAACTTAGGCAAACCTAACCTAAGATGTCGACTCGTGTTGAGAACCGACCCGCCGGCCACCACAGCCCCGGCGACACCTCGATCCTCGGCGTTCCAGCGGCCCCTGCTGCTGGTCGCCGGTGTGGGCGCGCTCGTGCTGTGCGCCGCGCTGAGCCTCGCGCTCGGCTCCCGATCCGTCCCGCTGTCCACCGTGGCCGACGCGCTCACCGGGGCCGCCCACGGCGGCGACGCCGACGTGGTGACGGGCCTTCGCCTGCCGCGGACGGTGATCGGACTGGCCGTCGGGGCCGCGCTCGGCGTCGCCGGGGCGGTCGCCCAGGGCGTCACCCGCAACCCGCTCGCCTCCCCCGTCACGCTCGGCGTCAACGCCGGCGCGAGCCTGGCCGTGGTCGCCGCGATCTACGCGCTGGACCTCACCCGGCCCGTCGAGTACGTCTGGTTCGCCTTCGCCGGGGCGGCCGTCGCCGCGGTCGCCGCGTACGCGATGTCCCGGCGCGGCGGCGACCTCGATCCGGTCCGGCTCGCGCTCGGCGGCACCGTGCTCACCGTGGTGCTCACCTCGTGGACCTCCGCGCTGATGCTGGCCAGTCACCGCACCCTGGACGAGGCCCGGTTCTGGCTGGCCGGCTCGATCGGCGGGCGGCAGCTGGACACCCTCACCCCCGTACTGCCGTTCCTGGCGCTCGGCCTGCTGGGCGCGTTCGCGATCTCGCCCGCCCTCAACGCGCTGGCCCTCGGCGACGAGACCGCCCAGTCGCTCGGCGTGCCGGTGGCCCGGATCCGACTGGCCGGCGGGCTGGCCGTCGTCCTGCTCGCGGGCAGTGCGGTGGCCGTCGCCGGGCCGGTGGCGTTCATCGGACTGGCCGCGCCGCACCTGGTCCGCCCGCTGCTCGGCAACGACCACCGCTGGCTGCTGCCGGGCTGCCTGATCGCCGGTCCGCTGCTGCTGCTCGCCGCCGACGTGCTCGGACGGCTCGTGGTGCGCCCCTCCGAGATCGAGGTCGGCATCGTGACCGCCTTCCTCGGTGCGCCGCTGCTCGCCGTACTGGCCCGGAAGGTGGCCCGATGACCGCGCTCGCCGTGCCGGTCGGCACGCTCGCCCGCCGCCGGGCCCGCACCGCCGCGTGGTCGGCGCTGGCCGCCGCCGCCCTGGTGGTGCTGACCGGCGTCGCACTCGGCACCGGGCAGGTGAGCCTGTCCGGGTGGGACGCGCTGCGCGCCCTGGTCGGGCAGGGCGAACCCGGAAACGTCCTGGTGGTACAGCAGTTCCGGGCGCCCCGGGTGGTGTCGGCGCTGATCGCCGGGGCCGGGCTGGCGATGGCCGGCTCGATGCTCCAGCGGCTCTTCCGCAACCCGTTGGCCTCCCCCGACACCATTGGCGTCACCGGCGGCGCGTCCTTCGGCGCGGTGCTGATGCTCGCCACCGGCGCCTCCCAGCAGTTGATCCCGCTGGCCGCGCTCGGCGGCGGACTGCTGGCGGCACTGCTGCTCGGCGGCCTCGCCTGGCGGTCGAAGATGGCCGTCACCCGGCTGGTGCTGGTCGGCCTGGCGGTGCAGCAGGGCCTCGCCGCCGCCGTGAACCTGATGATCGTACGGTTCCCGGCCGAGCTGGCCTCCTCCGCGATGCAGTGGACCACCGGCTCGCTCTACGGCCGCAACTGGACCGAGGTGTGGATCGGCGGCACCGCCATCGCGCTGACCGCCCTGGCCGTGCTGCTCTGCCAGCGGCGGATCGCGGTCCTCGACCTCGGCGACGACTCGGCCGGCGGCCTCGGCCTCAACCCCGGCCGGGACCGGCTCTGGCTGCTGCTGCTCGGCATCACCCTCGCCTCGCTGGCCGCCGCCCTCACCGGCCCGGTCGCGTTCGTCGCGCTCGCCGTGCCGCACCTGGTCCGGCTGCTCGCCGGGCCGCCCACCCTCGGCACGCTCGGACTCACCGCGCTCACCGGCGCCGTCCTGCTGCTGTCCGCCGACCTCCTCGTGCTCCACGTGATCCCCGTCCACGGCCTGCCGGTCGGTGCCGTCACCGCCACGCTCGGCGCGCCCTGGCTCCTGGCACTGATGATCCGCCAGGGCCGGCCTCCCCAGAGGAGCAACTGATGACGCCCACGACGACCGTCGAGTCCGACACCGCCACCGCCACCGCCAACCGGCTCGCCGCGCACGGCCTCGACCTGCGTTACGGCGACCGCACGATCGTCGACGGGCTCGACCTCGAACTGCCCGGCGGCGCCGTCACCGCCATCGTCGGGCCCAACGCCTGCGGCAAGTCGACCCTGCTGCGCGGGCTGGTCCGGCTGCTCGCCCCGGCCGCCGGCACCGTCACCCTGGACGGCTCCGACATCCACCGGATGCCCGCCCGGGCCCTCGCCAAGCGGATGGGCCTGCTGCCGCAGCAGCCGGTCACCCCCGAGGCGATCACCGTCGAGGCGCTGGTGCGGCTCGGCCGGTACCCGCACCAGCGGATGCTCAGCCCGTGGTCCAAGAGCGACCAGGCCGCCGTCGAGGAGGCCCTCGCCCGGACCAGCACCGCCGAACTGCGCGACCAGCAGGTCGACCGGCTCTCTGGCGGGCAGCGCCAGCGCGCCTGGATCGCGCTCGCGCTCGCCCAGGACACCGAACTGCTGCTGCTCGACGAGCCGACCACCTTCCTCGACCTGCGCCACCAGCTCGACGTCCTCGACCTGGTCGCCGACCTGCACGCCGAGGCCGGACGCACCGTCGTCATGGTGCTGCACGACCTCGGGCAGGCCGCCCGGTACGCCGACCACCTGGTGGTGCTCAAGGACGGGCGGCTCGCCGCCGCCGGACCGCCCGCCGAGGTCCTCACCGCCGACCTGGTCGAGGCCGTGTTCCAGGTGCCGTGCCAGGTGGTGCCAGACCCGGAGACCGGCACGCCACTGGTCGTCCCCCGGGCGCGGACCCGGCCGCGCGCCACCGACCGCTGACCGCTGACCGGTCCCTGACTCCTGGTCCCTACCCCCTACCCCACCGCCTACCCCCGGCGCCCCTCAACCCCGACCGCCCGCTCGACCCGATCCAAGGAACCCCATGAACCGCCGCCTCCCCGTCGCCGTCCTCGCCGTCGCCCTGTCCACCACGCTGCTCGCCGCCTGCGGTAGCGACGGCGGGACCACGCAGAGCGGGGACGCCGCCCAGGCCGGCGCCTCCGCGAGCACCGGCGCCTCCGCCGGCTTCCCGCGTACCGTCACCCACGCCGCCGGAACGGCCCAGATCAAGGCCCAGCCCAAGCGCGTCGTGGTACTGGACAGCGGCGAGCTGGACGACGTCACGCTGCTCGGCATCACGCCGGTCGGCGCGGTGTCGCCGCACATGAAGACCGAGGGCGGGTTCCCGAACTACCTCAAGGACAAGATCAAGGACACCAAGGACGTCGGCCCGATGAACGAGCCGAACCTGGAGCTGATCGCCTCCCTCAAGCCCGACCTGATCCTCTCCTCCAAGGTCCGCCACGCCAAGGTCTACGACCAGCTGAACGCGATCGCGCCGACCGTCCTCGCCGAGACCACCGGGTTCCCGTGGAAGGAGAACCTCGCCCTCTACGCGCAGGCGCTCGGCAAGGAGGACGAGGCCAAGAAGGCGCTCGCCGACTACGAGGCGCGGGCCGCCAAGCTCGGCGAGGCGATCAAGGCGAAGAACGGCGGCGCCATGCCGACCGCCTCGGTGGTCCGCTTCGTGGCCGGGCCGACCCGCCTCTACGCCAAGGCCTCCTACAGCGGCGTGGTGCTCAAGGACGTCGGCCTGGCCCGTCCGGCCTCCCAGGACGTCGACAAGAACATCGTCGAGGTGAGCGCCGAGCAGGTCAACCAGGCCGACGCCGACCTGGTGTTCGTCACCACCGCCGACGACCCGTCCAAGACCAAGGAGAGCGAGGTCCAGCAGACCCCGGTCTGGCAGGGCCTGAACGCCGTCAAGAACGGCAAGGTCTTCAACGTCCCGGACGAGACCTGGATGTCCGGCATCGGCGTCCAGGCCGCCAACGCCATGCTCGGCGACATCGCCAAGGCCGCGGGCGTGGACGCGCCCAAGTAATCGCCGACAGACGACGGCGGGCGGGGGCGGCGGCGGGGGCGGCGAACAGCCGGCAGCGGACAGATGACAACAAACAGATAACAGATTTCGAAATCTGTTATCTGTTCGCCGTCCTCCCCGCCCTGTGCGCCACGACCCGCCTGGCCGCCCGCCCACCCGCCGTCACTCTCGTCCGTCACACCCTCAAGGACCACCAACCCCATGCGGCTCTACCTGCTCGCCCTCAACCCCACCGACTCGGTCACCGCCGGTTTCCTGCCCGCCGCCGCCCGGCTCGGGCTCGACGTCACCGTCCTGACCGACCACGCCGAACCCCACCGGAAGGCCTACGCCGACCTCCCGTTCACCGCACCCGAGGTGCTGGAGTGCGACGTCCGGGACTTCCGCGCCGTGATCAGCCTGGCCTCCCGCCACCACGCGCCCGACGCGGTGTTCAGCAACAGCGACCACCTGCAGACCCAGACCGCCCTGACAGCCGAGTACTTCGGCCTCCCCGCCAAGGACTGGAAGGCCGCACTGCGGGCCAAGGACAAGGGCCAACTGCGCCGCCACCTCGCCCTGACCGGCCAGGACGCCGTCTGGTCCGCGGAGTTGGCCCCCGGGCAGGACCCTGCTGAGCTGGACCCGCCCTTCCCGTGCGTGGTCAAGCCACGCGAGGGAGTGGCCAGCGAGGACGTCACTCTGGTCACCGACGCCGCCGAACTCGCCCTCCGCTGCCGGGAGATCCAGCACCGCCGGGCCGGCGCGACACTGGTCGTCGAGGAGTTCCTGGACGGCCGGCTGTGCACCCTGGAGACGCTCGGCGACGGCCGCCGCCGGCACGTCCTCGGCGGCTTCCGCACGCAGCTCTCCCCGCCGCCGGACTTCATCGAGGAGGTGCTGGAGTTCGTCCCCGCGCACCCCGCCGAGGTGGTCGCGCAGGTGCTCGCCCAGCTCGACGCACTCGGCGTCGGACTCGGCGCCTGCCACACCGAGTTCGTCATCCAGCCGGACGGCCGCGCCCGGATCATCGAGGTCAACTACCGCGCCATCGGCGACCAGTGCGACCTGATGCTCGCCGAGATCCTCGGCATCCCGCTCTTCGAGCACATCCTCGCCACCCACCTCGGCCGCGAACTCCCCGCCGAACTCGGCGCCCAGTGCGCCGCGGCCCCCCGCCGGGCCCGCAACGAGGTGGTCTGCGCCGACCGGGCCGGCGTCCTCACCGCCGCCCCCGGCCCGTACGACGAGGAGCGCGACGGCGTCCGGCTCGCCTACCGGCCGCTGCGCCCGCTCGGCGAACGGCACGAGCACTACCGCACCAACCGCGACTACCTGGGCGTGATGTGGGCCGTCGGCGCCGACCAGGAGGCCGTGGACGCCGCCGTGGCCCGGTTCCGCGCCGCCAACCGCTGGGAGATCACCCCGTGACCGCCGACGAGCAGCTCACCCTGCGGGTGCTCTCCGCCCTGCTGCGCGAGGACGTCCTCGGCCTGCGCACCCGCGGCGCCGTCGAGCACCGCGCGGACGGCCCCTGGTTCACCGTCACGGACGCCGAACTCGCCCTGCCCGTCGCCGCCGAGGGCTTCCAGTGCGAGTACGCCGCCCGGCTGCCACTGCTGGAGCTGGCCGGGCGCCGGCTCACCGGCCTGGACGCCATCGTGGCAGCCCTGGCCGGCCTGGCCGAGGCCGAGGACCGGCCCGGCTGGGACGCTTTCGCCGAGGAGTGCCGCCAGACCCTCGCCACCATGGAACTGCACGAACGCGCGCGACCCGAGGTGCACGCCCGGCTCACCGACCTGTACGGCGAGGACCCGGCCGGCTGGACCGGCCTGGCCGCCGCCCTCGGCCACGACACCCTGGCCGCTTACCTCGACCACCCGGTCTACCCGACCGCGCGCGGCCGGGCCGGTCTCAGCGATCCCCAACTTCGCTCCTACGCACCGGAGTTCCATCCGGCGTTCGAGCTGCGCTGGCTGGCCGTCCCGACCGAAGCCCTCACCACCCACGGCGAGCGCCCGCTGCCGAGCTGGTGGCCCACCCCGGCCTGGCTGGGCCTTGCGGACGCCTGCCCCGGCGACGGCTGGACCACCCTGCCGGTCCACCCGCTCACCGTCGGCACCCCGCTGGACGAGGCACTGGAGGCGGCTGGCCTGGCCGGCCGCGCGGTACTCGCCGAACGGCCCTACCTGACCGTCGTGCCGACGCTCTCCATGCGCACCGTCGCCGTCGCCGACGACCCCTCCTGCCACCTCAAACTCCCGCTCGCCACCGCCACCCTGGGCCGGCTCAACCGCCGCACCATCAAGCCCGGCACGCTGCTCGACGGCTCCGCCGGCCAGCGCCTGATCGAGGCCGTGCTGGCCCGCGAGCCGCGCTTCGCCGACCGCGTCCTGCACGCAGACGAGCAGACCTGGGCGCATGCCGGTCACGAACTGCTGGCCGTCCTGCTGCGCCGCTACCCCACCGGGCTGGAGCAGGCCGTCACCGTCCCGCTCGCCGCCCTGCTGGCTCCCGCGCCCGGCGGCCGCCTGGTGCTCGACCATCTCGCCGACCGTTTCTACGACGGCGACCAACTCGCCTTCTACGACGCCCTGCTGGAACTTCTGCTGGACTGGCAGACCACGCTGTTCGGCTACGGCATCGCCCTGGAGTCGCACCAACAGAACACCTCCCTGGTGCTCGGCGACGACGGCCTGCGTCTGCTCTACAAGGACGACGACGGCCCGCGTGTGCACACCGCCCGGATGACCGCCCGACTCGGCGAACTCGCCCCGGCCCGCACCGACTTCGACGACGCCCGGATCTTCGGCGACGACGACCGGGCGCTCACCGACCTGTTCACCACCATCACCGGCCACCTGTGCACCGGCGCGCTCGCGTTCGGCCTCGCGGAACACCACCGCGCCGAACTCGCCGACGTGCTCGGACTGTTGCGAAAGCGCCTGGCCGAGGCCGTGGACCGGATCGGGCCGGCCGGCGAACCGCTGCGGACGCACCTGCTGGAGGCCGAACGCCTGCCGGTCAAGGCCATGGTCAGTGCCGGGACCCTGCTCAGCAAGCAGCGATCGGGCGCCGCCGACATCAACAAGCACTACACCAGCGGCCCCAACTACCTGCTGGCGAACGGGATCGCCCGATGAGCACGGAGACCCTGCCGCAGCGGTCCGGCCACGGGACGGACCGCTCCGGCGGGCTCGGCCGCCGCCAGGTGCACGCCGTCGCCGCCTGCTACTTCGTCGCCTCCTTCGCCGCACTGGGCCTGCCGCCGTACCTGACCGCGATCCTGCCCACGCTCGGCGATCCGCAGGCCCGGTGGGCCGGCGTGCTCTACATCGTCCCGACGGTCTTCAGCGCGCTCGGCGCACCGCTGTGGGGTCGGCTGGCCGACCGCTTCGGCCGCAAACGACTGCTGCTGCGTGCCCAACTCGGGCTCACCGTCTCCTTCCTGCTGGCCGGAGCCGCCGGCAGCCTGCCCGCCTTCACCCTCGCACTGGTCCTGCAGGGCTTCCTCGGCGGCACCTTCGCCGCCACCAACGGCTACCTCGCCGCCGCCCTCGACGGACCACGGCTGTCCCGCGCACTCACCCTGATGCAGGGCAGCGCCCGGGCGGCCCTGGTGGCCGCGCCGATCCTGGTCGGCGCGCTGTCCCCGTGGATCGACCCGCACCGCCAGTACCTGGTGATGGCCGTCCTCCCGCTCGCCGCCGCGCTGCTGCTGTCGCTGCTGCCCGAACCGGAGCACCCGGCTGCCGCCCCCGCGTCCGAGGGCCGCGCCGAGCGGGCACCCACCGTCCCACTCCTGCCGCTCTACGTCTTCGAGTTCGTCTTCGTCTTCGCCACCGTCATCTCCTTCCCCTATCTGATCTCGCTCGCCGAGCAGCGGCTGCCCGGAGTCTCCGGCACCACCACCGGCGTGCTGTTCGCCCTGCCTCACCTGTGCTACCTGGTGTTCGCCGCGCGCACCCACACGCTGTTCCACGCCCGCCCGCACACCGGCATCGCGCTCGGCTTCGGCTTCGTCGCACTCGGTCTGGCCGGGCACGCCGTCGCGTACTCGCTGCCCGTCTTCGTCACCGTCCGGCTACTGCTCGGCGCCGGGCTCACGCTCGGCCTGGTCTGCCTCGCCGTGCTCGCCGCCGGTGCGGCCCAAGGGCGCGCGCCCGGGCGGATGTTCGGCACGCTCGAACTCGTCTCCAAGGGTGGCGCCGTCGCCGCCGGCGCCGTCGCAGCGCTGGCCAACGGGCGGTTCGGTGCCGCCGCGCCCGTGGTGGCCGGCACCGCCGCCGCCCTGCTGGCCGCCGTCGCGGCCACCGCATTCTCCCTCCCGTCCCTCCGCCAGCGCTGGAGTCGCCGATGACCCCCGAGCCGATCACCCACAAGTCGGTCGCCCACGAGTCGATCAGCCACGAACTGCCCACCGCCGACGACGCGGCGGCCCACACCCTGCTGAACTGCCTGCTGCGCGAGGTCTCCGCCCCCGAGCACCAGACCGCCGTGGCCGACGGCCGCCTGCTGCTGCGCCTGCCCCGGCGGGGCGCCCTGCTGCGGATCGCCCTGCGCCGCACCTCACTGCTCGGCGCGCACCGCTTCACCGGCCCGGTCGAGATCGAACGAGTCGGCGAATGGGCGGAGTTGGACTGGCGTGAGCTGGCCGAACACGTGCAGGACGAACTGGAGCTGCGTACCGGCACGGTGAACGAGGAGTTCCTGGGCCAGGTCACCTCCAGTCATGACGGCCTCCGGCAGAGCCTGGACGGCCGCCCGGCCTCCGGACCGGACCGCTACCTGGAGTCCGAGCAGGCCCTGCTGTTCGGCCACCGCTTCCACCCGGCGCCCAAGTCCCGCTCCGCCGCCCGGGGGGACTGGCGCGGGTACGCCCCGGAATCCCGTGCGGCGTTCCCGCTGCGCCACCTCGCCGTCCGCTCCGAACTGCTCGCCGAGCAGTCCCTGGACGAGAGCGCGAGCGCCCTGCTGGACGGTCTCGGCGACGTCCCGGACGGCTACCGCCTGCTGCCCGCCCACCCCTGGCAGTACCAACTCATCGGCGACCACCCGCTGCTGCGCGCTGCCCTGGCCCGTGGGGACGTCCTCGACCTCGGGCCGCGCGGTGAGGAGTTCGCCGCCACGGCCTCGGTGCGCACCCTCCACGGCGCGGACGCCTTCCTCAAGTTCAGCCTCAACGTGCGCATCACCAACTGCCTGCGCAAGAACGCCGCGTACGAGCTCACCGGCGCCGTCGCGCTCACCCGGCTGCTCGCCCCCGCCCTTACCGACCTCGCCCGGCGCTTTCCCGGCGCGGCGATGCTGCGCGAGCCCGCGTTCCGCACCCTCGCCCTGCCCGGCGCCGACGGCCGACCCGACCAGGCGCTCTACGAGGGCTTCGGTCTGATCGTCCGCGAGGGCTTCGGCGGCGTGCTGCGGCCCGGCGTCACCCCGCTGCTGGCCGCCGCCGTCGCCGACGAGCACCCGACCAGCTCCGCCCACATCTCCCACCTGCTGGAGGGGAGTTCGGACGCATCCCGGGCCCTGGATTGGTGGCGCGCCTACCTGGGGCTGCTCATCCCGCCCGTGCTCGCCGCCTACTTCGACCACGGCGTGGTGCTGGAGCCGCACCTGCAGAACGTGCTCATCGGCGTCGACGCCACCGGACACCCCGCCCAGGTGCTCTTCCGCGACCTGGAGGGCACCAAGCTCGTCCCCGAGCACAACGCCGACATCCTGGCCGCCCTCCCGCCCGAGGTCGCCGGGCCGATGACGTACGACGCCGAGCGCGGCTGGGACCGGGTGGTCTACTGCCTGCTGGTCAACCACGTCGCCGAACTGCTCGCCGCCCTCGCCGACCGCCACCCCGAACTGGAGGGCGCCCTGTGGCAGGCGGTCCGAGACACCCTGGAGCAGCACGCGGCAGGCCACGGCCGGCCGCCCCGGCTGCGGGCGCTGCTCGCGGGCGTGCCGCTGCCGGCCAAGGCCAACCTGCTCACCCGCTGGGAACGCAAGGCCGACCGCCAGGCCGGCTACGTCCGCCTGCCCTCGCCGCTCGCCGGATCCGTCCTCGCCCAGGCCGCCCGCACGCCCGTCCCCCTCTCCCTCGGGAGCGCCGCCCGATGACCGAGACCGTCCGCCGGCACGTCGCCGCCCTCGCACCCGACGCCCTGCCCGCCTACGTCTACGACCTGGCGGCGCTGCACGCGCACGCCGCCGCCGTCCGGGCCGCGCTACCCGCGCGGGTCGAGCTGTACTACGCCGCCAAGGCCAACCCGGAGGCACCGCTGCTCGCCGCGCTGCGCGACGCGGTCGACGGCTACGAGGTCTCCAGCGGCGGGGAGTTGGCGCACGTGCGGGCGGCGGTTCCGGACGCGCCGCTGGCCTTCGGCGGACCGGGCAAGACGCCCGCCGAGATCGCCGCCGCCGTGGACGTCGGAGTGCACCGCTGGCACGTCGAGAGCGAGCAGGAGCTACACCGGCTCGACGCCGTCCTCGCGGACCGGCCGGGCACGGTGGTTGACGTGCTGCTGCGGGTCAACCTTCCGGTCGCCACCGGAGCGCTCGACGCGGTGGCGCTCGCGATGGGCGGGCGGCCGACGCCGTTCGGGCTCGACCCGGACCGCGCCGAGGAGTGCGTGCGTGTGCTCACCGGCGACGGCACCGGCCCCGGCCCGCTCGGTCGGCGGCTGCGCCTGCGCGGCGTGCACGCCCACCTGGCCAGCGGACTCGCGGCGCCGGAGCAACTGGCCGTCGCCGAGCAGATCGTGGCCTGGTCCGCCGCGCTGGCCGAGCGACACGGCTTCCCGCTGACGGAGGTCAACGTCGGCGGCGGGATGGCCGTGGACTACGAGGACCCGGCGAACCGCTTCGACTGGACGGCCTTCGGCGAAGGGTTGGCCAAGCTGCTGGACGCCCACCCGGGCCTGACCCTGCGGATCGAACCCGGTCGGGCACTGACCGCCTACTGCGGCTGGTACGCCACCGAGGTGCTGGACGTGAAGCAGAGCCACGGCGAGGACTTCGCGGTGGTCCGCGGCGGCACCCACCACCTGCGCACCCCCGCCACCCGGGGCCACTCCCAGCCGTTCGAGGTGCTCCCGGTCGACGCCTGGCCGCATCCGTGGCCGCGCCCCGCCGCCACCACCGGCAGCACCACCCTGGCCGGCCAGCTCTGCACCCCGAAGGACGTCCTCGCCCGGGCCTCCTCCGACGCCGACGGCCTGCGGGCGGCCGACCGCGTGCTGTTCGCGATGGCGGGCGCGTACGCCTGGAACATCTCGCACCACGAGTTCCTGATGCACCCCCGCCCGGGGTTCCACTACCTGGGCGGCTGAGGGCCGCCTCCGGAGGGCAAGTGACAGATGACAGCCGACAGATAACAGATAACAGATTTCGAAAGTTGTCATCTGTTATCTGTTCGCCGTTCCCCGTTCGCACCCCTCCGCCCGCCATACCGCGCCCCCGGACCCACCTGTGGGCCCCACCCGCCCCAGGGGTCGCCACAGGTCACCTCCGCACACTCGTGCGACAGTGGTAGCCAGCGAAGGGAGCGCGAACGTGCTGATGGACAAGGTGGCGGAGATACTCGTCGAGGCGTCGGCCGAGGCGGTGGAGCCGCGCTTCCGGGCGCTGGCCGCCGGCGAGGTGATGGAGAAGGCACCCGGCGAGGTCGTGACGGTCGCCGACCGCGAGGCCGAGGTGATCATCGCCCGCCGCCTGCGCGAGCTGCTGCCCGTCCCCGTGGTCGGCGAGGAGGCGGTCTCCGCCGACCCCGAACTCGCCCAGGCCCTCCACGACGAGCCCGCCGCCTGGCTGGTCGACCCGGTCGACGGCACCGCCAACTTCGTCGCCGGCCGCCCCGAGTACGCCGTGATGTGCTCACTCGTCCGCGGCGGAGAGACCGTCGCCTCCTGGATCTGGCAGCCCGCCACCGCCACCGCCTACCGCGCCGAACTGGGCTCCGGAGCCTGGCGCGACGGCGTGCGCCTGACCCGGCCGCCGGCGCCGCACGACGCCGCGAAGCTGCGCGGATCCGTGAAGAGCCGCTACCTCGACCCGGAACACCGTCGGCGCCTGCAGGCCAACGAGTCGGCCTTCGGCGAGGTCTCCCCCGGTCGGCACGCCGCCGGAATCGAGTACCCGGACCTCGTCGAGGGCCGCTTCGACTTCCTCCTCTACTGGCGCACCCTCCCGTGGGACCACGCCCCCGGTTCCCTGCTCGTCACCGAGGCCGGCGGCGTGTCCGCCCGACTGGACGGCACCCCCTACCGCCCCGAGGCTCCCGGCTGCGAGAACGGCCTGCTGGTCGCCGCCGATCCGGAGACCTGGGAGCTCACCCGCACCATCCTCCTGAGCGACTGACCGCGACCGCCGGCACCGCCCCCAACCCCGTTCCCGCGGCAGCCGTGGTCATTCGGTGGCGGCCATGGATCGACCGTCCTGACCCACGGTCTCGAACGGGGACCGCCCGATGCCGGGCGGCCAGCGACGGCCGGTTTCACGCAGCTCGGCCCTAGCCGGCCCGGTCCCCCGCAACCTTCCGGCCGGCGCTCACCACCTCGCGCAGCAGTGCGCAGACCTCCCCCGCCGTGGCGTGCGGGTTGAGCAGGGTGAGCTTGAGCCGCACCCGGCCGGGCCCCTCGCCCGGGAGTTCGGTCCGCCCGATCACCGCCCGCCCGGTGCGCAGCAGCAACCGGCGCAGGCTGCCGTTGAGTTCGTCGACGGCGGCCTCGTCGGTCAGGCCCGGCGGCCGGTAGCGGAACAGCAGGACGGTCAACGCGGGTTCGGCGTGGAGTTCGAGTGACGGTTCGGCGCGGACGGCCTCGGCGGCGGACCGGGCGAGTTCGTGGCAGGCGTCGACGAGCCGGCCGAGCCCGTCGCGACCGAGGGTGCGCAGCGTGACGGCGAGTTTGAAGGCGTCGGCCCGCCGGGTGGTGCGCAGGGAGCGGCCGAGCAGGCTGGGGTAGCCGGCCTGCTCGTCGTCGACGGGGTTGAGGTACTCGGCGCGGCGGGCGAGCGAGACGTAGGTCTCGGTGCGGCGGACCAGGAAGATGCCGGCGGCCGCGGGCTGCCAGCCGAGTTTGTGCCAGTCGAGGGAGACGGAGTCGGCACGGTCGATGCCGTCGAGGAGCGGGGCGAGCCGGTCGGAGAGCAGGGCGCCGCCACCGTACGCGGCGTCGACGTGCAGCCAGGCGCCGTAGCGGCCGGCCAGGTCGGCGGCTACGTGCAGCGGGTCGACGCCACCGGTGTCGGTGGTGCCGGCGGTGGCGACGATGGCGATCGGGGTGCGTCCGGCCCAGCTGACCTCGGCCAGGGTCCGCTCCAACTCCTTTGGTTCCATCCGGAGTTGCCGGTCGACCGGGACGGTGGTGACGGCACGCTCGCCGAGCCCGAGCAGGGCGGCGGCGCGCTGGACGGAGAAGTGCGCGGCCTCCGACGCGACGATGCACGGCCGGACTCCGGCCGGGATGCCGTCCAACTCGACGATGCCGTCCAGCTTCTGGTCCCGCGCCAGCATCAGGCCCATGAAGTTGGACTCGGTGCCGCCGGAGGTGAGGACGCCGGCGGCTCGGGCCGGGTCGTAGCCGACCAGGGAGGCGAGTTCGGCGAGGAGCGCGGTCTCCAGGGCGGTGGCGGCGGGGGCCTGGTCCCAGGAGTCCTGGGAGGGGTTGAGGGCACTGACCGCGAGGTCGGCGGCGGCGGCCACGGCGAGCGGCGGGCAGTGCAGGTGGGCGGCGCAGGCCGGGTCGGCGGGGTCGGCGGCGCCGTAGGCGAGGAGTTCGGTGAGGCGGGCGAGCGCGCCGGGTCCGTGGGCGCCGGCCAGGCCGTCGGCGACCAGCGCGCCGAGCTCGGCCGGACTGCCTGCGGGCAGCGGCCCGCCGCGCAGGGCGATGCCGTGGTCGAGCGCGTCGAGGACGGTGGCCAGCAGCGGCCCGAGCGCTCCGGGGCCGCCGACGCCGCCCGCGAGGGCGTCCAACGGGGCGGGCCCGCCGGGCAGTCCGACGACGGCGCCGGACCCCCCACCGGAACCCGCATCGGAACCGCCTCCGGCTCCGGAGTGGGCGCCCGAGCCGTCTCCCGGACCACCTCCCGAACCACCACCGCCTCCTCGCCCCGCGCTCATTCGGCGCCCCGAGCCCCGGGACCCGCAGGAGCCCCGGGACCCGCAGGACCCGCAGGACCCGCAGGACCCGCCGCAGCGGCGGAATCGACGGCCGCCGCTGCCGCGATCGCGTCCGCGAGCCGGTCGAACACCGCGGCGACCTGCTCGTCGGTGATGGTGAGCGGCGGCAGCAGCCGCAGCACCGCGTCGTGGCGCCCGCCGAGTTCGACGATCAGCCCGCGCGCCAGGCAGGCCTCCCGGACCCGGAGGGCGAGCGCCGGATCGGCCGGGCGGGCCCCGCAGGCGTCCGGTTCGGCGGCGGGGTCGACGAGTTCGACGCCGAGCATCAGGCCGCGCCCGCGTACGTCGCCGATCACCGGCAGTTCGGCGGCGAGCGCGCGCAGCCGCGCGGTCATCCGTTCGCCGACGACGGCGGCGCGCTCGGCCAGCCCGTGGGCGGCGACGTGGCGCAGGGTGGCGGCGCCGGCGGCCATGGCGAGGGTGTTGCCGCGGAAGGTGCCGGTGTGGGCGCCGGGGCGCCAGCCGTCGTAGTCCTCCCGGTAGACGACGACGGCGAGCGGCAGGCTGCCGCCGATGGCCTTGGAGAGCACCATGGCGTCCGGGACGATGCCGCTGTGCTCGACGGCCCACATCGCGCCGGTGCGCCCGACGCCGGTCTGCACCTCGTCGACGATCAGCGGGATGCCCCGTTCCGCGGTGATCCGGCGCATCTCGCGCAGCCAGCCGTCGGGCGCGGGGACGACGCCGCCCTCGCCCTGTACGGCCTCCAGGATCATCGCGGCGGGCGGGACGACCCCGCCCGAGGGGTCGTCCAGCAGCCGTTCGACATAGGTCGCGGCGAGGTCGGCGCCGGCCTCGCCGCCGACGCCGAACGGGCAGCGGTAGCCGTACGGGTAGGGCAGCCGGACGACCTCGCCGCCGCTCGGCAGCGGTTCCTTGACGGCGACGTTGCCGGTGAGCGCCAGGGCTCCGGCGGTCATGCCGTGGTAGGCGCCGGTGAAGGCGAGCGCGCCGGACCGGCCGGTGGCGGTCTGCATCAGTTTGAGCGCGGCCTCGACGGCGTCGGTGCCGGCGGGCCCGCAGAAGTGGATCCGGGCGCCGGCGGCGAAGTCGGCGGGCAGGCTTTCGAACAGGGCGCTGGTGAAGTCGTCCTTCTCGGCGGTGGCGAGGTCGAGCAGGTGCAGCGGGGCGCCGCTGTCGAGGGTGCGGCGGATCGCCTCCAGCACCACCGGGTGGTTGTGCCCGAGGGCGAGCGTCCCGGCGCCGGAGAGGCAGTCCAGGTAGCGCCGCCCGTCGGCGCCCTCGACGGTCATGCCGTGGGCCCGTACCGGGACGATCGGGAAGGACCGGGCGTACGTGCGGGCGGCGGACTCGCGTACGCGCTGGCGGCGCAGGATGGCCTCACCGGAGGCCGGGGCACCGGTGGTTCCAGCGACTCCGACAGCTCCAGCGACTCCAGAGGCACCGGCGGCTCCGGAAGGGGAGGCCGGGGCCTGGGCGGGGACGGCGGCGAGCGACAAGGCGAACCCCCATGAGAAGTTAGGTAAGCCTAACTTTACTGCTCCCGACCTGGCGGGATACTCCAGGGGCCCCCGGAACCACCCGAGTGAGTGAACCGCCCCCGGTCCTGCCAACGAGCGACCGGCGAAAAGGTCACGCCCTTCGACACCGACCCGGCGGGCGCGCTCCTCACCCCCGCCGCCCCACGGCCGCCCCGTCGCCCTTCCACCGGTAGCAGAGCTCCGGCCGCCCCACGCTCCCGTACTGCGGCTCCCGTACCGCCCGCCCGGTGTCGACGAGGTGTTCGAGGTAGCGGCGAGCGGTGATCCGGGAGACCCCGGCGGCGACGCCCGCGGCGGCGGCGGACAGACCCGTCGCGGTCTCGCGCAGCACGGAGGCGACGGTGTCCAGGGTGGGCGCGCTCAGTCCTTTGGGGAGGCTGCTGCGCTCGGGCGTGCGGAGCAGGGCGAACGCCTGGTCGACCTCGTCCTGCCCGGTCGCCTCGCCGGTGCGCCCGAGGCTGTCGCGGTAGCGGGCGTACCGTTCCAGGCGGTCGTGCAGGGCGGCGGCGCCGAATGGTTTCAGCAGGTACTGGACCACACCCGCCGACACGGCCTGCCGGACCATCGCCAGGTCACGGGCCGAGGTCACCGCGATGACGTCGGTGGTGTGGCCGACGGCGCGCAGCGAGCGGCACAGCTGGAGGCCGTGGCCGTCCGGCAGGTAGAGGTCGAGCAGGGTGAGGTCGACGGGCCTCCCGGCGGCGCGGGCGCGGTCCAGGAAACGCAGCGCGTCGGCGCAGCTGTGCACCGTCCCGGCGGCGTGGAAGCCGGGTTCGCGCTCGACGTAGAGGGTGTGCGCGGCGGCGGCCACGGGGTCGTCCTCGACGACCAGCACGGAGATCCCCGGCCCGGCGGTCACCTCGGTCATCGCGACGCCCCTTCCCGCCGACCCGGCCGGCCCGGCTGCCCCGGCCGCTCAGACCGGCCCGGCTGCCCCGGTTGCCCAGACCGCCCCGGTTGCCCCGGCTGCCGCTCGCCGGGTCGCGCGGGCAGCCCGGCGAGCGGCAGCCGGACGGTGAGCACCGCCCCCCGGTCGCGCCCGACCTCGACGCTGCCGCCGTTGCGCCGGGCGGCCTGGGCCACCAGCGCCAGACCGAGGCCGTGCCCGTGCCCGTCCTGCTTGGTGCTCCAGCCGCGCCGGAACACGTCCTCGACGGCGGCCGGGTCGATCCCCGCCCCGGTGTCGGCGACCCGCAGCAGCAGGCACTCGCCACCACCCTCCGAACCACCACCCTCCGAACCGCCGCCCCCGGCGTCGATCCGCGCGGTGACGGTGACCTCCGGCGGCACCGCGTTCTGCGCGACTCCGGCGATCGCGGCGTCCACGGCGTTGTCGATCAGGTTGCCGAGGACGGTGATCAGGTCCCGCGCGGAGAGCCCGGGCGGCAGCACCCCGTCGTCGATCCGGCTGTCGTCGGTGAGGGTCAACTCCACTCCCCGCTCGGCTGCTTGGGCCGCCTTGCCGAGCAGCAGCGCGGCCAGCACCGGTTCGCCGACCG
Organism: Kitasatospora sp. NPDC086801; assembly: GCF_044745805.1. Classification (NCBI taxonomy): domain Bacteria; kingdom Bacillati; phylum Actinomycetota; class Actinomycetes; order Kitasatosporales; family Streptomycetaceae; genus Kitasatospora; species Kitasatospora sp. NPDC086801. The sequence continues at coordinate 181,991 of NZ_JBIVAX010000010.1, forward strand.
CCGCGACCACCCGGTCGGTGAGCTGCTGCGCGAGCGCGAGCTCGGCGGTGGCGAACTCCACCGCCTGTTCGTGGCGGCCGAGTTCGACCAGGGAGACGACGGCGTGCAAGCGGTTGGCCGCCTCGTGCGCCTGCGCCCCGAGGGCCTCGGTGAAGCCCCGCACGGAGTCCAACTCACCGCTGAGTGACTGCAGTTCGGTGTGATCGCGCAGGGTGACGACCCGGCCGAGGCCGGTGCCGATGGTGGAGGTGTTGAGCACCACCACCCGCTCGGCGGTCAGGTGCACCTCGTCCCGGACCGGCTCGTCGCCGAGCACGGCCGCGACCAGCGCTTGCGGCAGCCCCAGCTCCACGATCGGTCGGCCCTCCAAGTCACCGGCCAGTCCGAGCAGTTCACGGGCCGCGTCGTTGCACAGCACCACCCGGTGTGCACGGTCCAGCAGGACCAGCCCCTCGCGCACCGAGTGCAGGGTCGCCTGGTGGTACTCGTAGAGGTGACTGAGTTCGGCCGGCCCCATGCCGTGGGTGTGCCGCCGCAGCCGGGAGTTGGCGAGGTAGGTGCCCACACCGCCGACCGCGAGCGCGGCCACCGCCACCCCGACCAGGGCGAGCAGCGGGCCGCTCAGCTGCTCGGAGATGGACTCCACCGTGAGGCCCGCGCTGACCAGCGCGATCACCTGGCGCCGGTCGTCCAGTACCGGCGTGACCACCCGCACGGACGGTCCGAGCGTGCCGGTGTAGGTCTCGCTGCGGGTCTCCCCCGCGAGCGCCCAGTCGATGTGCCCGAGGAAGCGCTTGCCGATCTGCTCGGGCAGCGGGTGGGTCCAGCGCACGCCCTCGGTGTCCATGACGGTGATGAAGGAGACGCCGGTGTCCACCCGCACCTGCTCGACGTACGGCTGGAGCACCGCCGTCGGGTCCGGCGCGGTGACGGCGGCACGGACGGACGGCGAGTCGGCGACGGCGTGGGCGACGGCCGTGACCTGGCGGCGCGCCGCGTCCTCGGCGCGGTCGGCGGTGAAGAGGTACGCGAGCACCGCGCCGCCCGCCACCACGGCGGCGACGATGACCACCTGGACGACGAAGAGCTGCCCGGCCAGGCTGCGGACCAGCCCACGGGGTGCCGGGAGCCGTCGGCGCGAGGGCGTGGGGGCGGTGCGCACGGACATGCCTGCCAGTGTGCACCACGCCCCCGAGGTCCCCCAGGGGCCCGCTATCGGTCAGCAGCCAGTCGACGGGCTGTCGACGGTCGGGCGACGGTCGGGCGACGGCCTGCCGACGGTCGGGCGACTCCCGGCTGCGCCCGTTCGTGAACTCTATGAACGCAAACGTGACCTCCGTCACGCTCAGGCCCGATAGTCAGAGCGGCCCACCACCCGGGGCCGCCAGGACCGCACGGCGAAGGAGCCGCAGATGTCGATCGTTGGAGCCGCACCGGCGGGAGGGTCCAGACGCAGGGACCGGACCCACTACCTCTACCTCGCCGTCATCGCCGCCGTGGTCGCGGGCATCGTGGTCGGGCTGGCCGCCCCCGGCTTCGCCGTGGAGCTGAAGCCGGTCGGCACCGGCTTCGTCAACCTGATCAAGATGATGATCAGCCCGGTGATCTTCTGCACCATCGTGCTCGGCATCGGCTCGGTGACCAAGGCCGCCAAGGTCGGCAAGGTCGGCGGCCTCGCCCTCGGCTACTTCCTCGTCATGTCGACCGTCGCGCTGGCCATCGGCCTGGCCGTCGGCAACCTGCTGGAGCCCGGCGGCGGCCTGCACCTGACCGCCGCGCTCGCGAAGTCCGGCCACGCCCAGGCCGTCGCCGGCGGGGCCCAGTCGACGACCGACTTCCTGCTCGGGATGATCCCCACCACCATGTTCTCGGCCCTCACCGAGGGCAAGGTGCTGCAGACCCTGCTGGTCGCGCTGCTCGCCGGCTTCGCCTTGCAGGCGATGGGCCCGGCCGGCGCCCCGGTGCTGCGCGGGGTCGAGCACGTGCAGCGGCTGGTCTTCCGGGTCATGTCGATGATCATGTGGGTCGCGCCGATCGGCGCCTTCGGGGCGATGGCCGCCGTCGTCGGGGCGACCGGCACGGCCGCGCTGAAGAGCCTCGCGGTCATCATGATCGGCTTCTACGCGACCTGCGTGCTGTTCGTCGTCGTGGTGCTGGGCGCGCTGCTGCGGCTGGTCGCCGGCGTCAACGTGTTCGCGCTGCTGCGCTACCTGGGCCGCGAGTTCCTGCTGATCCTCTCCACGTCCTCCTCCGAGAGCGCGCTGCCCCGCCTGATCGCCAAGATGGAGCACCTCGGCGTGAGCCGCCCCGTCGTCGGCATCACCGTGCCGACCGGCTACAGCTTCAACCTCGACGGCACCGCGATCTACCTCACCATGTCGTCGATCTTCATCTCCGAGGCGATGGACAAGCCGATGTCGATCGGCGAGCAGCTCTCGCTGCTGGTGTTCATGGTGATCGCGAGCAAGGGCGCGGCCGGCGTCACCGGCGCCGGGCTGGCCACCCTGGCCGGCGGACTGCAGTCGCACAAGCCGGCGCTGGTGGACGGGGTCGGCCTGATCGTCGGCATCGACCGCTTCATGTCCGAGGCCCGTGCGCTCACCAACTTCGCGGGCAACGCCGTCGCCACCGTCCTGATCGGGCACTGGACCGGCGAACTCGACGCGGACCGCGCCCAGCGGGTGCTGGCCGGCGAGCTGCCCTTCGACGAGCGGACCCTGGTCGACGCGCACGGCGGGCCGAGCGCGACCCCCGAGGCCGCCCCGGCGACTCCGGAGGCCGTCCCCGCCCAGGGCGGTGCGGCCGCGGCCGTCTGAGCGGCCCCTCATACGCCCCTGGTCCGGCGCCACCACCTCCCCCGGAAACGGCGCCGGACCAGGGGTCCCGCACATCCGGCGGGTTCGCCACAGGTCCGCACGGGGTCCCGCAGGTCCTCACAGGTCCTCGGAGCCGCTCACCGCCCAGGCCAGGCCGCAGGCCGGGTCCTCCAGCGCGACGTGCAGATGGCGCAGTCCGGCGGCCGGCTCGTGCCAGACGAAGCAGCGCATCCGGGCCACCAGCGCGTCGACCTCGGCCCGGTCGGGACCGGCCGCACCGTCCGCCCCGGCCATCGCGACCAGCGCCCGCCAGAGCGCCAGTCGTCCGTGCGCCGAGCCCTGCCAGCGGTCCACGGCGGCCGCCTGCACCAACGCCGGGTAGACGAGCGCGAACGGCAGGTACCCCCCGGCGACCCTGGCACTACGAGCCAGTTGGGCGGCCGCCTGCGGCGCCGGGCCCCGGACGCAGACCACCTCCGCCCAGTCCGCCAGCGCGGCCAGCGCCCGGGTCGCCCGCTGCCCGCCCAGCCGCACGCCCGGCGTGGGCAGCGCCACCTCGCCCAGCCCCTCCCGGCTGGCCGGCAGGGTCAGCAGCGCGCTGCGCGCGCCCCCGCAGGGCAGGTACTGGCGCACGCGCGCCCCCTCGTCCCACCCGGCCGTCTCCCACGGTGCCAGCAGCAACGGCACGCCCTCCGGGTCGGGTTCGGCCCCGTACGAGAGGTCCTCGCCGAGCAGCACCCGGGTCTGCGCGACCAGTCGGCGCACCGGGGCCGGGACGAGCAGCGGGGCCAGTCGCAGCCAGGAATGCCGGGTCGCCAGCACCTCCCAGAGCGGACCGGCGTCATGGTCGGCGACCCCGGCGACCGTCCCCGGGCCGCCGTCCCGGTCGAACAGCCGGACGGCCAGCTCCGGCGGCGCCGAGTAGGCGATCAGGTGGCCGAGCGGCGCGGTCAGCGCCGCCGCGGGCTCCTCCCCGGCACGCTCCACGGCTGCCGCCCGACCCTGCCGGTAGGCGGCCAGCAGTTCGGGCCAGCGGCCGTCGTCGGCCAGGGCGCGGAGGCGGTGGTCCTCGTACGTGATCACGATTTTCAGCGTACGGGCCGGGGCGGCGCATCAGCTGACTTCCCGTCAGCTCGGTGCGTCGGGAGCCGCTTCGGGCTCCGCCTCAGGCCCTGCGCCGGGCCTTGCACTGGGCGTTGCGCCGGGCTCCGCTTCGGGAGCGGGCCCCGGCCAGTGGCCCCGTTCGCAATCCCGCCCTCCGTCCCGATCCCGCTCGCGTTCTCGCCCGTGCTCTCGCTCCCGTTCGAGGACCGCGCGCAGCCTCCCATGGGCGCGGCGGCGGGTGACGGCCAGGGTGCTGCGGTGCAGGCCCAGCAGTTCGGCGGCCTCGTCGACGGTGTAACCGTCGAGGTCCACCAGCACCACCACCCGGGCCTGCTTCGCGGTCAGGCAGCCCAGCAGTCGGAGCACCTCCCAGCGCGCCTGCAGTTCGTCCATCCCGCCCGACAGCGAATCGACCGCCGCCCGGCCCCGCTCGCGCTCGGCCACCTCGGGCGGATCGGGCAACGCGACCCTCCGCCGCTCCCGGCGCCACTGGTCGCGCACGATGTTCGCCATCGTGGTGAACACGTAGGCATAGGGCTGTGGATGGCTCAGGAGCCGCTCCGGCCTGCGGGCGATCCGCAGATACGCGTCGTGCACCACGTCCCCGGCCGCGAGCCCGCCGACGAGCGACGCGGCCGCCCGGTGGAGCCTCGGCAGCATTTCCGTGAACACCCGGTTGAAATCGGCCGATTGACGATCGGCGAGACCCGGACCGAAGTCCTTCCCGCCGTCGCTCCCGCGTCCGCCGCCACACCGACCGCCGCATTCCGCCATGCCGTTCTCCCCGGAAATCGGCACCCCGAAAGCCCAGTTGGGCAGGTCACGACCCGTCGAGAAAGGTTGTGACACGGGTCACATCATAGGCCGTCGTCTCACTGCCCGCAGTCATTCGTGTGCAATACGTCATCAGCCGGACGGGGGCCCGGAATTCACCCGCTCCGTGGATCCGGACGGCCGGGGACGCATCACCCGATCAGCACCGTTGAGCGAGGAGAAACCGCCATGCGAGGTCACGTCGCCAGGAAGATCGCCACGTTCGGGGTGGCCGCCGCGGCCACCCTCTGCGTACTCGGGACCACCACTCTGCCCGCCGCCGCCGCGCCCACCGTCGCCGCCGCCGACCAGGCCATCTCCGCCGATGCCATCGGGGCCTCGCCCGAGGTGGCCGCCGCCTCCTACCACTGCGTCATCACCGCCAACTACGGGTGGCGCTGGGAGGGCTACTGCAACGTCTACTCGGGCGAGCTGCGCACCATCACCTACTGTGCCGACGGCACGCACACCACCGGCCTGTGGATCGGCGCCCGGTCCCAGGCCTGGGACGTCTGGGGCAACTGCCCGGGCTCCAGCTGGACCAAGGTCGTGTTCCAGAGCCGGGGCTGAGGCGCCGGCAGAGTCGATGGGGGCGCCGTCCCGCCGGGGCGGCACCCCCGCCGCACGCCCACGCCCCCGGGGGGGCCGGCCGGCCGTGCGCCCGGAGAGCAGCGAACAGATTTCAGCGAACAGATAACAGATTTCAAACTCTGTTATCTGTTCGCTGAACACTGAAGGTTGTCAGCCGTTACCCGGCGAGCCCCGCGGCTCCCCGCGCCGTCACCCGGATCCGCATCGGGCTCGCCGCGCGGAGCGTGATGCCCTGGGCGAGCGCCACCCGCTGATCCACCGCCTCCATCTCGAAGTCCCGCAGTAGCACGCCCAGGCTCAGCACCGATTCCAGCATCGAGAAGTGCTGCCCGATGCACGCCCGCGGACCGCCCCCGAACGGGTACCAGGCGTAGCGGTGCCGCTCCTTCTCCCGCTCGGGCAGGAAGCGGTCCGGGTCGAAGCGTTCCGGTTCCGGCCAGTGCGCCGGGTGCCGGTGGGTGACCAGCGGCGAGATGATGACCTGGGCGCCCGCCGGGATCACGTACCCGTCGATGACCGTCTGAGCGACCGCCCGCCGCCCGACCAGTGCCGCCGCCGGGTAGAGCCGCATCGCCTCCTTCAGCACCCGGGTGATGTACGGCAGCGCCTCCAGGTCGGCGGCGGTCGGCTCCCGGCCGGCCAGCACGGTCTCCGCCTCCTGCCGGGCGAGCTTTCGCTGCTCGGGGTGCTTGGCGAGCAGGTGCAGCGCGAAGGCCAACGAGGTGGCCGTGGTCTCGTGCCCCGCGAGCAGGAACACCAGGACCTGGTCCCGGAGTTCGGCCGGGTCGAGTTGCTCCCCGCCCTCGCCGCGGGCCCGTCCGAGCAGGGTGAGCAGGTCGTCCGCGTCCTCGTCCAGGTCGCCGCGCGCGGCCCGCTCGGCGATGATCCGGTCGCAGACCGCGTACAGGGCGCGCTGGGCCTCGGCGCCGCGCCGGTTCGAAGGGGTCGGCCAGGTGCGAGGGGTGCGGATCGCCGCGAAGCCGCGGTCCCAGACGTACTGGCCGAGCGCCGGAAAGCTGTGGTCCACCACCGCCACCGCCTCCTCGACGTCCGCGCCGAACAGGATCCGGGCGACGGCGCGCAGCGCGAACCGGGAGATCTCCTCCGCCGCGTCCACGACCCCGCCCGGGGTCACGTTCCACCGTTCGGTGAGCGCCCGTGCCTCCTGGGCGACGGCGCCCGCGTAGCCGTCCACCCGGCGGCGGGTGAACAGCGGCTGGACCAGCCGGCGTTGGCGCTGGTAGTCGCCGTCCTGGCTCGTCAACAGGCCGTTGCCGACGCTGGTCCGCAGCTCGTCGTAGAAGGCGTTCTCCTTGCGGAAGTTGGCGGCCTCGCTGCCCAGCACCTGGTGGACTCCTTCAGGGGAGAACACCCCGAAGAACTCGACCCGCAGCCCGGGCGGCCCCACCCGGAACCGGACCACGTCCCCGTGGTCCCGGTGAGCGGCGAGGTAGGTGCGCAGCGGGCGGCGGGTGAGATCGAACAGCGAACCGACCAGGGGGTTCCCGGCCGGTCCGGGCATGAGGGCGGTGGCGTTGGTCATCGACACTCCTTCCGCACAGGCGACCCACCAAGTTAACTGACGATCAATCACCTCCGGAAGGCGCGGAAGAGCGCGAAAAGGCGCGGGAGTGCGCGACGGGGGGCGGGACGGGCGGCGGGACGGGCGGCGGGACGGGAAGGGGCGGGAAGGGGCGGGAAGGGGCGCGGATCACTCGTACTCGGTGCCACCCTTGCGCGTCAGGTAGGCGTCGCCGACCACCTTGGCGATCGCCCGCCCGCCGACCACCGGGCTCCAGCGCTCCGTCACCGGCCGGACCACCACGCCTTCGCGCAGGTGGAGTTCACGCCCGGAGACGGTCTCCTTGCCCTGGGCGAAGGCCAGCACGGTCTCCGGGTCGAACGGCCCCCGCCACAGTTCGGGCACCAACGGCAGTTCACCGTCGAGCAGTTCGGCCGCGGAGTACCACGTCAGCTGCCCGTCCACCACGGCCGACACGTCGAACGCGGCGTACCCGGGCAGTTCGGCGCGGCCGGAGGCGCCGTACGTCAGGTCCTGTACCCCGGCGCCGAAGACCTCGCCGAAGACACCGACCCGCTCGGCGCCGAGCCGCTCGGCCAGTCGGGCCGCCACGGCCGGGAGGTCGTACGCGCGCACGGCCCGCCAGTACAGGTTGCGCTCGTCCTCGGCCAGTGAGAGCCCCTGCGCCCCGATGCCCTTGGACGACACCTGGACCTCGCCGGTGGCAGCGGTGTAGGTCATCAGGCAGCAGCTGCCGTGCAGCTTCTCGGTGAGCACCACCGGCTCGCCGGGCTCGAAGACGTCGGGGTAGCGCTTGAGGTTCTCGATGTCCACCCAGGGCAGCAGGTCGGGCGCGCTCAGCACGTCGCCGTTCATGGAGGTCGGCACCGGGGGCTGCCACTTGACGACTCCGAGCAGCTCGGCGAAGTCCTCGCCGCGCTCGGCGGCAGGCGCCAGGTCGGTGCCGGCGAGCGCGGCCGGCAGGCAGACGATGCCCTGGGACAGCTCGCCGCGCAGTCGGACGGCCTTCACCCGGTCGGACTTGCTACCGGCCAGCCTGCCCGTCAACCCCAGCTCCTCGATCAACTCCACCGGGAGGACGGACTGTTCGGGGATGTAGACGGCGTAGTCGCCGGTCCGGTACCTGCCCTTGGCGACCACCGCCCGGTAGAGGCCGACCTGCGCGAGCTCCAGGGCGTCGGCGTTCGGGTGCTCCAGGACGACCAGCTTCTCGGCGGTGACGCGCAACGTGGACATGGACGGACCCCTCCCCCTCTCCTGGGCCGTTCGGCCCGGGCGTTGTGTACGGACTGCTGTACGAATCACCCCCACCCTGTCCGCCCGACCGCCCCCCGCGCGACGTAATTTCCCCGGCACCGCCCCACGCCGCCCATGACACGGCCCATGACACCGGCCATCGCACCACCCACCACACCGGCCCCCGTACCAGTGCCACCCCCGGCACCGTCCGTGCACGTTTGAGCCTTCCCACAGCCGAGCGGACGCCCCCGCCACACCCGCCTGTGCGAAGCGACAGAGGATTTATCACTCGCATTTGCGGCACTATGATCACCATAATGGCCGCACCTGCGGCCTCACCCCGCGCCCCTTCCGGCGCGCGCCCTGGAGGGGAAGCCCCGATGAGCACCCGTACGACCACCCGCAGACTCGCCGTCGCCGCCGCGGCGGCCCTCGTCCTCAGCCTCGGGGCGACCGCCTGCGGCAGCGACGGCGGTGGCAAGTCCGGCGGCTCCTCCCCCGCTTCGACGGCCGGCTCCTCGGCCTCGACGGCGACAGGTTCCTCGACGGCGACCGGCTCCTCGACGGCGGCCGGTGGCGGCAGCGTCCCGAAGGCCACCGGCGACATCACCGTCTTCGCCGCCGCCTCGCTCAAGGAGACCTTCACCGACCTCGGCAAGAAGTTCGAGGCCGCGAACCCGGGCGCCAAGGTCAAGTTCAACTTCGGCGGCAGCTCCAGCCTCGCCACCAGCATCAACTCGGGCGCCCCGGCGGACGTGTTCGCCGCCGCCAGTCCGGCCACCATGAAGACCGTGACCGACGCGGGCGGCGCGAGCGGCGACCCGAAGACCTTCGTCAAGAACACGCTCACCATCGCCGTGCCCAAGGGCAACCCCAAGCACCTCGCGGGCCTGAACGACCTCACCGGCTCCGGTGTGAAGGTCGCGCTGTGCGCAAAGGAGGTGCCGTGCGGCGCCGCCGCCCTGACCGCGCTCAAGGCCGCCAACGTCAACCTCACCCCGGTCACCCTGGAGCAAGACGTCAAGGGCGCGCTCACCAAGGTCGAGCTCGGTGAGGTCGACGCCTCGCTCGTGTACAAGACCGACGTGAAGGCGGATGCTGGGAAGATCGACAGCGTGGACTTCCCCGAGGCCGACAAGGCCGTGAACGACTACCCGATCGCCGCGCTGGCCAAGGCCCCGAACAAGGACGGCGCCGCCGCCTTCGTCGCGTACATCCAGTCGCCCGAGGCCAAGCAGGTGCTCACCGCGGCGGGCTTCCAGGCGCCGTGAGCGACCGCACCACCGACCGCACCACCGACACCGGGCCCGGCGTGGCAGGAACGGCGAAGGCCCTGCCACGCCGGCGCCGGCGCCCGCACCGCGTCCCGGTCACGCTGCTGCTCCCGGCGCTGCTCGGGCTGGCGTTCCTGATCCTGCCGCTGGTCGGCCTGCTGGTCCGGGCGCCCTGGAGCGGCCTGTCCGACCAACTCACCAGCGCCGCCGTCTGGGACGCCCTGCGCCTGTCGCTGATCTGCGCGACGGCGGCCACGGCGGTCTCGCTGGTCCTCGGCGTCCCGCTGGCCTGGCTGCTCGCCCGCACCGAACTGCCGGGCCGGCGGGTCATCCGGGCCCTGGTCACCCTGCCGCTGGTGCTGCCGCCGGTGGTCGGCGGCGTGGCGCTGCTGCTGGTCCTCGGGCGGCGCGGCATCGTCGGTTCCTGGCTGGACTCGGCCTTCGGCATCACCCTGCCGTTCACCACGACCGGGGTCGTCATCGCCGAGGCGTTCGTGGCGATGCCGTTCCTGGTGATCAGCGTGGAGGGCGCGCTGCGCGCCGCCGACCCCCGCTACGAGGAGGCGGCCGCGACGCTGGGGGCTTCCCGGCTGACGGCGTTCCGCCGGGTGACCCTGCCGCTGATCGCTCCGGGGATCGCCGCCGGAGCGGTGCTCGCGTGGGCCCGGGCGCTCGGCGAGTTCGGCGCCACGATCACCTTCGCGGGCAACTTCCCCGGCCGCACCCAGACCATGCCGCTGGCCGTCTACCTCGCCATGGAGTCGGACCCGGAGGCGGCGATCGCGCTGTCGCTGGTCCTGCTGGTGGTCTCCGTCGCCGTCCTGGTCGGCCTGCGCGACCGCTGGATGTCGACCCCGTGACGGCCCGGCGAGCCCCGGCGGCGCTCGGCCGGAGCACGGCCACCGCCGCCCCGACCCCCTGGACACCGCCCCGATGAGCACCTCCCCCGCCACCCCCGTCACCGGTGCCACGGCGGCACCCGCGCCCGCCCTCGACGCCCGGCTGCGGGTGGAACGCACCGCGTTCACCCTCGACCTCGCCCTCACCGCCGCCCCCGGCGAGGTGATCGCGCTGCTCGGCCCGAACGGCGCCGGCAAGTCCACCGCCCTGCGCGCCCTCGCCGGGCTGCTCCCGCTCACCGGCGGCCACCTGCGCCTGGACGGACGCCTGTTGGAGGAGCCCGAGCAGCGTGTGCACACCCCCGCCGAGGAACGTCCCGTCGGCGTGGTGTTCCAGGACTACCTGCTCTTCCCGCACCTCAGCGCGCTCGACAACGTCGCCTTCGGCCCGCGCTGCCAGGGCCGCCCCAAGCGTGCCGCCCGGGCCGAGGCGGCCGGCTGGCTGGAGCGGATGGGCCTGGTCGACCACGCCTCCGTCCGCCCCGGCAGCCTCTCCGGCGGCCAGGCCCAGCGGGTGGCGCTGGCCCGGGCGCTGGCCGTCCGCCCCCGGCTGCTGCTGCTGGACGAGCCGCTGGCCGCCCTGGACGCCCGCACCCGGCTCGACGTACGCGCCCAACTGCGGCGCCACCTAAGCGAGTTCGAGGCCGTGGCGGTGCTGGTGACGCACGACCCGCTGGACGCGATGGTGCTCGCCGACCGGCTGGTGGTGATCGAGGGCGGGCACGAGGTGCAGTCCGGCAGCCCCGCGGAGGTCGCCCGGCGGCCGCGCACCGACTACATCGCGCGCCTGGTCGGACTGAACCTGTACCAGGGTGTGGCCGAGGGCCACCAGGTCACGCTCACGGCCGGCACGGTGCTGGCCACCACCGAGGAACTGTCCGGCCCGGCCTTCGTCGCCTTCCCGCCGTCCGCCGTGACCCTGCACCGCGAACGGCCGCAGTCCAGCGCGCGCAACGTGTGGAAGGCCGAGGTCACCGGCCTGGACCTGCACGGCGACCAGGTGCGCGCCGATCTCGCGGGTGAACTACCGATGGCCGCCGACCTCACCCCGGCCGCCGTCGCGGAGCTGGGGCTGGCGCCCGGATCCGAGGTCTGGGCCTCCGTCAAGGCCGCGCAGACCCACGCCTACCCGGCCTGACCCCGGCGCCGCGCCGGGCCTCCGGCAACCGCCCCGCCACTGCTCCGACCCGCAGCGCTACCTGGCCTCGGTGCGCCGCCCCCGTCCGCCGCTCCGCCCCCGTCCGCTACTCCGACGGCTCCGGCTACTCCGACTACTCCGGCTACTCCGACGGCTCGACGAAGCCGGACTCGTACGCGGCGATCACCGCCTGGGTGCGGTCCCGCGCGCCGAGCTTCGCCAGCACGCTGCTGACGTGGGTCTTCACCGTCTGCACGCCGAGGAACAGCCGCTCGGCGATCTCCCCGTTGCTGAGGCCGCGCGCGACCAGCCGCAGCACCTCCGTCTCGCGCTCCGTCAGCGCCGCCCGGTCCATGGTCGCGCGGGCGGCGGGATTGCCGTGGCCGGCCGCGAGGCGGCGGATCGTGGCCGGGAACAGCAACGACTCGCCCGCCGCCACCAGCCGTACCGCGTGCGCGATCTCGGCCGGCCGGGAGCGCTTCAGCAGGAAGCCGTCGGCGCCCGCTCGCAGCGCCTGGTAGACGTAGTCGTCGTTCTCGAAGGTGGTGACGACCAGGATCTTCGGTGGCTGCTCCCCCGACGCACCGGGACGCAGGAGCTCGCGGGTCGCCGCCAGGCCGTCCAGCACCGGCATCCGGACGTCCATCAGGACGACGCGCGGGCGCAGCGCGCGGGCCAGCGCCACCGCGTCGGCGCCGTCGGCGGCCTCGCCGACCACCCGTAGGTCCCCCTGCGCCTCCAGGACGGCCCGCATCCCGGCCCGGACCAGTTCCTCGTCGTCGGCGAGCAGGATGTCGATCATCCCGGCGGCGCCCCTCGCCGGACCGTCACCCACAAGATCGTTCGTCACGAGCCCAAGCGTAGGGGCAACCGGACGGCGAGCACCCACTCCCCGCCCCCGTCGCCCGACACCCCGGCGGTGGCCTCCCCGCCGAGCAGCGTGGCGCGCTCCCGGATGCCGCGCAGCCCCTTGCCGCCCCTGCCCGCCGCGCCGCCCGTGAGTCGCGCCGGTCCGGTGCCGCCGACCGCCGACCGATTGGCGCAGCGCAGCTCCAACTGCCCACCCTGAACGGCGATCCGGACGCTGACCGGCTCGCCGGGCGCATACTTGAGCGCGTTGGTGACGCCCTCCTGGACGATCCGGTAGGACTCGCGGGAGAGCACCCCGGGCAGTGCCCCCGCCGGCACCTCGATCCGTGCCTCGACCGGGCTCCCGGCCGCCCGGGCGGTGTCGAACAGCGCGGACAGTTGGTCGACGCCGGGGTGCTCGGTGGCCGTTCCGTCGCCGGCCGCGCCCTCGGGCGGCTCGCGGAGCAGGACGAGGGTGCGTTCGAGGTCCTCCATGGCCCGGCGGCCGGTCTCCTCGATGACTTCGAGCGCCTTGGCGGTGAATGCCTGGTCCCCGACCTCCCGCGCGGCGCCCGCCTGAAGGACCGTCACCGTCAGTGCGTGGCCGATGGAATCGTGCAGCTCACGGGCCAACCTGTTGCGCTCCAGCAGCCGTTCGGCCCGCAGCTCCGCCTCCGCCAGCCGCTCCACCGGGGACGGCCCCAGCAGCCTTACGACCATGGCGAGTTGGAGTCGGCCGGCGGACACCACCAGCCAACCGTAGCCGAGCACCAGCACCGGGGCGAGCGGGAGGTACCAGAACGAGTCCGGTCCGGTCAGCAGGTCGTAGCCGCTGGTGAGGCCGAAGGCCGTCGCGAACCCGACCACCGAACCGAGCACGACCCGCCCGATCAACCAGCCGGCGGTGCGCCGCCGATCCGCCCAACTGCGGGAGGACTCGGCGGCGATGTCCTCCTCGCGGTCGGGCAGCAGCAGCAGCCGCGCCTGCACCCCTTCGGCGCGCCGCGTCGCGGGGACGAGGGCGACCAGGGCGAGCAGGACGACATCCACCGCGACGCTCGCGACCACGATCTCGCCCAGGCCCTTGTGGTACGTCCCGGGATAGATCATCAGGACGACGCCCGCGAAGATCCACCCGATCAGCAGGTGCAGCAGGCGCGCGTACGTGGCGCCGGCCAGCAGCGGCGCGAGGATCCTGGGCATTCCGCCATCCTGCCAGGTCAGCGGTCGGCCCTGGATCCCCCGCCGGGCTGCCGCCGTCTCCCTCCCGGGAGGGAGACGGCTCCCGACCCCTGCGGGATCCGCCGATACGGCCCGCTCCGGTCGAATGTGACCACCAGCCGGACGACCCGGCGCCGGAGCACCGAGAGGGGAGCGCGGCCGTGATCGAGATCCAGGGCCTCACCAAGGAGTACGACGGTCGGCGCGTCGTCGACGACCTGTCCTTCGAGATCCGACCCGGCCTGGTGACGGGCTTCCTCGGCCCGAACGGCGCCGGCAAGAGCACCACCATGCGCCTGATCCTCGGCTTGGACCGCCCCACCGCCGGAAGCGCCCTGGTCGGCGGCCGCCGGTACACCGAACTCGCCCAGCCGCTACGGCAGGTGGGCGCCCTGCTGGACGCCCACGCGCTGCACGGCGGCCGCACCGCCGCCGGTCACCTGCGCTGGCTCGCGGCGAGCAACGGCCTGGCGCCGCGCCGGGTGGACGAGGTGCTCGCCCAGGTCGGCCTGACGGACGCCGCCGGGCGGCGGATCCGCGGCTTCTCCCTCGGCATGCGCCAGCGCCTCGGGGTGGCCGCCGCGCTGCTCGGCGACCCGCCGGTGCTACTGCTGGACGAACCGGTCAACGGCCTGGACCCGGAGGGCATCCGCTGGATCCGCAACCTGTTGCGCGAACTGGCCGCCGAGGGCAGGTCGGTGCTGGTGTCGTCCCATCTGATGACCGAAATGGCGCTCACCGCCGACCACTTGGTGGTCATCGGCCGCGGCCGGCTGCTCGCGGACGCCGCCACGGCCGAGTTCATCGACCAGCACGGCCGGACCAGGATCCGCGTCCGGGCCGTGAACCCGGCCAAACTGGCCGCCCTGTTCGGCGGCGACCTGCTCCGGCAGTCGGACGCCGCCGGCAACCTCGCCGCGACCCGGGCGGACGACGGCGCCTGGGAGGTGACCGGCGCCGAACCCGAGCAGATCGCCGCGCTCGCCGCCGCGCACGGCGTGGTCCTGTACGAGATCGCGGTCCAACAGGACTCGCTGGAGGAGGCGTTCATGCGGATGACCGCCGACAGCGTCGAGTACCGCGCCGAGACCACCGCATGAGCCCCGACTCGGCTTTCCGGTACCACCTGTGCGCCTTCAACGCCGAACGGATCAAGCTCACCACGCTCCAGTCCCTCTGGATCACCCCGCTGCTCGCCTTCGCGCTCACCGTGGGCACCACCACGGCGATCGGCGCGGCCCTCGGCGGCTCAGAGCACAACCTCACCGACGACCCGGGCGCGGGCGTCTTCTACGGGCTCAACTTCGGCCAGGCCGCACTGGTCTGCTTCGCGGTCCTGCTGATCGGCCAGGAGTTCAACACCCGCATGATCGACGTCTCGCTCACCGCCGTCCCCCGGCGCGGGCGGCTGTACGGCGCCAAGCTGACGCTCGGCGCGCTGGTCGGCCTCGGCGTCGGCGCGGCGGGCACGGCGGGCGCCTTCGCCGGGTACGCGGCCACCGTCCCCGGCGACTGGGACGGCCCCGCCTTCGCCCGCAGCGCCACCGCCGGCGTGCTCTACCCGGTGCTGCTGGTGGTGTTCTGCCTCGGGGCGACCGCGCTGCTCGGCAACCTCACCGCCGCCATGGGACTGCTGGTACCGGTCGTCTTCCTGCTCTCGCCGCTGCTCGGCGGCGTGGCCGGGGTGCGGCAGGTGGCCCAGTTCCTGCCCGACCGGGCCGGCCAGTACGCGCTGCACTACGCCGACGACCCGCAGGTCCCGTACGGGCACTGGACCGGACTACTGATCATGGCCCTGTGGGCCGGCGCCGCGGCCTACGGCGGCCTGCTCGCCCTGCGGCGCGCCAAGTGACCACGAACGAAGGGAAGATGACAATGAGCGCGGCCCACGCCCTGCGCGCCGAACGGATCAAGTTCACCACCCTGCCCTCCCAGTGGGCGGCCCCGCTGGTCGCCCTGGTCCTGACCGTCGGAGTCACCGCGGCCGTCAGCGCCGCCTCCGACCCGAAGAGCGTGAACCCCGGCGCGGACCCGGCCAACGGGATCTACTACGGGCTGCTCTTCGGCCACGTGGCCGTGGCCTGCCTCGGGATCCTGCTGATCGGGCAGGAGTTCAACACCCGCATGATCAGCACCTCGTTCATCGCCGTCCCCCGGCGCGCGCGGCTCTACGGCGCCAAGCTCGCGCTCGGCGCCGGGCTGGGCCTGCTGCTCGGGCTGGCGTCGACGGCGGGCTCGTTCCTGGCCGTCGACGCCACCGCCGGACTGGACTGGTCCACCCCCGGCCTGACCCGCAGCTTCGTGGCCGGCGTCCTCTACCACCCGCTGCTGGTACTGCTCTGCCTCGGACTGACCACGATGCTGGGCAACTTCAGCGCCGCGCTCGGTCTGCTCGGCCCGATGGTGTTCCTCGGCACCACCTGGCTGGCGGCCATCCCCGGCGTCCGCGAGGTCGGCCAGTTCCTGCCCGACCGGGCCGGCCTGTACGCGATGCACACCCAGACCGAGACCGGCATCCACTACGGGCACTGGACCGGGCTGCTGATCATGGCCCTCTGGACGGCCGCAGCCGCCTACGGCGGCCTGCGGGCGATCCGTCGGTACCAGACCTCCGGCGAGTAGCGGCCTGCAACGGACGGCGGGCGGGCAACAGATGACAACAAACAGATGACGGCGAACAGATAACAGATTTCGAAATCTGTTATCTGTTATCTGTTCGCCGTCATCTGTTACCCGTCAACCGCGCAGCGCCGGGTGGTCCGCGATCACCGTGCAGCTGCCCGGCGCGATCTCGGTGAAGCCCGCGTCCCGGACCAGCGGCAAACCGTTGGCGACCAGCCCCTCCCACACCTCCGCCGGGACCGTCCGCACCGCGAGCGCGAATCCGGACTCGGCCCACTCCTTGCGCTGCGCCTCGTCCAACCGCCACCACGCCAGCTGGGCGGCGTGGCCGGTCTGCGCCATCGCCTTGCCCGCGCTCATCTCCAGCTCCGGGTTGAGCCACAGCACCGGCAGTCCAGGCTCAGGAGCACCGATCTCGGCGGTCTCCTCCAGATCCGTCCCGGAGACCTGGGGATTCGGGTGGGGTACACCTTGGGGATCGTCGGTCAGCTCAAGCCCCGACACCTGGAGCTTGGCGAGATCCTTCGGCCAGCCGTCCAGCGGAACCGGCGGAAACACCCGCACCTCGGCCTCCCGCCCGCTCACCGTGATCCCCGGCAGCTCGCCCGCCCGGCGCCACTCCCCGCCCCGGGCCCGCCGGACCACCTTGCGGATCCGGGCGTCCTCCCAGGCCTCGACCCGCTCCGCCCACTCGCCGTCCACCTCGGTCACCCGCGGGTCGGACAGCAGGGTGAGCACCGCCCGGGCCGAGGTCTCCAGCGCGTCGGTCCGCCCGGGCGGCGTGGCCTTCTCCACCTGGACGACCAGCGGCAGCACGTACTGCGGCCGTGCGTCAGGGTCCGCCGGGGCCGAGGCGTCGTCGGCAGCGGAAACGGGCACCGGAACGGGAGCGGCAGCAGGAGCGAGAGCAGGGGCCGGGGTGTCGAACGGAGAAGTCACCCGTCCAGCATGCCAGCCCCGCCACCCCGGTGATCACGCGGTGCCGGGGGCCCCGCACGACCCCCGCCCCGAGCCGCCCCGGGCCGCCCCGTCTCCACTCCCTGCCCCTGCCAATCCCCCCGCTCAGCGCAACCGCTGCCGCAGTTCGTCGACGGCCGCCCGGATGCTCGCGCCGTAGACGTCCTCGGGGAGCGCATCCAGGCTGCGCACGGCGCGCTCCAGTTGCTCGCGCGCGAGGTCGGGCTTGCCGAGCTTGAGGTGGTCGGAGGCCAGGTTGAGGTGCAGTGAGGGGTAGAACGCGCGCACCTGGAGGGCGGACTCATAGGTCTGGGCGCGCTCGGCGGTGAGCGAGTCGGCGGCGGCCAGCGCCCGCTGGTCCCACTCCAGTTCGTCCTGCGGATCGTCCTGCAGGTCGGCCAGGTAGTGGGCGAGGACACAGCGGTGGAAGACGTCGCCCCGCTCGCCCAGCGCCGCCCAGAGCGTCTCGAAGCTGGCCCGCGCCTCGGCCGTCCGCCCGCGCTGGGCAGCCTGCACACCGTCCAGTCCGAGCGCGATCCGGGTGAGCAGCTGGTCGTCCCCGCCTGCCGAAGACCCGCGCACCCCGGCCGGACCACCCGCGCGGGCCGCCCCATCCGCCCCGTCCGGCCACCCGGATACCGCACGCACATCAGACGTATCGGACATGCCCGCAGCCTAGCCGCCCACCAGTCACAACGCCCGGAGAGCATCTCGAACCAACCTGAACCAGCTCGAACCAGCCTGAATCGGCCCAACCTGGCCCAACCCGGCCCGAACGGGCCCGACGACCGGTCAGCGCCGGTAGCCGCGCTGCGGGTCCCGCGCCTCCGCGTCCTCGTACGTCAGGAACCAGCCCTCCGGGTGCGTGGCCGCCAGCAGCACCTCGGTGCGCTGCTCGGCTCCCAGCTCCGGGTCGCCGTCGTCCGGTCCGTAGACGCCGAACAGCTCGTCGTGGCAGCCGTCCCAGTCGTAGTCGTACAGGTCGGCCGGCAGGTCGCCCATCATGTCGGCCACCGACTCGGGCTGCGCGCCGAGCAGGGCCCGGGCGTCGACCAGGGCCATCCGCAGTCCGATCTCCTCGGCCAGGCAGCGTGGCAGCGGCCATTCGCCGAGGGCGAGGTCGTCGGCGAGGTCGTCGAAGGCCCGGGCCATGGCACGGCGCCAGTTCCGGCGCAGCCGCCAGGTGCGCTGGGGCAGGCGGGCGTAGACCGACCAGTCGGCGTCCTCGCCGTCGACGACTGGGTCGTCACCGTGCTCGTCGAAGTCGTCGTAGGCCGCGTCGGCCAGGCCGATCAGCTGGGCGTGCAGGAGGCAGGCGGTGCGCGGGGTGAGGGTCCAGTCCGCACCCGCGCCGCCGTCCTCGTCCTCGTCGCCCTCCAGCGGGAACAGTTCGGCGAAGTCCGGCGCGAAGTCCTCGGTGACGCTGATCTCCAGCGTGCCGCCGATCGCCTCGACCCCGGGGATGGCGGCCACCAGCCGGTCCGGGTGCAGCAGCGCGCCGAGCGCCGCGTTGGCGTCCTCGGCGACCTCGCGCAGCAGTTCACGGCGCTGGCCGGCCGGGTCGACGCCTTCGAACACCAGCTCCTCGACGGCCCTGATCGCGGCGGCGCGCAGCGCCGGCCAGTCGGTGATCCGCAGGCCCAGCACCACCGTCGCCTCGATCTCCTGCGCGCCGGAGTCCTCCGCCGCGCCCGGCCCCTGTGGATGATCGCTTCGCTCGCCCATGGGGCTACGGTACGGCCTTTCGGTCGCCCGATCACCGGTCTGAGCCAGCTTCTGGACCCCTTCTCGGCCATCGCCCGGCCCCGCCTGGGTCACTCGGACGCACGACACGGGGCAGGATGGGCCCATGGCTGACATCAACGAGTACGGCGGCGGGCAGGGCCCGAACGCCGACGTCCTGGTCGTGACCACCAACGACATCCCCGGCTTCCGGGTCGATCATGTGATCGGCGAGGTCTTCGGGCTGACCGTGCGCAGCCGCCACCTCGGCAGCCAGATCGGCGCCGGGCTGAAGTCGCTGATCGGCGGCGAGCTGCGGGGCCTGACGAAGACCCTGGTCGAGAGCCGCAACGAGGCGATGCACCGTCTGATCGAGCAGACCAAGGCGCGCGGCGGAAACGCGGTGCTGATGATGCGCTTCGACGTGACGGAGGCGGCGGACGTCGGCACCGAGGTCTGCGCCTACGGCACGGCCGCGGTGATCTCCCCGGCCGTCTGACCCGGCACCCGCGCGGGGCGTCACATGGTGTGACGCAGGAGCGCGCGGGCACGGGAACACCCGCCGCACCCCCGATGTTTCACCGGCGTGACTGTTTACGGCGCAACCAACGGCGGGCAGCGGCGCGTGGACGTCCTGGTGGTGGGCGCCGGACAGGCCGGACTGTCCGCCGCCTACCACCTCAGCCGCCGCGGCTTCGCCCCCTCCCGGGCGGACGCCGACGGCGGCTTCGTCGTGCTCGACGCCAACCCCGCGCCGGGCGGCGCCTGGGCGCACCGCTCACCGTCCCTGCGGATGGCCACCGTGCACGGCTTCCACGACCTCCCGGACGCCGAACTCCCCGCGCCCGACCCCCAGGCCCCGGCGCGCGAGGTCGTGCCGGGGTACTTCGCGGCGTACGAGGCCCGGCACGCGCTCCCGGTCGTACGCCCCGTCGCCGTTCACGCGGTGCGCGCCGAGTCGGACCGCCCGGACTCCCGGCTGCTGGTCGAGACCGACCACGGCACCTGGTCCAGCCGCGCGCTGATCAACGCCACCGGCACCTGGACCCGCCCCTTCCTGCCCCACTACCCGGGCCACTTCGCCGGTCGCCAGCTGCACTACGCCGACTACCGCGGCCCCGGGGAGTTCGCCGGGACTATCACGATCTAGGTGTACGACACCCGGTTGGACTAGGTGTTGATCTTGCTGTCTGGCGTGGGCCGGGTGGCCTACGCCCGTCCGGCTGA